>NZ_AP023423.1:580000-880000 GCF_021654335.1 Sideroxyarcus emersonii
GCAATACTGAAATAGTTAGAGCAATTTCGCAACTTGATGCTGAATGGACCGAGGAAACATTTTCAATATTCAACCGCGCAAGAGAAATATACCAGTGTCAATTGGCTGAACTCGGTCTAACCGCAAATGAGGTCTTAGGTACTGCCATGCTGGCAGTTGAAGCGCACCCACTGAGATACGTAATGAAGGAATAAATGGTGAGCAATAAAAAATGCTCACTTCAAAGCCCGCCTGAGTAGACTGAGGTCGCTTTTTTTATTTAGTCTTGGGGAGCATCGTCCCCGACTGCCTTTGGCAAAGGAATAACGGATAGCCCCCTCGTCCATATAAAAGAGGACCCACCTGGTTGCAGTTGGTTATCTTTACCGTTTTTAATAGAGACGTTGAGTCTGAACTGCAAGTGGCGGAGCGGCTTCGGAGAGGGTATGCAGTTTTGACTTCGGCTTCACTGTTCCAGAGGTTTTGTCGACTGAATAAATGGGTTGTCAAACAAGCGATCATGCTCATTAAACATTTCTGACAACCTTCTGTAGAGTTGGCGATAGGCTTCAGCAGTTTTACCTTGGGCGTCAAGCGAAGCACACTCACTAATGATCGTATCCAACGCATGCAAAATTTCTCTGTGTGCTTGCTGATGAGTGCGAAAGTCTTCATGTTCTTCTGTAACGCTACCCTGCCTCAACATGACGGATTCTTCGTGAGTGAAATGATTGAAGGAGATATCGATAATATTGAGGAAGAACGAAGCTAATCTCCCTCGGCACGTGCCCAACTGTTCACGGGGGCAGCTTTGGCAATTTTGTTGATTGTTTAGGTTCCGACAAGTACTGCGAAGGTTCTCTAGGAAACGATGCAATCGTAAGTGTTCTTCCTCGATTAGCAAGTAGTCTTCGGGAGCGAGATTTCTTATTGCCTGAACATGAAGTGCCATGATTCACCCCTTTACTTAGCCTGCTCTAAAAGCCGCGACGCAAGATTGTCACGCATGATTTGCAGGGCTGAAGAAAGCAGAGAGACCTGTTCCTTGCTGAGGCCGCGAAGCATATCTGTCTGGATTGCTGCCACGACTTCCTCGATGGCAGACAAATATGGAGATGCTGCTGGGGTCAGAAACAGTTGGTAGGCGCGCCGATCATCTGGATCTTTGCGGCGTTCGACCAGTCCGATCTTCGCGAGTTGATCGATTGCATGCACCAATGTGATTGGCTGAACATCCATCCCGTCTGCAAGGTCAACTTGGCGTATACCTTCTCGATAGGAGATGCCTATCAAGACCCGTATCTGCAAAAAGGTAAGCGCCATGCCAGATATGTCCTGCCGAATGTTACGAGCCAGTAGCTGTGATGTATTTCTCAGCACGAACCACAAATTTTCAGAAAACATACATTCCTCTTTCGATAATATACATTATATATAGTAGATATATTATACTTACCACTTAAGCATGGGAACTTGAATTGCGTCTTTGTCGTGGTGGTACTCTTTGTCTTGTCGGGAAGGCTACCGACCGGTTGAGAGGTGTTGGAGGTGATGTAGTTAGTCGCAGGGTGATTTAGCGCAGCTTGAGGATGTAAATAGGAGCGACTTGCCTAGCGCGTCGACGGTAACAAGCTGCAATTTGACTACTTTTCTATAGAGCACGCACGGCCATGAATAGACAACAAAAACTCTGGTTACGGTTATCTGCCGGCGTAATTCTGTTAGCCGTGATTGCTGGCTTGGGCTGGCAAAAGTTTGGTACCAATAGTCGCGAAGACGGAATCCTCAGCGGTAATGGTCGCATCGAGGGGGTGGAAATCGATATTGCTGCGAAAGCGGCAGGCCGATTGAGAGACATCTTCGTGAAAGAAGGTGAGTTCGTCACGGCAGGGCAAGTGGTCGCGCAGATGGATACGCAGTCGCTGGATGCGCAACGTCAACAAGCCGAGGCCCAGTTGCGCCAGGCTCAGGATGCCGTCACGACTGCACGCAGTCAGTTGGCCCAGCGGGAAAGCGAAAAAGCGGCAGCGCTGGCCATCGTGGCACAGCGGGAAACCGAGGTTGACTTGGTCAGCAAGCGCGCAGCGCGCGTCATGGAGCTTGCTTCTAAAGGCGTTGTCACTGCACAGGCGGCAGATGACGCTCGTGCATCAGTGAGCAGTGCTAATGCTGCGCTGAGTGCCACTCGTGCGCAGGCGGCTGCAATGGATTCCGCGATTACGACCGCACGCAGCCAGATCAACGGCGCACTTTCAGCGGCAGCCGCCGCACGCGCTTCTGTCGCGAAGATTCAGGCTGACATCGACGACAGCACGCTGAAGGCCCCGCGCGATGGTCGCGTGCAATATCTGGTTGCCCATCCGGGGGAAATCGTCAGCGGCGGCGGCAGGGTCCTGAACCTAGTCGACCTCAGTGACGTCTACATGACTTTCTTCCTGCCCACCGCGGCCGCCGGGCGTGTGACGATCGGTAGCGAGGTTCACCTCGTACTCGATGCCGCACCCCAATATGTGATACCTGCACAGGTTTCCTTTGTCGCCGACGTCGCGCAGTTCACTCCCAAGACGGTGGAAACAGCAAGCGAGCGTGAGAAACTGATGTTCCGGGTCAGGGCGAAGATCGCTCCCGAATTACTGAAGAAATATATTCTCCAGGTAAAAACGGGGTTGCCCGGAGTTGCTTATGTCCGACAAGACGCCAACGCGGCTTGGCCTGATCGCCTCAAGGTGAAACTGCCGCAATGAACGGGAGCGACGAAGTGGCTTCGTCTCCGCACCTGACATCTGTTGTTCGACTAAATGAACTCAGCTTGCGCTACGGCAAAGTGCAGGCGCTGGACGGGATAACGCTTGACCTGCCTGCCGGCTGCATGGTGGGGATCATCGGGCCGGATGGGGTAGGTAAGTCCAGTCTCTTTTCACTCATCTCCGGTGCGCGGGCGATTCAATCAGGAACAATTGAGGTTCTGGGTGGCAACATGGCCGATCCACAGCACCGCAAGAATGTCTGCCCGCGCATCGCGTACATGCCCCAGGGACTGGGCAGGAACCTCTACCCGACGCTCTCGGTTGCCGAAAACGTGGATTTCTTTGCCCGCCTGTTCGGTCATGGCCGCCGCGAGCGCGCACGTCGTATCAATGAGCTGTTGCACGCCACCGGGCTTGCCCCTTTTGCCGACCGCCCTGCAATCAAGCTGTCCGGAGGCATGAAGCAGAAGCTTGGCCTGTGTTGCGCGTTGATCCACGACCCCGACCTGTTGATCCTGGACGAGCCCACCACCGGTGTTGATCCGCTGTCACGCCGCCAATTCTGGGAGCTTATCGAGAGTATCCGCGCCAATCGCCCCGGCATGAGCGTATTGGTTGCCACCGCCTACATGGAAGAGGCTGCGCGCTTCGACTGGCTGATCGCCATGAATGACGGGAAAGTGCTTGCCAGTGGCACGCCAAATGAACTTCTGGCGCGCACCGGGACGCGCACGCTGGAAGAATCCTTCATCGCGTTGCTGCCCTCGGTACAGCGAGAGGGTTATCGGCCCGTGATGATTGAGCCTCGCGAGGCCAGTCCAGGAGGGGAGGCCGCTATCGAAGCGCACGATCTCACCATGCGCTTCGGCGATTTTACTGCGGTCGACCACGTGAGCTTCCGCATCGGTCGCGGCGAGATCTTCGGTTTCATCGGTTCCAACGGCTGCGGCAAGACCACCACCATGAAGATGCTCACCGGCTTGTTGCCCGCGAGCGAGGGACAGGCACGACTGTTCGGCCATCCAGTGAATCCGCACGATATCGACACGCGCCGCCGCGTCGGCTATATGACCCAGTCGTTTTCGCTCTACGGCGAACTCACAGTGCGGCAGAACTTGGTGTTGCATGCACGGCTCTTCGCTATACCGCCTGAGCGCATCGCCTTGCGGGTGCAGGAGATGGCCGACCGTTTCGATCTCGCCGGGATCATGGACAGCCTCCCCGATGCACTGCCCCTAGGCGAACGCCAGCGTTTATCGCTTGCTGTCGCGATGATCCACGGGCCGGAGATGCTGATCCTGGATGAACCAACCTCGGGTGTCGATCCGGTAGCACGCGACAACTTCTGGAACGTGCTGATCGAACTGGCGCGCAAAGACAATGTCACCATCTTCATCTCGACTCACTTCATGAACGAAGCCGAGCGCTGCGACCGGATATCGCTGATGCATGCGGGGCGCGTGCTGGTAAGCGACACTCCTGCGGCCATCGTGGCAAAGCGCGGAGCGCACAACCTCGAACAAGCATTCATCAGTCATCTTGAAGAGGCGGCGGCAGGGGGAGACATACCGCAACCGCAATCGGTCACTGTAGCAGCGCCGGCTCCTGCAGCAGCAACCGTCTCCAGCCGTGAAGGCTTTTTCAACCTGCGTCGCCTGCTCAGCTATACGCGGCGCGAGTCGCTGGAACTGCGGCGTGATCCGATTCGTCTTGCGCTGGCTGGATTGGGCAGCGTGTTGCTCATGCTGGTGCTGGGCTACGGTATCAGCATGGACGTCGAAAACCTCAGGTTCGCTGTGCTCGATCAGGACCAGACTTCGGTAAGCCGTGATTACACCCTCAATCTTGCCGGCTCGCGCTACTTCATCGAACGTCCACCCATCCGCGACTACGCCGATCTGGACCAGCGCATGCGCGACGGCGAGCTCAGCCTTGCGCTGGAAATACCGCCCGGTTTCGCGCGCGACATCGCACGTGGCACGCCGGTGCAGATCGGCGCCTGGTTCGACGGCGCCATGCCCATGCGCGCCGAGACAGCGAGCGGCTACGTGCAGGGCATGCACTACCACTGGCTTGCCACCAAGATGCGTGAAGCCTATGGTGAGGCGGCCACCAAGGGACTGGTCAGCATCGAGACTCGCTTCCGCTACAACCCCGATGTGAAAAGCCTGCCGGCCATGGCGCCGGCGGTGATCCCGCTGCTGCTGCTCATGCTTCCGGCGATACTCACCGCCCTGTCGGTGGTGCGCGAAAAAGAACTCGGCTCCATCGTCAATCTCTACGTCACGCCGGTCACGCGCTTGGAGTTCCTGCTCGGCAAGCAGATTCCCTACATCGTGCTTGCCATGTTCAACTTCGTGGTACTCGTTGCAATGACGGTCTATCTGTTTCGCGTACCGATCACGGGCAGCATCCTCACGCTCACGTTTGCGGCATTCCTTTACGTAATTACCGCCACCGCCATGGGGCTGGTGATCTCGACCCTCATGCGCAGCCAGATCGCAGCGCTGATCGGGGCAGCCATCTTTACCATCGTTCCCGCCATACAGTTTTCCGGCATGATCAATCCGGTCTCATCGCTGGAAGGGATAGGCCGCGTGATCGGGGATATATTCCCCACCACCTACTTCCTGACCATCACCCGTGGCACTTTTTCCAAAGGGCTAGATTTTGCGGACCTACAAACATCGTTCATTCCACTGTTGATCGCGATCCCGGTTCTGATCGGGCTCGGCACGGTCCTGCTCAAGAAACAGGAGGGCTAGGCATGCGAGCGGCACACAATATTCTGCACTTGGGCATCAAGGAACTGCGCAGCCTGCTGCGTGACCCGATCCTGCTCACGCTGATCATCCTCATCTTCACAGTCTCCGTTTATGCGGCCGCGACAGCAGCGCCAGAGGTCCTGAGCAAGGCGCCCATTGCCATCGTTGACGAGGATCATTCGCAGCTCTCGCAACGCATCGCAAGCTCATTTTATCCGCCTGCTTTTATGCCACCGACGATGATTACCGCCACCCAGGTCGACAGCGGCATGGATGCCGGGCTCTACACCTTCGCGCTGGACATTCCTCCCAACTTCCAGCGTGATGTTCTGGCCGGTCGCAGCCCTGCGATCCAGCTCAACGTCGACGCCACACGCATGTCCCAAGCCTTCACGGGCAGCGGCAATATTCAGGCGATCATCAACGGCGAGGTGAGTGAATTTGCACAGAGGTACCGCACTGTTCCAACGCTGCCTGTCGATCTTGCACTGCGGGCGCGCTTCAACCCCGAACTGAACGCCTCCTGGTTCGCCGCGATGATGCAGGTGATCGACCAGATCACCATGCTTTCCATCATGCTCACCGGCGCCGCGCTGCTCAGGGAGCGAGAGCACGGCACGGTGGAGCACCTGCTGGTAATGCCGGTCACCCCCTTCGAGATCATGGCCGCCAAGGTATGGTCGATGGGGCTCGCGGTGTTGCTGGCCGCCGCATTCTCACTGGTCTTCATCGTGCAGGGCGTGCTTTCGGTGCCCATCGAAGGGTCCGTCCTGTTGTTTCTCGTGGGTGCGACACTGCACGTCTTTGCGGCCACCTCGATGGGGATATTCCTTGGCACGATCGCACGCTCCATGCCGCAGTTGGGATTGCTGCTGTTCCTGACGATCATGCCGTTGCAAATCCTCTCGGGCGGCATAACGCCGCGCGAGAGTATGCCCGAGTTGGTGCAGACCCTGATGCTTGCGGCGCCGAATACACATTTCGTCATCCTAGGCCAAGCCATCCTGTTTCGCGGCGCGGGCTTTTCGGTGGTGTGGCCGCAATTCGCCGCGCTTGCCGTGATCGGGACGGTCTTGTTCGTGTTGTCGCTCGCGCGCTTTCGGAAGACGCTGGCAACGATGGCGTGAGCACACATTCCAAGTTGTCATGCCAGTGTCGATGGATATTTCATATCAGTCAATTAGGTTCTAATCGGCCATGTTTACCCACCTCAATGCAATTCACCGAAAACTGATTTTCCGGGTATTTTTTTCTGCCGTCTTGCTTGCGACTGTACTTGGCACAGTCGCCTTCCTATACGAGCGGAGTCAACTGCAAGGACAGATAATGGAAATGGCGCAGATTGGGATTGAGGTGCGCAGGACCGAGATTTCCAGGGAGTTAGCTGCTATGGCCGATGCCAGCGCCATGCAATCGACCAAGCAAGATATGGGTAACCTTTCCCACTTTCTGCCGCACACAGAGCTCGGCCGCTTCGCGTTCGCGACTCTCTCTGACACCTCGCAACGCGAGGTGGGATACGCAACTGACAGCAGCAACGCGGATATCCAGCGCTTTACTGAAATACTCGCTCAGCTTCAGCCGGGCCGCTCGCCGACACACGTTGAATTAGGGAGTGTGTTCCGCATCGGCAAGGAACACGGCATGCCGTTCGTCCTGGCTATTGCCGATGACCATGAACAGACCATCGGCTACATCAAAGGTATCTTCGTGCCGTCGCCAAAAACAGAAGCTGACATTCTCCGCGCCGGGCAGCGAGCGTCATTGCTGGCCGTCTTATTCGTGCTTATCACTGCCTTGATCATCTACCCCGTCATCCGTGGGCTCATAGTGAAGCTGGAAATGCAGGCCACCCAGTTGGCCTATGCTAATTTTGACACTATCAAGGTGTTGGGTAGCGCTGTCGCCAAACGGGACAGAGATACTGACGCTCACAACTATCGCGTAACGGTGTATTCAATACGTCTGGCTGAAACAGTTGGGCTGGACGAGACCGCCATCCGCAGCCTGATCAAGGGAGCCTTTCTACACGACGTCGGCAAAATAGCTATACGTGACTCTGTCCTGCTAAAGTCTGGCAGCTTGGACCAGAATGAATTCGCTGAGATGAAAAGCCACGTCCAACAAGGACTGGAAATCCTCGGAAATTCGGAATGGCTGGCAGACGCCGTCCAAGTAGTCGGCTGCCACCACGAGAAATATGACGGCAGTGGCTATCCGAATGGCTTGGCAGGTGAGGCCATACCCATCACCGCGCGGATCTTCGCCGTCGCTGACGTATTCGATGCGCTAACATCGAGACGCCCCTACAGGAAAGCTGTTACGCCCGGGGAAGCCTGGGAGATACTGCACCAAGGGGCTGGGCAGCATTTTGACCCGGCTCTGGTAACAGCATTTGAGCCCTTGGTACAGTCACTATTCGCTGCCGTAAATCAACAGGGAACGACGCTGTACCAAGTACTCAGCGAGGCTGCCCGGCCCTACGTCATAAACATCCTGAAAGAACAGCTGGGCAAATCGGTCGACAGCGTACAAAAGAGATGAGAACTATGCGCTGTGGAATAGAGTGGCATCGTAGAAATATGACATCTTGGGATACGCGGACGCGAGTGATTTCGCAATCAACCGCAATCCTGACAGTTTCACTGGCGATCATTTTTACCGCGCCTCCAGCAATTGCCTCAGAGACAACCAAGACAAGTGTACTGACTCTCATGGTGGAGAACGACCTCTTTTACCACAGCGACCGAGACTATACGAACGGGATAGCGCTGGTATGGGGACCGTCGCCGGAGCCTACGCCGGATTGGGCAGTGACCATGGCTCGTTTGGTACCCTGGTTTCCCAAGGAAGGCGAAGTTGGCCATGGTTATACCATCGGGCAGAACATGTATACGCCACGTGATATTACGGTCGCCAATCCTCCGCTCAATGATCGCCCGTACGGGGGATGGCTGTATGGGAGCATGGGAATGGGAACTGAGACAGGACGCCAGCTTGATCTGGTCACTCTGACGCTGGGAGTGGTCGGGCCGGCCTCGCAAGCCGAACAAGCTCAGAAGGCTGTTCACAAGATTGTCGGATCACCCCAGCCCCAAGGCTGGAACACCCAACTAAAGAATGAACTCGGAATTCTGTTGACATATCAGCGTAGCTGGAGGGCGTTGGCAGACTCGACCTTGGATGGGCTGGCGATCGATCTGACCCCTGACGCTGGGTTTGCGCTCGGCAACGTGTATACCTATGCAAGCGCGGGATTGACATTGCGCTATGGCAAGAACCTTACTATGGATTATGGTCCGCCTCGGATCCAACCGAGCCCGCTTGGCACTGGCTATTTTGCAACGAAGGAAAATTTCACTTGGTATTTATTCACTGGGTTCGAAATGCGTGCAGTTGCCCGCAATATCTTTCTCGATGGCAATACGTTTCAGAGTAGCCGCAGTGTAGAAAAGAAGCCATTCGTTAGCGATTTTCAATGGGGAGTCGTCACGGTGTGGAACGGAGTGCATTTGACTTACACGCACGTTGTGCGTACGCGAGAATTCAAAACGCAGGGTGGGAGCGACCAATTTGGCGCGTTCAGCATTTCGACGGAGTATTAGGCGAGTTGAATCTATAGCGGCACTTACCACCAAAGCATGAAGCGAGATGCATTGCGTCCTTGGTATTATTTAATGCTTATCCATGAGTTGGGCTTGTGATGATTTTCAGACTTGAAAGGACTAATGATGAATGAGCCATCTAGTGAGTGTCTGTATGACGATAGCGGTAACTGCTATTGTTCTGCCTGTAACGGACATCTATACGAAGAGCACTTACAGACACATACGCCACCTCGTGGCATGCCATCCTGTTTACAGTCCTGCGCTTGTCCAAATTGCGGACATATCTGTTGTTGTACTCGAGAAGCCCCGAAACCTAGGACAGAGCCGCCGACATTCAAGATTTAATTTGTTGCGGGAAGACATTCTTCGGCTTACTCCATTAAAGTCAACAGATATTCCTTGAAACGAAGGATGAGTAATAAAGCGGGAGTCTAATAGATTTATTCTTCGCCATTCCCGGTTGCAGATTGCCGCCAATGTCTTTCTGGCTTTCATTGTTCCTTCATCGATACCCAATTTGAACATTGGGTAGAGAAACGTGCATAAACCGGGCCAAGAAAAAGACGCTCATGGCATATCGCTAGACTGGGTTATATAGAGAATGTATAGGCCAAATGGCATATACCCAAACGAATATTTTAATGCTAGCTTTATTCGGTCGCCTTTATTGCATCTCGTTCAAGCGAATTCTTATTCGACTAGGCGCCCTGTCCTGCGATAGCAAAGGGTTAATCGTCTGCGTTTAAGGCTTTGGATTCCAAATTTGTATTTTTGCTGTTGCGGGAGTTGCCCTGACAAACAAAATTATCTATCTGACTGGTGCGCCTGCCACAGGAAAGTCGACACTTACCGAAAATCTGAGTCAGCAGCTACCTGACGCGGCAGTGTTTACCTATAGCAAGGAATTGCTGGATTGGGTCCAAAAGCGCACAAAGCTGATTGCCACTCAAGATGACCTAAGGCGTGAGTCCGCCAAAATGATCACGAGAGAAGATGTGCAGGCTGTGGATAGTCAGCTCGTAGAGCTGGTCAATTCCTGCAGGGGGCAGCGAACGGTGGTAGTTGATTCCCACCCGGTTACGATCGAGGAATTCGGATTTCGGGTAACTCTATTTACAAAGAAACAGCTCGGTGCACTTGCTCCCGATGTGATCGTCTGTCTGTACGCCAACGCCGAGACAATTATTGAGCGCATTTCAAGGAATGCCGCAGGTCGTCCAATGCCGTCTCACTATGAGATCGATTTGCATACTCAACTTCAATGTCAGGTTGCCAGTATTTACGCCATTGAGACGGGAGCATCGCTCTACTACTTGAACGCATCGTGCTCGCCAGACGACTTGCTCGGTAATTTTATGAGCGTTACGGGAATTGGAAGTCCGAACAACAAATAGTAATTTCAACTCCAGGGGGCTGGATGTCAAAGAAAAACAATATAGATTTACGCGCGGCGATCAATGCGATATCGGATGTGGTTCAGAATAGGCCGCGTCCATTGCGTGAACTTGATCAAATTTACATGAAGACTGGGGATATGGTTCTGCAGTCCGAGTTGATTGCCAAGTGGGCTGATGGTAAGAGACTTGCTTTTATTGGCGACGGTGACGCGATCAGTATCTGCGTTGCGTACCTTAAGCATCGCGAAATTTTCGATTTCGGTCCCACTGAGATCGCGGTATTTGATTTCGACGAGAGAATTTGCGGAGCGATAGCAAGGTTCGCCGATAAAGAGAAAATCACGAATCTTCGCTCCGTACTCTACAATTGCCTGGATGCTTTCCCGGAAGAAGGAAAGTTCGACTGTTACTACACTAATCCCCCATGGGGTGCGAGTAACGATGGTGCGAGTGTAAACGTATTCGTTCAGCGGGGTATGGAAGCCGTCGGCTACCAAGGAGAGGGTACGGTGGTCATAGCTGATGACCACGAGTTGGAGTGGCCACAGCGGGTCCTTGCAGCAACCCAATCATTTTCACTTGAGTCTGGGTTCTATGTGCAAAAGATGTCTTCCAAATTGCACTTGTACCACCTTGATGACAACCCCAACCTGCGATCCTGCAATCTGGTTTTTAAGTCATTGCCAGGGATAACCCCGCCGGGAAAATCAGTGGCTGTCGTCGATCCTGTACGGCTAGCAAACTTTTACGGACAAGACCAGCACCCCAGGATTAAATATGTGCGTGAGAAGAAGCGCGTCGATTATGGGAAAGCACACGACGACGAATACAAATACGAATATTTTGAGGAGCCGAAATGACCAAAATACTTACGCCGCAGCAGGGTGTTCTCTTCATGAAAGTCGGCGTCCACGCCAATGAGTCTCTGGAAGATATTATCCAGAGAAAAACCTTGGAAATTGAACAGGCCGGCTTTGCGCTCTGGGGTTATGGGGGTAATACCTGCCATCCGCGCTCGATGGTTCAGCCATTTGCAAAGATGCACCAGGCGATGGGTGGAAAGATATTTCTTTGCATGCAGGAGATGGAGTCCCACCATTTTGCCGAGCCGGTCAGAGCGGAGCAGTACTCGGTCGACGGTGACCATTGGCAAGATGTACCGGAGGCAATTAATGTATTGGGCTCCCGATTTGCTCTGGCGATTAAGGATCTGCACGAAGAGAAATTTATACTGCCGCTGGACAAAACAAGGGTGGCAGTTGGGAATAGCAAGGGAACGTTTGGCCATAACTACATTGCTGGCCGCGTTGATAAAGCATGTCTTGATTTGTCGGATCAGATTGACATCCCTTCAGCGCCGGAAGAGGCAACCAATATACAAATCAGCTTGGTGGCGGAGCTTTGTGATCCCTTTGCGGTCTTCTTGAAAAATTAGTCTTCTGACGCAAGAACGTTGGGTGCATCCTGTCTCAGGTCCTGAATATAGCTATTAAGCCCCTCAATACACGTTTCGTTCTGTACCTCGGGAGAATAGCAACCGAAGCAGCTTGCCAATGCGCTGTCGACGGTTTTGTCGGCGCACACTGCGTTCCGGACTTTCTGAATTTCATGGTTGTTTGCGAGCCAATAGAATAATTGCTCCAAACAAATTATTTTTGATTTGAAATTGTTCAAATACGGCTCGGCGGCGTTCAGCACTTCCAGGGCCTTGATGGCGCGCTTATCACCCGTAAGAATGTGGCCGAGATGACGCGCAAGCAATACCGCGCAAAGAATACTTTCGCCCGTATCAAGTTCCAGATTTTGTAGTTGCGCCAAGCGTTCAATATTAGCAGCCGTTTCCACTTCTTCGGGGGTCGGCTCAATCTCTTTCAGCATCCCCAGCGCAGCAGTAAACTCAGTAAGTGCTGCATCTACACCACGTGAGGGTGGACGTTTGCTTAGCTTCTTGCGAACAACAAACTTGGCTGTACCAAGTGCGCCATAAACTTCTTTTTGCAGTCGCGGTATCGCAAGCATGTCGGCAAATAATCCATATGCAGTTGTTTTATGGAGAACATCGTTGTCCATTAGGGAAGTGACCAATCTATAGGCCTCCCATTACTGCTCTGACGAAATTGGACGTTTCGTCACTCATCAAATCCCACTTGAGTTGCGTCGCTGCAATTTTGTTTACCCCCTCCCATACAGGCAAAGGTTTTTCATAAATGTACTGCAGGGATTTTTGCGCAGTCGCCCAATCCTTGTTTGTGTAGGCGTAGCACAATGCCAAGGTCCCTGGTTCAATACGGGATTGGTCTGCAACACGCATAACCTCGTTTGCAAGTTGACGCGCACCCCTGCCAGCCCCGGTATTTTCCACTTCAAGTTTCGGGTAGCCTGTTAATAGCTTCAGTGCATATTCGTCTGCTTCAGTTTCTTCTGGGTCTACTTCTTCAACTCTCTCAGTCGGATCATCCATGTCAATTAGTGCGCCGCCATCTGCAAGATGTCCTCGCGCAATATGTCCAATTTCATGGGACAAATGAAAAGCCGTTGAGGCCGGGTAGCTCGCGTCCCTAGCGAGAAGTACCGCATAGCGATCGCCGATCCTTACAGACATCGCGCACATATTCTTGGCGGCAAGCGGATGAACGCGCAAATGAATCACGGGAATACCAACTCCCCACAAAAATCCAATCAATCCGGTGAGATCAACAAATCGGCGCGAAGCCAGGATGCTTTTTCTTAACCCGATGGGATCGAGCTCATGCAGGGGGGTGTAGTGCGGGAGACCATTGATGAGCATTCTGCCGAAAGCTATTCCAAAGGAACTGATCGCCGGTCGAGCGGCCTGCATGTCGCCGCGGAAATTCTTGAACTTGGCGGCGTCTTCCCATATGAATTTTGGCGTCTCATCTTCCAGAAGGGAGCGGGGGTCGAGGCCTAATTTGCGCGCAAGTGTAAATCGCAGGTCTGCTTGTGATGAAGGTGACGCGTCAGCGGCCTCACTCCACCATTCCGGCCAGGCAGCCGAAATCATGGACTCAGTCAGCCCGGTAGACTTAATAAGCCTTCTTTTGAATTCGTCAGCACTATTTGGGAAAGGGGTCACCTATAGTCCAAGATTGTTTGTAGCGCCACATTCTAGACTTCCTTGCGGCCCTCAACCCTAAATGATTTCGTACTGCGAATCAACTTGGCGAGTAGCTTGGCATGTGACTCTGATCCGTCCCATACGGATGCCAATTCCGATACAAGCTTCGTGAATTGGTCTGGTTGCACTTTTACTTCAAATTCAAGAGCTATATTGAAAAAACTGCAAAGCTTCGTGGCATTGGTTGATTGATTGTGCACACCGTTCAACTTAAAGCGGCGAATTGCATAATAGCCAACGCCTGAAGCACTTGCGAGTTTGTCATAACTCAATTTGCTTTGGGTTAGCTGCTCATTTAATTCCCTGGCTACGTCGGGCCAATTTCTTTGCACTTTTTTCATAATCGGATGCTACAATAGCGCAAAATTGCAAATAAAGGAATGACTATGCATCTCTCTGACCTTCGTCCCGCGTTGAACGCGACAAGCCAAGAAGTAGCGCACGAAGGTATCCCCTCCGTTTTTTGTTGGACGAAGATGGGAACGGAAGCAGGTCAGTCCTTGGATCTGATCTTGCGTCGCAAGGAACTGGAAAGAAGATCTGGCCAAGGGCTTTTTGCTTGGGGTATTGGGAATTCACTTGGCGTTGCAGCAACGCTCGCGAGGCAAGAGGCGCGGGGTAATGGGGTAGAGGTGCTATTTACGCCCATGCGAAGTGCGGCAAAGCATGCGGATGTTTCACCGACTCAAGTGTTGTTATGGCTTGGTTACCATAATGAAGATGGGGTTGAGACTCGGCTGCCAAGTCACATGGTAATAACAAGCCGAGGAAGCCAAGGGCGAGTTGGGGGACGGCGCTCTCATTACGCTCTACTGTGTGAGGGGCAGCGCGACATAACCGTTCCAGTGAATCTGGGTGTAATTGACGCAAATAGAGCAAAAAATTTTGCCAGTCTAAATCCACTTGGCGCGTCTCAGGTCACGGCAGTTGTTCGATATCAACCAGCCTGTGATGAACTGCCCGAAAAGCATTACCCAGTTACCTTTCGTGCAAAGTTGCATGGTGCCGGCTTTGTACGTCTCGCATCTCCTGTTGTGCTGGAAGGCGATCTGGCAAATCTTTACCACAAAGTCTGCAAGTCAGAGACCGTCGAAGAGTGGCTTGAAGGAACAGCGAGCCTTAGGCAAAAGGCAGAAGAAACGCAAACTCGGCAATCCCCCCAGAAGAAACTCTTTGGTGAGGTCTTGGCGAGAAAGACTAGGCCCGAAGAGTATGTATCCCCAAGGATTCAGATCTTAGCGGCGGTATAGGGTTCATTGATCGGCAGAAAACCCCATAGTGTAAAGTCGGCTATTGGGGCAGAAAATGGCCGAAATTGGGCTCAAGCATCGAAGTGGTGTTGACGGGCTATTTTGGCTGAATCACCTGTCGTGTGTCTCCTCCTTTACAAGAGATAAGGAATAATCAGGCATATTTGAATGCTTTGATTATCTTAGGCTACTTGTCTTCCTCTTTATTCAAGCGCGCCAGTAAGGCCTGCGGCATGGCATGGTAGAATCCGCGCCTTCCTGTTTTTCAACTATTTAGGGATGCAATCCATGTTCTCCAGCAAAAACACCATCGCCGTGACCGACCCCGAACTGTGGGCCGCGATCCAGAACGAAAACCGCCGCCAGGAAGATCACATCGAGCTGATCGCCTCGGAAAACTACACCAGCCCGGCGGTGATGGAAGCGCAAGGCAGCCAGCTGACCAACAAGTATGCGGAAGGCTATCCCGGCAAGCGCTACTATGGCGGCTGTGAATATGTGGACGTTGCGGAACAGCTGGCCATTGATCGCGCCAAGGCGCTGTTCGGCGCGGAATACGCCAACGTGCAGCCGCATTCCGGTTCGCAGGCCAACCAAGGCGTGTACGTTTCCGTTCTCAAACCCGGCGACACCATCTTGGGCATGAGCCTGGCGCATGGCGGACACCTGACCCACGGCGCCACGGTGAACATCAGCGGCAAGCTGTACAACGCCGTCCAGTACGGGCTGAACGACAAGGAAGAGATCGACTACGACCAGGTGCAGAAACTGGCCAACGAGCACAAACCCAAGATGATCGTGGCGGGCGCATCCGCCTACTCGCTGGTCATCGACTGGAAACGTTTTCGTGCCATCGCCGACAGTGTGGGTGCCTACCTGTTCGTGGACATGGCGCATTACGCGGGCCTGGTGGCGGCGGGCTATTACCCCAATCCGGTCGGCATCGCCGACTTTGTCACTACCACCACGCACAAGACACTGCGCGGTCCGCGCGGCGGCCTGATCCTGGCCAAGGCGGAGCACGAGAAGGCGCTCAATTCCGCCATCTTCCCGCAACTGCAAGGCGGCCCGCTGATGCACGTCATTGCAGCCAAGGCGGTCGCATTCAAGGAAGCGGCGAGCAAGGAGTTCAAGGAATACCAGAAACAGGTCGTGGACAACGCGCGCGTGATGGCGAAGGTGCTGACCGAGCGCGGCGTGCGCATCGTCTCCGGTCGCACCGACAGTCATGTGTTCCTGGTCGACCTGCGCGCCAAGAAGCTCACCGGCAAGGATGCCGAGGCCGCATTGGGCAAGGCACACATCACCGTGAACAAGAATGCGATCCCGAACGATCCCGAGAAGCCTTTCGTGACCTCCGGCATCCGCATCGGTTCGCCCGCCATGACCACGCGCGGATTCAAGGAACTGGAAGCCGAGAAACTGGCGCACCTGATCGCCGACGTGCTGGATGCGCCGAACGACGACGCAGTGATCGCACGCGTGGTTGGCGAAGTGAAGAAGCTGACCACGCAATTCCCGGTTTACGGCGCCTGAGTTGCAATCATGCGGTGTCCATTCTGCAAAGGTCCCAATACCCAAGTGGTGGATACGCGTGAAAGCGAGGAAGGCGACAGCATCCGCCGCCGCCGCCGCTGCCTGTCGTGCGACAAGCGTTTCACCACATACGAGACAGTGGAACTGCGCATGCCGCAGGTGGTCAAGCAGAACGGCATGCGCAGCGAATTCGACGAAGAGAAGTTGCGCACCAGTTTCACCCGGGCGTTGCACAAACGCCCGGTCCCCACCGAACTGGTTGATGCTGCCATCGACCATGTCACGCAGCGGATATTTGCCGTCGGCGAACGCGAGATCGGTTCGCGCCAGATCGGCGAGATGGTGATGAAGGAGCTGTTGAAGCTCGACAAGGTCGCCTATATCCGTTTTGCCTCCGTGTACAAAAGCTTTCAGGACGTCGGGGATTTCTCCGAAGCCATCGATGCCGTCAAGAACACCAGGCGGCGCAAGAGCGACAAGCAATGAATGCAGCGGACAGCCAGTGGATGGCGCGGGCGCTCCGTCTGGCAGAGCGGGGGCTGTGCTCGACGAGCCCGAACCCGCGTGTCGGCTGCGTGCTGGTAAAGGAGGGGAAGAGCATCGGCGAAGGCTGGCATGTGCGTGCCGGCGAACCGCACGCCGAGGTGCATGCGCTGCGGGCGGCGGGTGCGGCGGCACGGGGCGCGACCGCATATGTGACACTGGAACCCTGCAGCCACCACGGACGTACTCCGCCCTGCGCCGATGCGCTCATCGCGGCGGGAATCCGGCGCGTGGTCGTGGCGATGCAGGATCCCAATCCGCTGGTTGCCGGACAGGGACTCGATAAACTGCGCGCCGCCGGGATCGCGGTCGAATGCGGTCTGATGGAAGCGGCAGCACGGGAATTGAACATCGGTTTCATTTCGCGCATGACCCGCGGCATGCCCTGGGTGCGCAGCAAGATCGCGGCCAGTCTGGATGGCCGCACCGCACTGGCCAACGGGGTCAGCAAATGGATCACCGGTGAGGCGGCGCGGCGCGACGTACAGCACTGGCGGGCGCGTTCCTGCGCGGTGCTGACCGGCAGCGGGACGGTGCGGGCAGACGATCCCCGGCTGGATGTGCGAGAGGTCGAGGTCGGGCGGCAACCATTGCGCGTGGTGCTGGACAGCAGCCTGCACATTGCACCCGAGGCCAGGGTATTGCGCGGCGGACCGACGCTGGTTTACACGGCAATCCCGGATGCCGCTAGGCATCAGGCACTGCAGGCCGTTGGTGCCGAGGTGGCGTTGCTGACGGGAGAGCGGGGCAGGGTAGATCTGGCTGCCGTGCTGCAGGACCTTGCCCGGCGCGGTATCAACGAGGTGCTGGTGGAAGCGGGACGTACCCTGAACGGTGCGCTGCTTGAAGCCGGACTGGTGGACGAACTGGTGCTGTACCTCGCGCCGAAACTGCTGGGCGACGCAGCGCGCGGCCTGGCGGAACTGGGCGCGCTGACGCAGTTGCAGCAGGGCACGGATTTGAAATGGCAGGATGTGCGGCAAGTAGGCGATGATTTGCGCATCATTGCGACAATTAACAAGGGGAAGTGACCATGTTCAGCGGGATCGTGGCCGATGTCGGCCTAATCAAATCGGCACAGGACAGGGAGGGGGGCTTGCGCCTGACCGTTGCGACCGAGATGCTCGGCATGGACGATGTGCAGTTGGGCGACAGTATCGCGGTGAACGGCGTATGCCTGACCGTGGTACAGCGAGCGGGTAATGATTTCACGGTCGACGTGTCGCGCGAAACCCTGAATTGCACCACCGGGCTTGAGGCTCAGGGCGGCCATGTCAATCTGGAAAAGGCGCTGCGCCTGTCGGATCGTCTGGGCGGACATCTGGTCAGCGGGCATGTCGATGGCGTAGGCGACGTGGTCGCCTTCAACGATATCGGCGAAAGCTGGCGCCTGGTGGTGCGAGCCCCCAGGCAACTGGCGAAGTATATTGCGGTGAAAGGCTCCATCACCATCAATGGCGTGAGCCTCACGGTGAATCGGGTATCGGGTGCCGAGTTCGAGGTGAACCTCATCCCGCATACGCTGGAAGTGACGACGCTCAATGAACTGAAGATCGGGGCGAAGGTGAATCTGGAGATCGACCTGATCGCCCGTTACGTCGAGCGCATGTTGACAGCGGAAACGAAATAACCGGAAGCCGGCCCGGCTTCGGGAGTTGCAATGCAGGCCGCACGTTACCAGTGCCTGCCGCTGGTCAAACGCAAGTTATCCCGCAACCCGGACTGTCGTCGCGCGATCCGTCCCGTCATTCCCGTTTGACGTTGAACCATGCCGCATACAGTGCCGGCAGGAACAGCAGCGTGAGCAGGGTTGCGACGAACAGGCCGCCCATGATGACGATGGCCATGGGCCCCCAGAAGACGCTGGTAGTCAGCGGGATCATGGCCAGAATGGCGGCGGCGGCCGTCAGTACGATCGGGCGGGCACGGCGCACCGTCGAGTCGACGATGGCGGCGTAGCGCGACAGTCCCAGCTTGATGTCCTGTTCGATCTGGTCGACCAGGATCACCGAGTTGCGCATGATCATGCCGGCCAGCGAGATCATGCCGAGCATGGCCACGAAGCCGAACGGCACGTGGAAGGCGAGCAATGCCGCCGAGACACCGATCAGGCCGAGCGGGGCGGTCAGCAACACCAGCGCCACCAGCCTGAACTGACGCAATTGCCACATCAGCAAGGTGAGGATGATGAAGCTCATCAAGGGCAGCACGGCGATGATGGACTCGGTGGCCTTGTCGCTGTCTTCGTCGGCACCGCCGGTCTCGATACGGTAGCCGCTGGGCAGGCTGGCGCGAAGAAGGTCGAGCTTCTGTTCGATGGCGTGGCTGACTTCGGAGGCCTGGACGTTATCGGTCACGTCGGCGCGGACGGTCACTACCGGCATACGGTTCAGGCGCCAGACGATCCCCTCCTCGGTATGTTCGCTCAGGGTGGCGATGTCCGAGAGCGGCACGAACTTGCCGTTGGCGGTGGGGATGCGGACATGCTTGAGGAATGTCTCGCTGCGCCGGTCTTCCTCCTCGGCACGCATCACCACTTCGATACGCTTGTCGCCCTCGCGGTACTGGGTCACGCTGATGCCGGAATGCAGCATCTGCAGGTAGCGCGACAGAGCCTGGGAGGAGATGCCGAGCGCACGCGCCTTGCCCTGGTCGAGTTCGATGTCGATCGTTTTGATCGGTTCACTGGAGTCCTGGCTGACGTTCTTGGTATCCGGCGATTGCTTGACGGTCTGCAGCACCTGATCGGCGATCTCGTGCACCTTGTCCAGCTCCTGCCCGATGATGCGGAACTGCACCGGATAGCCGACCGGCGGCCCGTTTTCCAGGCGCGATACGCGGATGCCGAGGGCGGCGTATTCGCTATCCAGGATATTGCGCAGTTTTTTCAGTTCGGCTTCGCGGGCCTGCAGGTCGCGCGTGGTGATGACGATCTGCGCGTAATTCAAGGCCGGCAGCTGCAGGTCGAGCGGCAGGTAGAACCGGGGAGTGCTGCCGCCGATATAGCTGACATAGCTCGACACATTCGGGTCGTCCTTCAGTTTCTGTTCGATCTCCTGCGTCACGCCTTCGGTCAACGAGAACGCCGTTCCTTCCGGCAGCCACACATCCACCAGCAACTCGGTACGTTCCGACGGCGGGAAGAATTGCTGCTCGACCTTGGCGAAACCCAGCAATGACAGGACGAATAGCAGCAACGTGGCGGCAATCACCGTTTTGCGGTATTCGATGCAGGTGACCAGCAGCTTCCTGAAGCGTGTGTAAAACCAGTTCTGGTAAAGCTTCTCCGTCACATTGGGGTGTTCGGCCATGATCCGGTAACCGATATAGGGGGTGAACACGACTGCGACCAGCCAGGAGACCAGCAGCGAGATGGTGACCACGATGCAGATCGAGATGGTGTATTCGCCGGCCGAGGATTTCGCCAGGCCCACCGGCAGGAAGGCTGCGGCGGTGATCAAGGTGCCGATGAGCATGGGGAAAGCGGTGCTGGAGTAGGCAAAGATGGCGGCGCTGCTCTTGTTCCAGCCTTGCTCCAGCTTCACCTTCATCATCTCGACCGCGATCATGGCGTCGTCCACCAGCAGGCCGATGGCGATGATCAGTGCGCCGATGGAGACCCGCTGCAAGTCGATGCCGAACAGTTTCATCAGCAGGAAGGTACCCGCCATCACCACCGGGATGGAGAGCGCAACCACCATGCCGGCGCGCCAGCCGAGGCTGGCGAAGCTGATGGCGAGCACGATGAGCAATGCCTCCAGCAGCGACTTCATGAACCGGCTGACGGCCTGCTTGACGACCTTGGGCTGGTCAGAGACCTGGTGTACCTCCACGCCCTTGGGCTGCAGCTGGGTACGGATGCCGGCCATGGCCTTGTCCAGCGCCTTGCCGAGTTTGATCACGTTGCCGTTCTTGGTCATGGAGATCGCGAGGCCGACTGCCTCGTTGCCCATGTAGCGCATCTTGAAGTGCGGGGGATCCTCATAGTCGCGATAGACGCGGCTGATGTCCCCCAGGCGGTACACCTTGCCGTGGGCGGCAGGGATGCCGATGTCCTGGATGCTCCTCACCGAGTGGAAATCGCCGCTGACGCGCAATTTCATGACCTCGGCATGGGAGACGATCTCGCCGGCCGGCTCCATCGCGTTCTGCGTCTTGAGGATGGTCGCAATCCTGATCGGATCGATGCCGAAGGCGGCGATCTTGTTGCTGTCGAACTCGATATAGATCTTCTCTTCCTGTTCGCCGATCAGGTCGACCTTGTCGACGTTGGCGATCTTGAGCAATTCCTGGCGGGCGAAGCTGGCTTCGCGTTCGAGTTCCGCCGGACTCATCACATCCGAGGTGAAGGCGTAGATGGAGCCATAGGTATCGCCGAATTCGTCGTTGATGATGGGCCTGCCGGCATCGTCGGGCAGCGAGCGGCGCATGTCCCAGAGTTTCTTGCGTACCGTTGCCCAGGCATTGCGCAGTTCCGAACGCGGCATGCCTTCCTTGAGGGTGACGAAGATGACCGCCTCGTCCGGCTTGGAAATGCTGGAGACGTTGTCCAGCCATGGCGTTTCCTGCAGCATGCGCTCGATGCGGTCGGTGACCTGCTGTTCCACTTCGCGCGCCGTCGCGCCCGGCCACTGCACCTTGACCGTCATCACCTTGAAGGTGAAGGCGGGATCCTCGTTTTGCGGCAATTCCAGGTAGGCCGTGGCGCCGGAGATGAGCAAGGCAAGCAACAGGTAGAGCACGATGGCCCGGTTGCGGATTGCCCATTTTGAGAGGTTGAGCTGCGGCATGGAAACGGTCGTTGAGACAGATGGGCGGATTATAGGGGGATCAGGCTGGCGCGGCACAGCAGGAAAAGCATCCGGCGCCATGGTTGTGGCATCGCCGCCAATGGTTCGGACGTAGGCGGGGAGGATTGCCGCCGATGGTGTTAAAATCGGCCCCCCGCGATTTCGCGACACAACAGACAGAACCGCACACATGACAGACATCGCACCGATAACCGAGATCATCGACGAAATACGTGCCGGGCGCATGGTCGTGCTGGTGGACGAAGAGGATCGCGAGAACGAGGGCGACTTGCTGTTCGCCGCCGAATTCGTCACGCCGGAAGCGATCAACTTCATGATCCGCCACGCGCGCGGCCTGGTCTGCCTGACGCTGACCGAGGAACGTTGCCGCCAGCTTGGCATTTCGCATATGGCGCGGGACAACAAAAGTCCGCTCGGCACGAATTTCACCGTCTCCATCGAGGCCGCGGAAGGGGTGACCACAGGCATCTCGGCTTCCGATCGCGCCACCACCATCCGCGCGGCGGTGAAGAAGAATGCCGGCCCCGCGGATATCGTCCAGCCCGGCCACATCTTCCCGATCATGGCGCGGCAGGGCGGCGTGCTGGTGCGCGCCGGACATACCGAGGCGGGTTGCGACCTGGCGCACATGGCAGGGCTGATGCCGGCGGCAGTGATCTGCGAGATCATCAAGGAGGACGGCGAGATGGCCCGCCTGCCCGACCTGATCCCGTTTGCCAGGGAGCATGGCTTGAAGATCGGCACCATCGCCGACCTGATCGAGTATCGCATGCACAATGAGGCATTGGTGGAACGCGTGGCGCGCCGTACGGTACAGACCGCGTATGGCGAATTCGACCTGGTGACCTACAACGACAAGACCACGCAGCGTACCCACCTGGCGCTGGTGAAGGGCGACATCCAGCCGCAGAACGAGACGCTGGTGCGCGTGCACGAGCCGCTGTCGGTGATGGACTTCCTGGAGCAGGTCAGCCTGCCCAATACCACCAGCGTGCATGACGTGCTGAAGAAGATCAGCCAGTCCGCAGCCGGCGTGCTGGTGATGATGCACCACACCGAGACTTCGGCCAGCCTGCTGGCGCGTGCGGCGGCCAAACCCGAATCCGGCCATGCGCAGTGGGATCCGCGCAGCTACGGCATCGGCGCGCAGATCCTACGCGACCTGAATGTGGGCAAGATGTGCCTTATCGCCACCCCGCGCAAGCTGCCCAGCATGGCGGGCTTCGGCCTGGAAGTTGTGCGTTACTGTCAAAGCAAGGACAACAAATGAGAGAGATCGAACAGAACCTGAACGGCAAGGGCCTGCGTATCGGCATCGTGCAGAGCCGTTTCAACGAAGTGGTGTGCGAAGGTTTGCTGGCCGCCTGCCGTGCGCAACTGGTGCAGAGCGGGGTCGGCGAGAGCGACATCACCCTGGCCACCGTACCCGGAGCCCTGGAGATACCGCTGGTGCTGCAAGCCATGGCGCAGAGCGGTAAGTTCGATGCACTCATCGCGCTGGGCGCGGTGATCCGCGGCGATACCTATCATTTCGAGGTCGTGTCCAATGAGTCCGCGCGCGGCGTCGGCGAGGTGCAGCTGCATTGCGGGGTGCCCGTCGCCAATGCCATCCTCACCACCGATACCGACGAGCAGGCGGAGGTGCGCATGAACGTCAAGGGCGCTGAAGCGGCGCTGGTCGCCATCGAGATGGTGCACCTGCTGAAAGCGCTGGCATGAGCGACGTCAAGCAGAACAATCCGGCCAAGAGCCTGCGCCATCGTGCGCGCGAACTGGCCATGCAGGGCGTCTACGAATGGCGTCTTTCCGGCAAGAGCGCAACGCTGATCGAACGGGGCACGCGCGACGAAAAGAGCCTGGGGCGGTACGACACGGAGTTCTTCGGACAGCTGCTGAAAGGCGCGATCACCCAGCACGAAGCGTTGTCGGCCCAGATCGCGCCGCATCTGGACCGCAAACTGGACGAACTGAGCCCGGTCGAATATTCCGTGCTGCTGCTTGGTGCGTACGAACTGGTCCATCATCCCGAGGTGCCTTATCGCGTGGTCATCAACGAAGCGGTGGAACTGGCCAAGACCTTCGGCGGCAGCGACGGGCACAAGTTCGTCAACGGCGTGCTGGACAAGCTGGCGGCGCAGGTGCGCGCGACCGAGGTCGCCGCGAAATAATCCATCGGGGCCGCCTTGTCGGAATTCGATCTCATCCGCCGTTATTTCACCCGCCCCGCTTCCGGGGCGGTCCTCGGCGTGGGCGACGATGCGGCCTTGCTGCATGTGGCCGGGGGCATGGAGCTGGCGGTTTCCACCGACATGCTGGTGAGCGGCACGCACTTCTTTCCCGATGCCGATCCGTTCCTGTTGGGCCACAAGACGCTGGCGGTGAACCTGTCCGATCTGGCGGCCATGGGGGCGGTTCCCCGCTGGGCTACGCTGGCCTTGTCGTTGCCGGATGCGGATGATGGATGGCTGCAGCGTTTCAGCGACGGTTTTTTTGCCCTGGCCGATGAGTACGGCGTAGAACTGGTCGGCGGCGACACCACGCGCGGCCCGCTCAACCTGAGCGTCACCATCATGGGCGAAGTACCGCAGGGGATGGCATTGCGGCGCAGCGGTGCCAGGGCCGGCGACGACGTGTGGGTGTCGGGGGCGCTGGGCCGGGCGGCGCTGGGATTGGCGCACCTGCAAGGCCGCATCGATCTGGCCGGCGATGTCCGTAGCCGCTGCCTTGCCGCCTTGCATCGGCCGCAGCCGCGGGTCGATCTGGGACTGGCATTGCGCGGCATCGCCAACAGCGCAATCGATATCTCCGACGGGTTGCTTGCCGACCTCGGGCATATAGCGGAATCTTCGCATGTTGCTGCCGAGGTCGAATATGCGGCCATTCCGGCGGATGCATTGCGCGGTGTCGACGAGTCGCTGCTGCGTCATTGCGTGCTGTCGGGTGGCGACGATTACGAATTATGTTTCACCGTGCCCGCAGCAAAACGCGGCGAGGTCGAAACGCTTGCGGCGAAGCTGTCGCTGCCGCTCGCGCGCATCGGAGCTATTGCGGCAGGGCAGGGCTGCACGGTGCGTTCGACGGATGGCAGCGTGATGACCACAAAGGAAGCAGGCTATGACCACTTCGCATGACCAACTGAAGTTCCAGCCGAGCTGGCGTTTCCTGTTCAGCCATCCGGCACACTTCCTTTCCTTCGGTTTCGGTGCCGGCCTGTTCCCGCGTTCGCCGGGGACGGCGGGTACGCTGGTTGCCTTTCCCATGTATTGGTATCTGGCGCCGCGGCTGAACGATGCGATGTTCATCCTGGTGCTGATCTGGGCATTCGCCTTCGGTGTCTGGGTATGCGACAAGACCGGCAAGGCGCTGGGGGTGGCGGATTATGGCGGCATCGTGTGGGACGAGATTGTCGCTTTCCTGCTGGTGCTGTTCTTTACGCCGGAAGGACTGATCTGGCAGTTGCTGGCATTCTCGCTGTTTCGTTTCTTCGACATCGTCAAGCCGCAACCCATTCGCCATTTCGACCAGACTTGGCATGGCGGCCTCGGCGTGATGTTCGACGACATCCTCGCTGCGGGGTATGCGTTGCTGTGCCTGGCGGCGATCAAGAGCGTCCTGGTATGAAACGGCTGGGGGTGTTGTTGTTCTGCCTGGCGCTGAATGCGCAGGCCGAGACCTTCAGCGCCAGGGTGATCGCGGTGATGGACGGCGATACCGTCATGGTGCTGCGGCAAGGGCAGAAGATAAAGATCCGCCTGGCGAACATCGATGCGCCGGAAAAGGACCAGGCCTTCGGCATGCAATCGCGCGATTCGCTGCTGCAGATGCTGGGCGGGAAACAGGTACGGATCGACAGCCTCGCTGCAGACCAATACGGACGCACCGTGGCCCTGGTGTCGGTGGACGGCCGCGATGTCAATCAGGAGCAGGTCCGGCGCGGCATGGCGTGGGAATATTCGCATTACCATGCCGACAATACCTATGTTGCCTTGCAACGGGAGGCGCAGCAGGCACATCGCGGCCTGTGGACACAAGCCAGCCCGCAGGCGCCATGGCTGTGGCGCAAACATCATCCGCCCATGCAACCGGCCCCGCAGGCCAGGCAGTACGGTGCCAGTCGCAGTATGCCGACGATGTTCTACGACGCGGGTTGCGGCAGGAAGCGCCGCTGTTCGCAGATGGGGTCATGCGACGAGGCGTATTTTTACTTCACTTATTGCGGCGTGGCGACGCTGGACGGGAATCACGACGGCAGGCCGTGCGAGGATCTGTGCGGCAGCAACCACTGAGTCGAGCCGGTCCCGGTTGAGGCAGGTGTCGACTGGGCGGGTCCGCGGTGCCGTCGGTGCGATCCGCGGCGTCACAGGTCCGACAGGTGTTTGTCCGCCAGCTTGTCGTTGCGTATGCGCAGCTGTCCGATGAGTTCAACCAGCGACTTGTCCAGGCTCAGCAATGCCGATTCGGGCAGGGTCTGCAGCGCTTCCGGCAGGATGCCTTCCGCAGGTCCGGGAGCGGACTCGAGAATGCCTACCGCGGTTGCGGTCAGGCGCAAGCCCACCCTGCGCTGGTCTTCCTTGCTGCGCTCCTTGACGATCAGCTTGCGGGCGACGAGTTTTTCGACCAGCTGGCTGCAGGTGGATTGGTGGATCGACAGGCGCTCGGCCAGTTCGGATACCCCGATGTCCGGGGTTTTCCATATTTCCTGCAGTATCCACAATTGCGAACCGGTGACGCCGCAGGTCTGTTCGACCTCGCGGAAATGCTGGCGCACCGAGCCGAAGATGATCCGGAACTTTTTGAGCACCTGAAGCGAAAGCTGGTTCTTGCTGCGACGGGCCAATTTATTCCCCTTTGTGCTGATGACTACTGTGTGCACGCGATCATTATATGTCTTGCAGGGCGGATTTAGACGATATACATTGCCATAAATGTATGGCGCGATGTTTATGGCACAATATCCTTCGTGGCGCTTGCAGCCAGTTAGTTGCTACAACCCGTGATCATGTCTTCCAACCATTGAGTCAGGCCAGTTCCCTGTGGCTGTTTGATCTTTAACCATTATGATTGAAACCCTTACCCTTATTACCCTGGCTACTCTATTCCTGATCTTTTTCCGTCCCGGCAAGACTCCGCCGCTGGAAAGCCGACTGACGATCGAGCGGCCCGGACGCTATCAGATCGTTCTGGCGCCGAAACTGAATCTGGCGCAACCGTTCATCGAGGCCATTGCGCAACGCGTTGGCAATCCCGGAGGGGCGATGCAGAACAGCGAGACACAATGTTTTGCGGTACGCGACAAGCAGGTCAGCGGAAACGACAAGGATGTGTATCTGCTGGCGATCTCCTGCCGCAACGGCATGCTCCATTTCCATGGGACGCAGGCTGTATCCGACGATCCCGGCAACTACCCGGAGACGATCAGGAAATTTACCCATGACGTACTGGCTCCATTGCCTGCCGACGCCGTGCGCAGTCCGGAGATGGACGAACGCATCGTCGATGCCGTCAATAGCGTGGCGCAACGGCAGGGCATCGGAATCGATCGTCTGGCAGGATAGCCATGGCCCATCTGTTTGAGCCGCTCAAGCTGCGCGACATCGTCTTCAACAACCGCATCGGCATCCCGCCCATGTGCCAGTATTCCGCGCATGACGGCATGGCGTCCGACTGGCATTTCGTGCATTACGGCAGTCGTGCGGTGGGCGGTGCTGCGCTCCTGATCGTCGAAGCCACGGCAGTCTCGCCGGAAGGGCGCATCAGCCTGGGCGATCTGGGCATCTGGGAAGACCGGCAGATCGAGCCGCTGGCCCGTATCGCCAGCTTCGCCCGGCAGCAGGGCTGCGTCATGGCCATACAGCTGGCGCACGCCGGCCGCAAGGCCAGTGTCGGGCTGGGATGGCAGGCGCAGGCATCGCTGAGCGAGAGCGAAGGCGGCTGGCGGACGGTCGCGCCGTCGGCAATGCCGTTCGGTACAGGCTACGCCGTACCGGATGAACTCGACGAGAGCGGCATCCGCCGGGTGATCTCGCAATTCGTGTCCGCAGCTTGCCGTGCTCGCGAGGCCGGTTTCCAGGCCGTGGAGATACATGCGGCGCACGGGTACCTGTTGCACCAGTTCCTGTCCCCGCTCTCCAACCAGCGCAAGGATGCCTACGGCGGCAGCTTCGAGAACCGTACCCGTCTGGTGCGGGAGGTCGTGTCTGCGGTGCGCGCGGAATGGCCCGGGCGATTGCCGCTGCTGATCCGCTTGTCGGCCACCGACTGGATCGAGGGAGGCTGGAATGCCGACGAAACGGTCGAGCTATGCCGTGTGCTGAAGGGATTGGGCGTGGACATGGCGGACGTCTCGTCCGCCGGCCTGCTGCCGACCGCGCAGATTCCCGCCGGGCCGGGCTTCCAGACAGAATTCGCGGCGCGGGTGCGACGCGAGGCGAACCTCGCCACCGCGGCCGTCGGGCTGATCACATCACCGGCGCAAGCCGATCACATCGTGCGCAGCGGGCAGGCCGACATGGTGTTGCTGGGGCGCGAGATCCTGCGCAATCCCTATTGGCCGCTGGGGGCCGCACAGGCATTGGGGCATGTGGCATCATGGCCGCCGCAATACCTGCGCGCCGCCCCGCCGGGGTCGAAAGGGCGTTAGCGGTTGCGCTGGACAACCTTTCCAGCCGGGTGGCAAATGGGATGCGGACTTGCCGATTCGGTAGCGGGAAATGTTTTTTGATCTAACGTACGGGAAGCAAAATATGAACAGGGAAGAAATCACCCGCATCATCGAGAATGCACTCAAGAGCGGCGACAAGATTCCGGGGCTATTCGATCTGCCCAAGATCATGAGCATCAAGGCCGAGATCCAGGCCTGCACATCCATCAACGATGTGCTGGGCCTGATCGAGGAACACCGCGATCTGATCGCCAAGGCGTTCGGCTTGAGCGAAGATGCCATCGATCAGACCGTGGCCAAGATCAAGGCGATCGAGGGTTGATTGCGCTATACCGGTAGAGCGTGACTGCGGCTTGATCAGCCGGCAAGTTCATTTCCGGATTCATCGACGGCTTCAGCCCTGATATGCAGACATTCATGGGATGTTCGCATTCTTGCAATTCTGGGAACTCATTCTGCTTCTCCATTTCCACCACCTGGGCGATGCGCGTTTGCGCGAGGTGTCGAACTTCTATTGGCCTCGGCAATGTCATATCATCATCCACTTTGCGGCCCCAGATCCCCTGGGCTGCCATGACCGCCACATGAGATTGGGTTGCCATGCTTGATATCGATACAACATCCCGCTTGTTGTCGCAATACCCGATGCTGCGCGAACTGAGTACTGCAGACCGGGATGCATTGTTTGCAACGGCAAACGTGGTGAACGTCCCTGCCGGAGCAATCGTATTCGACGAGTGTCAGCCGTGTCAGGGCTTTCCATTGCTGCTGTCCGGCAATATTCGCATCATCAAGGCGTCGGCAAATGGTCGCGAGCTGCCTTTGTATCGCGTATCTCCCGGCGACAGTTGCATTCTTTCCAGCAGTTGCCTGTTGGGGCGCGCGAATTATCAGGCGCGCGGAATAGCCGAGCTGGATACCGTGATGGTGGCCTTATCGCCGGACATGTTCGAGAAGCTGCTCGCGGTACACAAACCATTTCAGGATTACATCTTCGGCATGTTTTCCGAACGACTGGCGGACCTGATGCAATTGCTTTCTGCCGTCGCTTTCCAGAAGCTGGATCAGCGTCTCGCTGCACTTCTGGCCAATAAGCCCAGTCCGTTCCAGACCACGCATCAAGCGCTGGCCGACGAACTCGGCAGCGTGCGCGAGATTGTCAGCCGGTTGTTGAAGAGCTTTGCAGAGAAAGGCTGGATCAGATTGGAGCGCGAACAGATCGAGATAGTCGAGGCGAATTCCCTGACTGAATACTGTTCTCTTCAATAGGATTTATTGTTGCATCTGGATGGTGCGAGCATGTCGAGCTTCGACTTGTGCTGTTCGCGCGATCTGTCGTTCGGCATCCCGGTTGCGACCTTAACGAGCTCTTTACCAAATCTTCACGCTCTCATTCCATTCATTGCCCTTCAGCCCGGAATGACCTTGTTACGCTGCACGGGTAATCGATCATTTGAGGGCAAGTGTGTGACGTATGTCACAGACCCGCGGTATTTCGATTACCTAACATGCCGGTCCGCAGCAAGGGAGAAAATAAGAAACGAATATGCAGGTGTCTGCGCATTGCGGGAGGTTTCGTTCGGTTCCATCGCATTGACAGCTGCGATTGCGGCAAGGCGGGTCGATGCAGGCAAGTCGGTCAAGCAGGAAAATAAATCGCTTCGGACGTTGTGCAGTGTGCGCCTGGTGCTGGCTTGAATTTCTCCCGGAGTATCGTGCAACACCCATGTCGGGTCGTGAAAAAACAAGGGGAGACAAATGGCATTCGAAATTGGGCGAACACACTATGCGGGCATGCTGCTGATGACCATCCTCTCGGCACAGCCGGCATTTGCCGCAGCGCAGGAAGTGCCGTCGGGCGAGCAGGTCAAGCGCGGCGAATACCTTGCCCGTCTGGGCGATTGCATCGCTTGCCATACGGCGAAGGACGGCAAGCTGATGGCGGGGGGGCAGGAATTCAAGACGCCCTTCGGCGTCATTCATTCGACCAATGTCACTCCTGATGCCGCAACCGGGATCGGTAATTACACCTTCGAGCAATTCGATCGCGCAATGCGCACAGGCGTGGCGGCTGATGGCCATAACCTGTACCCGGCGATGCCTTACCCTTCCTTTGCCAAGATCGATGTGGAGGACATGAAGGCGCTATATGCATACGTGATGCATGGGGTCAGCCCGGTCAGCCAGCAGAATAAAGAGAACGATATGCAATGGCCGTTCAGCATGCGTTTCGGGCTGAAATTCTGGAATGCGGCATTCCTCGACGATAAGCCCTTCAGACCCGATCCGGCTAAATCGGCTCAATGGAATCGAGGGGCTTATATCGTCCAGGGATTGGGTCATTGCGGTTCCTGCCACACGCCGCGCGGGTTTGCGATGCAGGAAAAAACCATGACGCAGGATGGCGATGGTGGCAAGGATTTCCTTGCCGGATCGACCATCGAAAACTGGCATGCGGTCAATCTGCGCAACCAGTGGCCGCAATCCGAGTTCGCCAGGTTCCTCAAGGTTGGTCATAACAGTCATGCCACCGCCTATGGCACCATGACCGAAGTCGTGCATTTCAGCACCCAGCATTTCAGCGATGCAGATCTGTCCGCCATCGGCGAGTATTTGAACGCCCTGCCGGCCAATGCGGAGTCGGATGCGATCAAGCCGAAAACGGTTGCGCAAATCGGGGAAGGCGACCTGTATAAAACGCGCGGTGGCCTGGGTTATGTGCAGTTCTGTGCCACCTGCCATCAGAACGATGGGCGCGGCATGGATAAATTCTTCCCGCCGCTGGCCAACAATTCTTCGGTGCAGTCCCACGATCCGACATCGGTCATCCATGTGGTCCTGAGCGGCTGGAAATCGGCCGAGACGGCCGATGCCAAACGCGCGTTCTTCATGCCCAGCTATAACAAGCTGACCGATGAGGAGCTGGCGGAGATTGTGTCCTTCGTGCGTACCCAGTGGGGCAATCAGGGCGTACCTGTCACTGCTGACGAAATCAGGAAAGTGCGTGCAGCGATCGGTATCAAACCTGCAGAGCCAACCAAGTTCAACGTGCCGCGCTATGCCGCGATGCTGTCGAGCCCGAATGCCGACCAGTTGATCTATGGCATGCGGTTGATGACGGAAACCAAGGCGCTGTTGCCCACGCATGTGGGCGACGAGCTCGTTTGCAACAGCTGCCACCTGAACGGCGGCACCATGGAGCATGCGGCGCCTTATGTCGGGATCGCAGCCTTGTTTCCATCCTATGCGCCGCGTGCCGGCAAGATCATCGATTTCAAGGACCGGGTGAATGGGTGTATGCGCCGCTCCATGAACGGAAAACCGCTGGACAAGGATTCCAGGGAAATGCTGGCCATGATCGCCTACATGGACAACATGAAAGGAAACTTCAAGGAGAACGAGGCAATTCCGGGGCGCGGGGTCGGCAAGATCGACAAGTCGATCGTGCCCAATGTGGAGAACGGCAAGAAGATCTACAAGGATCAATGTGCCGTGTGCCATGGCGACAAGGGGGAAGGAATGAAGCAGGCGAACGGCAGGTATGTGTTCCCGCCGCTCTGGGGCAAGCAGTCATTCAACATTGGTGCTGGTATCGCGAAGACCTATACCGCAGCAGCCTTCGTCAAGAACAACATGCCGATATCCAATACCCAGAGTTTCCCGCTTGGCCAAGGCGGCTTGACCGACCAGGAGGCGGTCGACGTTGCGCAATATTTCACGCATATGTCGCGGCCGGATTTCGCGGATAAACGCAAGGACTGGCCGAAAGGCGGCAAGCCGACGGACGCTCGCTATTGAGCGGTCGGTGATTGTTCATCATTCAATGTAGAACGGAGGAAGTTCATGATTTCAGCTGGCGTAGTCTTCACGGCAACAAATGCATTCCGTCGCAAACTCGTTGCAGCGTCCCTGCCAGTGATTGCGGCCGGTGTTCTGGTCCAATCCATTTGGGGGGTTTCATCCGCCTGTGCGGCTGACCAGGATCTGGGTGTGTATCCGCCCTGGAGCCATGGCGAGAACAATCCGGTCGAATCCAGGGGGCTGGAATTCACGGTGCCTGAAGTCGACAACCTGCCTGACTTCCACGGCAACCCGATCAATCCGCGGCTGTCGATTTTTGTTGGCGGCAATTATTTCTTTGCCATGGCTCCCCTGATTCAGGCGTTCGAGAAAAAGCATCCCGAACTCAAGGGCAAGATCTACTACGAAACCATTCCACCCGGCCTGCTTGCCGAACAAATCAGGCAGGGCGGCACCATCACCGTGGGAAACATGACCTGGACCGTCCGTGCCGATGTGTATGCCGCAGGATTGAGAAGGATCGACAGCACGATCAAGGACGGCTATGCGACAGGCCCGGCGATTCCCTATGCGACCAATACGCTCACCATCATGGTGCCCAAGGGCAATCCCGCCCGGATATCCAGCCTCAGCGACCTGGGCAAACCCGGTGTGCGCCTGGTCATGCCCAATCCGGCATTCGAGGGGATCGGTCGCCAGATCAAGAACAGCTTGGCCAAGGCCGGTGGCGAAGAGCTGGTGCGTGCCGTGTATGAGACGAAGGTCAAGAATGGCGAGACCCTGCTGACCCACATCCACCATCGCCAGTCCCCGCTTTACCTGATGCAGGGCAAGGCGGATGCGGGCGTCACCTGGCAGTCCGAGGCGATCTTCCAGGAGCAGGCGGGCAATCCGATCGGCCACGTGGCCATTCCGGACGAGCAGAATGCCACCGGCATTTACGCCGTGGCAATGGTCAAGGGAGCGCCGCATCGCGCCGAAGGCAAGAAGTGGATCGACTTCCTCAAGTCGCCTGAGGCGCAGCAGATCTTCGGGCGCTTCGGCTTCAAGTCGTATCAAGGTGAAACACCGAAATAGTCCCGGGGGCGCCGCTGTAAGGATCGGCGCTGACTGGCCGACCGGGGAGTATCGCTGCACGGCGGTCGATGTTCTTAAACGTCATAAACGAGGAGAAACACATGCAAGCTCATAAAAAATTGGCACTCGCTTTCATCACATCTTCACTGGCGGCGCTGTTCGTCCCCGCCGCATTCGCCGCCGATGCAACTGCGGCGGCTCCAGCTGCCGAGGTCAAGAGCGAATATGTCAAGCCGAACGTCAAGCATGATTCGTTCGGCAAGATGAACATCGTCGTGCCGCTGACATCGGACGACAAAGGTATCCAGGGCATGAAACTGCGCAACATCACCAACGGCCTGAAGGCGGTCGATACCTGGAAGGGCAAGATGAACGTCGCTGTGGTGCTGTATGCCAAGGGGGTGACCTTGCTCAAGAATCCGGACGAGCAGGTTCAGAAGAAGATCGATGAACTCAAAGCGATGGGCGTTCAGTTCAAGGTGTGCGACAACACTTTGCGTGAGCAAGGTATCGACTTCCATAATCTTTACCACGTGACCGAGGCTGACATCGTTCCCTCCGGCTTTGCCGAAGTGGCCTATCTGCAGGCCAGGAAACACTATGTGGTGGACCCGGTGAACTGACCCGGGAATGTCGCTGCAAGAATCCGCAGCGGCGTCGTCGCAGCTGCGAGAAGCGGGACCTGGCAGGGCGTGCGTGTCCTGCAAACGATGGTGTGTGCATCGTTAGGCCGGGGAAATGATGGATGCGTTTTGGATAACAGGAAGGAGTGGCGTATGGGAACCATCATCTGGGGATTTGCATTTGGAGCAATCCTGCAATACGCACGCTTGAATCGATTCGATACCATCGCCGGGATGGCGGTGCTGCAGAATCTGACCATTGCCAAGACGATTTCGTTTGCCATGGGGTTGGGGGCGATCTTGTTGCAGGCGGAGATCTATTTCGGCTGGGCGGAATACCATGTCAAACCGTTCATCCTGGTCGGTGTCGTAGCGGGCGGTTTGCTGTTCGGCATCGGCATGGCCATCCTCGGCTATTGCCCGGGTACCGTCGTGATTTCGCTGGGACAGGGCAATCTGGACGCGCTGGTCGGCATTCTCGGCGGCGTGTGCGGATCGCTGGTATTTGCCATCGCCTACCCTGCCATGACATCCATGCTCGGCCCGGATTTTGGTGCGCTATCCGTCCGCAGCCTGTTGCCCGGCGATGCCGCGTTCTGGGTTGCAACCAGCGTGATAGCCATCCTGTTCATGGGTGTGGCGTTGTTCCTGCATCGATTGCAACCCCAGGGCTGGCGCTGGCTGCACGCTGCGATGGGGCTGGCATTGCTGAACCTGTTGCTTGCTTTGCCTGCAGTTGCGAACCATCCCATGGGGGCATCGACGGCTTTCCCTTATGTCGCCATGTTCCTGACTGGCATGGGGGCAGAATCCTATTGGCACAAGATTGCGGGGCCGGGGGCATGGGAACTGTGGTTCCTCGCGGGAGCTTTCCTGGCTGGGCTGGTGTTTTCCATATACAACGGCACATTCCGCATTAGCAGTGTGCCGGAATTATGGCAGCGCTACTACGGGGATAATCCGCGCAAGCGTTTCTTCTGGGCATTTATCGGCGGCTTCATGCTGCTGTTCGGTGCGCGCATGGCCGGTGGATGCACTTCTGGACATGTTATTTCAGGCGGGATGCAACTGGCCGTCAGCAGCCTGTCATTTGCCGTGGCCGTATTTACGGCATTCCTGATTACCGGCCGCTATTTTTATCGGGCACGGGGCGCCTCTTCGGCTTCGTCCATGCAGCAGTCGGTCGGCGGCAACCAGATTGAGGCCAGCTAGCCGAGCACGACTGATTCCTGTCGGCGCTGGTCTGATTTGTTCATGCTCTTCACGATCAGACAGGTCGAGTACGCCGCCAGCCCCGCCATCAGGACGAATCGCATTTGCCAGCCTTCAGGTGATTATTTCCAGGATCTGCAGGGTGTCACAATTACTGCCGGGGTCAAACTGTGGGCGATCGTTTGTCGAAGGTCGCTTGTCTACAGCTAAAAAAGAGTCTGCAAGTACAACAGCCTATATGGATTCTGGTGTGGCCTAGATACTTCTACGTATTGTTCGGGGCTGCCGGTCACCGGACAATCCTTGCACCCGCGGCCTTGTTGCTGCAGCGATTGTGACATCGGTCTGCATCTCGGGGTGCGCGTGAAGTATGGGGCTGCATCATTAACCTAAAGGAGAAGATCATGTTGAACAAGGCTATTTCGATGTCCGTATTGGCCGGTGCGCTGGCGCTTTCGGCAGGATCGCTGTTGGCTGCGGATCAGGATCGCGATCGTCTTCGCGACCAGACTCAGGATCGGGACCAGACCCAGGACCGTTTGCGGGATCAGGATCGCATCTATGGCAGTCAATTGATGACTCGGCAGGAGCGTACCGAATATCGTGCCCGGATCCGTGCAGCAAAGACGGAGCAGGAGCGCGAGCAGATCCGCAACGAACATCACGAACGCATGAAAGCGCGCGCCAGGGAACGTGGCGTGAATCTCCCGGATATGCCGCCGGCGAGGGGGAACGGTATGGGGCCCGGAGGCGGGATGAGGCCAGGCGGCGGCATGGGGCCTGGTGGTGGCATGGGAGGAAGCAGCCGTCCGTGATTCGTTCCCGGCTGGATGTGGCCAGGTGGCGGGAAGGTGCGGACGCTGCGTGTCTTCCCGCGGGGCCTGATTGTGCAACAATGGCATCCGCAGGCAAGGAGGCAGTTGCGCCATGTTTCATTGCTCATCGGTCAGCGGGCCTGCTGCACCTTACTATGGAGTCAATCGGTCGCATATGAAGAAACTGCTTGCTGGTTTGTTGTTGCTGATAATTGCCGGACGGGCTCTGGCGGATGATGGTTTCAGTCTGAGTGCCGGCTTGGATTACAGCACGGGCAAATACGGCAATGCTGTATCGACCGATATCCTGTATGTCCCCGTCATCGGTAAATATACGGCGGACAGGCTGAGCCTGATGCTGACGCTCCCGTATATCAGCGTTACCGGCCCGGGAGGCGTCATTCAAGGCTACGGGCGGGTGGTCTCTCCCGCGGGCGGCACTGGCTTCGGACGCTCTGCCAGAGGGGGCGGCCTTGCCACCACTACCAATTCCGGACTGGGGGATGTCGTCACTTCGGCCGGTTATCTGGTCTACGCAGCCGATGAGCTGTCGCTCGATGTGGTCGGCAAGATCAAGTTCGGTACGGCCGATGAAAACAAGGGGCTGGGTACCGGCCAGAACGATTATTCGGCGCAAGTCGATGGCTCTTTCCGGCTGCATGATCGAACTTCGCTTTTTGCAACGGCGGGGTACAAAGTGGTGGGCGCGCCGGTCGGCATTGCCACGAACAACGTGGCCTTCGGTACGCTGGGTGTCAACCAGCAGTTGCGCGACGGTGCAAACGCAGGAGCGATGGTCAACGCGGCACAAAGCGCATTCGCGACCGGCGGCGCTCAGCGGGATGTGACCGTATATGCATCACAGGACCTTTCCCGCGGAACAAGCGTGCAAGCCAGCCTGCTGAAAGGTTTTGCCGATGGCAGCCCGGATTATGGCGGCAGGGTCATGATCACCGGCACGTTCTGACGGCGCTCCTTGCGGCAGAATGCAAAAGCGCCTGACTTGGCATGCGGCGGCATCTCGTCTCGTTCATGTCAATGTCATCCGTTCGGAATAATTAAAGTTATCCGTTTCATTGTCGTAATTGCTGGGATTGGGCGACGCAGCCCTGTTGGTTCTATAATTTGCCCCTGACCGCCGCAAGGATGGTTTGCGGTACGCATAAAGCCCGGATGTTTTTGAGACTTGCACGTTCCATTTTCAGCTTCGCAGCGCCACTCGGCTTGGTGCTGTTTGCTGTTGTGGCAACATCGACCGCATGCCAGGCCTACCCGCAGAGACTCGATGGAAGCTGGTTCCAGGAACCTGAGCATTGGAGCTATCACGGCGAATCCCGGCCCGATGAAGTTTCCCTCTCGGCGGTGAGCGAAGTTGCGCATACCGGCGGACGCTTCATCTATCGGGCGGATTTCGAGATCCAGGCCGGCGAGCCCCTCGTGCTGGATTTCAAGAATTCCAGCGTCATCGGCCGGTTCCATCACTGGATATTCGACAGCGCGGGCAGGCAGGTTGCGGTGGCAGAAGGGGGCATCCAAAGCACGGCAAACAATCCTTTCCTGTTGCGTCACGGCCGGGTTCTGCAATTGCCGCCCGGCCGGTACAGGCTGGTCAGCGAACTCTCCTCGCCCTTCTTCCTTGCGCAGCCGCAACCCTATCTCGACGACCTGCCGCATTACCAGCAAAGCATAAAACTGGGCAATGCGCTGGTACTCACCAGTCTGGGTGTCTTGCTGGGACTGGGGATCTATTACGCGATACTGGCACTGGCTCGCCATAGTGCCGTGGAAGGCATGTATGCCTTGTTCATCCTGGGCAACCTGTTCTACAACGGTACCGCACTGCTGGTGTATCCGGATCTGTTCGGCCTGCACTGGTTCTACCTGATCAGCCTGCCCATCCTGTTTTCGAATTGCGCCTATGTCGTGTTCGTCATCGCCCTGCTGAACATCGGGCGCGATTCCAACCCCTTCCTGTATCGGGCGGGCAGAGGACTGCTGTATCTGCTGGGAGCATTCATCGTGCTGGCAATGCTGGCGCCGAACTGGTCGCTGGAGCTCGATCGCTATGGCGTTGGACTGTTCCTCAGCTATGGTCTGGTTGCCGGCATTGTGCGGGCACGGCAGGGGCATCCCCTGGCCCGAATGTATCTGGTTGCCATACTCGCCTTCTTTGCGCTGGGTGCGGTCTCGATCTCCATGAGCAGGCTGCAGGACGTTTATACCATCTACATGGAGCACCTCGGCCTGACAGCGGTCACCGTGGAGGCGCTATTGCTGGCACTGGTGCTGGCGCAGCAGTTTGCCCGGCTCCACCGCGAAAAGGAGGATGCCTTGCAACGGCTCCATCGTAGCCAGCAGATCGCGCGTACCGATACACTGACCGGTTTGCCCAACCGCTATGTGCTGGAAAACGAACTGGAACAGTTGCCGCTGCAAGGCAGCCTGACCTTCATCGATCTCGATGGCCTGAAGTATTACAATGATCGTTTCGGGCATGAGCGCGGTGACGAGCTGTTGCGACGCTTTGCCCACGTGCTCGATGGGCGGTTGCCCAAGCATGCCAACCTGCATCGCCTGGGCGGTGACGAATTTGCCATCACCTGCCGGAACGGCGATCTCTTCGCCATCGACGCCATCATGGAGGCCACGATGGGCGAATTGCGCCGCGAAGGGTTCGAGTTCGCCGGTGCCAGCTTCGGGTCGGTCCATGTGCACGAGAACCCGGCCAAAGACAATCTCATGCGCATTGCCGACGAGCGCATGTACGCCAACAAGCGCAGGCGCAAGTCGGACATCACGGCTGAAGCTTGAGACCGGAGTCGCTTGATCTGCATGCCGTCCGCTGCGGGGCGGCGAGGGTATATACCCCGGACTATATCTTTTGGCATATACCCTGATATCGCTCTTGGTGCTAGATTCATGGCGGTTCATGCGGGAGAATGGCCGGGCCGCCAGATGATGTCGTAATTTCCCATGCATCTCCTCATGACGAAAGGCGCCCGTGCGCCGGTTTCTGTTTCCAGTCAGATGAAGAGGAAGGTTATTATGGCTATCAAGATCGTCGCGCCCAAAGCACCCAGTCCGCCAGTATTGCCGGCCGATCTGGCATCCGATCTTTCGCTGGTCCAGCAGCATTTCCCGAACATCGGTGCAAAGATTTCGCAGATGTGGGGCGCGGTCGCATTGCAGAATTACCTCAGCAGGGTCATCCTTGACGAACGCGGGGGGCGCCAGGGCTTCCCGTTGCATGTGCTGACTGCATTGATACGGCTGCATGAGCATCACGCCACCTTGATGCCCGAGATTGATACGGGAGACCCCTGGGGGCATCTCGTTTGACTGTCGTTGCGGTTTGACGGTTTGACGGCTTGCCGGATCGGAATCCGGTCGCTCCGCAGGTTTCCCCGGATGCCGCATGGACATGATGCTGTCGGTCAGGCTTCTGCTACTCTCCTGGCGATATGAACAAGCGCCTCGTCGACCTGATCGATCAGGATCAGGCAGAGGTCGCCCGGTTGCAGGCGCGACAGGGCGGTATCGATCGCCAGAAACTCTCCCGTGATCTCGTCCACCAGCCTGGCCCGTTGGGCATGAACCAGTCCGCGGCGCAGCAACGCCAGTACCTCTCCGTCTGCGCGGCCGCGCTGACACTGGTCCTGATACAGGACGATCTCGTCGAACACATCGCCCAGGATCTCGGTCTGGCGGATGATGTCGACATCGCGGCGGTCGCCGGCGCCGCTGATCACCGCCACGCGTTTGTTGGCCGGAATGCTCTCGATGGCGGGTACCAGCGCGAGGATCGCATCCGGATTGTGGCCGTAGTCGGCGATGACGCTGGCGCCCCGATAATCGAAGAAGTTGAATCTGCCGGGAGCGGTTTGCGCATCGTTGACGAACGAGGCCAGGCCGGCGCGTATCGTTTCCCACTCCACCTTCGCTGCCCAGGCCGCCGCCACCGCGGCCATCGCGTTCTCCACCTGGAAGCCGATCGTGCCGTTGCGTGTCAGGGGGATGCCGGAGAGCGGGAAGCGGTGTTCTTCGGTATTCTGGGCAGCGACGATATGGCCGTCGTGGACGTGGACCACGCGCTGGCCGCGTGCCCTGTGCATGGCAATGACCGGGTGATGCCGGTCGTGGGCGAAGAACGTCACGCTGCCGGGGCACACATTCGCCATCTGCACGCACATCGGGTCGGCGGCATTGAGTACAGCGGTGCCATGCGGCGCGACGTTCTGCACGACCACGCGCTTGACCACGGCGAGGTCTTCGACGGTGCTGATGTAGTTGAGGCCCAGGTGATCGCCCATGCCGATGTTGGTGACCACCGCGACATCGCAGGCATCGAACGCCAGTCCCTCGCGCAATACGCCGCCGCGCGCGGTTTCCAGCACGGCCGCGTCGACGTCGGGATGCAGCAGCACGTTGCGCGCGCTCTTCGGGCCGCTGCAATCGCCGGTATCGATGCGTTTGCCGTCGATGTACACACCGTCGGAATTGGTCATGCCGACGCGCAAGCCCTTGCGCCCCAGGAAGTGTGCAATCAGCCGCACCGTAGTGGTCTTGCCGTTGGTGCCAGCCACGGTCACCAGCGGGATGCGGCCAGTCTCGCCTTGCGGGAACATCATGGCGATGATCGCTTCGCCCACCGCACGGCCCTTGCCGAACGAGGGTTGCAGGTGCATGCGCAGGCCGGGGGCGGCATTCACCTCGACGATGCCGCCTTCCTGTTCCTGCAGCGGTTTGAGCACGCTGTTGCACACCACGTCGACACCGCAGATGTCCAGGCCGATCATCTGCGCCGCGGCGACTGCGCTGGCGGCCAGATCCGGATGCACGTCGTCGGTGACGTCGGTGGCCGAGCCGCCGGTGCTGAGATTGGCATTGTTGCGCAGCACGACGCGCACGCCTTTCTTCGGGATGGAGTCGGTGTTGTAGCCCTGTGCACCCAGCCTTGCCAGCGCGATCTCGTCGATATGGATCCGGGTCAGCGAGGTGGCGTGCCCATCGCCGCGGCGCGGGTCGCTGTTCACCTGGTCGATCAATTCGCGCACGGTATGCACGCCATCGCCCACGACCATCGGCGGGTCGCGGCGCGCAGCAGCCACGACCTGGTTGCCCACCACCAGCAGGCGGAAATCGTAGCCGGGGATATAGCGTTCAACCAGTATCTCCGAACTGATCTCGTTCGCCGCATGGTAGGCGATGTTCAATTGCTCGCGCGTGACAACATTGGCGGTGACGCCCTTGCCCTGGTTGCCGTCCTGCGGCTTGACCACCACCGGCGCGCCGATTTCGCACAAGGCTGCCCAGGCATCCTCCGCACTGGACACCGGGCGGCCGCCGGGCACGGGAGCGCCGACCGCATCGAGCAGTTTCTTGGTCAGGTCCTTGTCCTGGGCGATCGATTCCGCAATGGCGCTGCTGCGATCCGTTTCGGCAGCCTGGATGCGGCGTTGCTTGCTGCCCCAGCCGAACTGCACCAGGCTGCCGCGAGTCAGGCGGCGGAAGGGAATGCCGCGTGCGATGGCCGCTTCGACGATCGCGCCGGTGCTGGGGCCGAGGCGTTCATCCACGTCCAGTTCGCGCAATTCGGCCAGGGCGGCAGCCAGGTCGAAGTCGGCGTTATGCAATGCGGCGTTGCACAACTGCTGCGCCAATTCGAAAGCCCTGCGTCCGACCTTTTCCTGGCTGTATTCGACCACTACCTGATAGACGCCTTTTTCGAAGGTGGCCGTGGTTCGGCTGAAGGTGACCGGGCAACCGGCTTGCGCCTGCAAATCCAATGCGGCCAGTTCCAGGGCGCGGGCCAACGGGACCGCTTCCTTGCGGCCTGCCACTTGCAGGAAGGCGATCTCGGGAAACAGGGCGCGCAGGCGTTTTTCGTAGCCGTCTATCCGGGCGATATCCTGCTCCACCTCGTCGCAGTGGACGATGGCCTCGATGGCGGTGTGCCGGCTCCACAAATTCGGGCCGCGTAGCGCGCGGATGCGAGACACTTCCATCAGACGATACCCTTTGCATTGATCATGGCCGTTGGCGATCCTAAGGTGTGTACGTCGCCAGGCCGCCGCGGATGAGTTCCACCGGCACGGCCAGCGCCCAGGCCGCCGCGACTGTGGCCAGTACGCTGTCCAGTTGCTGCGGGTCGGGCATGTTCGCCAGCACCGGTACCTGTGCCAGCCCGATCGCTTCGGATTCGTCCATGCCCGCGATGCAGACGATATGGCCTGCCTTGACCAGCACCGCCCGGCCGCCTTGCCGCAAGTGGCTGGCGATCAATTCGGTCTCGCCAGTGCGCGAGAAGAAGATCACTTCGCCATCGCAGTATTCGGCCAGCGGCGCGACCAGCGGATCGGCGGCGTTCAGCACGGCGACACCTTCCGGCAGAACCACGTCGACCTGAGTGCGGAACACATTGCATACCTGCTCCGGGGTCTCGATGTAGTACTTGCCGAAATGCCGTGCGGCATCGATATTGGTGACGATGCCGATCTGGCATCGATCGTAGCCCAGCCCCTCGGTCAAGATGGTATCGCTGCCGTTCTCGATCACCGCGACTTCCACGCTGCGATTGAGCAATACCTTTTGCGCGCTGGCCCAGTTGGCGGCGTCGTGCTGGTCGATCAGGCGTTGTGCGAAATACAGGCCGTCGGCGCAGGCGAGGCCGGCATGGCTGCCGCGCAGATGCAGCAACCTTGCCAGCATGCGGGCGGTCAGGCTCTTGCCATTGGTGCCGCTGATGCCGACCACCGGGATGCGTCCATTCCTGCCTTCCGCGAACAGATTGTCGATGATCGCCTTGCCGACCGGGCGCGGCTGCCCCTCGGCCGGCTTGAGATGCATGAGCAGGCCGGGGCCGGCATTGATCTCGACGACGGCGCCGCCCTGTTCGGCGAGCGGGCGGGAGATATCCTCCGCCACCAGGTCGACGCCGGCGATGTCCAGGCCGATGACCCGCGCCGCCAGGGCGACCGTTGCCGCCACTTCCGGATGGACCGCGTCGGTCACGTCGATAGATACGTTGCCGTTGCGCTGAACCAGCACCCGCTTGCCTTGCGGCGGGACCGAGTCGGCAGTGTAGCCCTGCCGTTCAAGCTCGAACCGGATCGCCGCGTCCTCATCCAGCATGATCAGGTCGAGCGGAAACTCTTCGCTCGGTCCGCGCCGCGGATCGGTGTTGATCTGGGTATCGATGAGTTGCCTTATGGTCGAGTGTCCATCCGCCACCAGCGATACCGATTCTCCGCGCGCTGCCGCCGCCAGGCGGCCGCCCACCACCAGCAGGCGATGCTCGTTGCCGCGGATGAATCGTTCGACCATCACCTCGCTGCCTTCCGCATCGGCGAGATGGAAGGCGGCCTCGATTTCTTCGCGCGTCGTCAATTCGGCGGAGACGCCGCGCCCGTGGTTCGCGTCGCTCGGTTTGACCACTACCGGCACACCGATCTCCTCGGCGGCTTCCCAGGCATCCGCCGGGCTGTCCACGATGCGGCCTTCCGGCACCGGCACGCCGCAGGCGCTCAGCAGGCTCTTGGACAGGTCCTTGTCGCGCGAGATGCCCTCGGCGATGGCGCTGGTCTGGTCGGTCTCCGCGGTCCAGATCCTGCGCTGGTGCACGCCGTGGCCGAATTGCACCAGATTGCCGTCGTTCAGGCGTATCGAAGGTATGCCGCGGTCGGTGGCCGCCTCCACGATGCACGCGGTGCTGGGCCCCAGGCACAGGGAATCCACCATCTCGTGCAGTTGGGCGACCGCCCCCGCCACGTCGAACGGCTTGTCCTGCATCGCAGCCAGGATCAGGTCGCGGGCGGCATGCAGGGCGGCGTGCGTTACCTGTTCGTTGCGCGAACGTACGACAACCTTGTAGATGCCGCGCACCGAGGTGCCGCGTGCCTTGCCGAAACCGCTCTGCATGCCGGCCAGGTTCTGCAATTCGATGGTGACGTGTTCGAGGATATGTCCGGGCCAGGTGCCTTCGCGCAGCCGCTGCAGGAAACCGCCGCGCTCACCGATGCTGCAGCGGTGCTCGATCAGCGAAGGCAGCCAGGCCGACAGGCGTTCGTAGTAGCCGGGAATGGTGTTGGACGGCGAGTCTTCCAGATCGCCGATATCCAGCCAGACTTCCAGAACGGGACGGTAGGTCCAGATGTTCGGGCCGCGCAGCGGCAAAATTTTAAGAAACTCCATCGAACTTCCCGGGCGAACTTGGATTGGCCGCAAGCGCGACTCGGAGCGCCATAGGGCAATGCATTCAAAAAGGTATCCAGTTTACAGAGGGTTTGCGGTTTATCCAAGATGGCGCCTGTAGTAAACTTCAAACCCTGTGGACGTCTCTACCATTTTTCCCCTTTCTTCCGGCAGTCCGATTCCCGATGCATGGCACCAGGCGCTGCAAACGCGTCTGGCCGATCAGGAGCGGATTCATGCCTGGTTCGAGATCGACCTGGACGACCGGCTGAACTTCAGCAAGGGCCTGCTGCTGCTTACCGACCGGCGGGTACTTGCGTTGGCATCGGCGACCCAGGAGTGCAGCGAATACCGGTTGGCGGCAGGGCAGACCCTGAGGCAATACGACCATGCCGGTGTCGGCAGCATCGGGTTGTTTGCCGGCGGGACGCGGCTGGCGTGCTGGCGCTATACCATGGCGCATGGCGCCGATGCGACGCGTTTCGTCCGCCAGTTCGAGCAGGCGCTCAACGGTATGCTCGGTGGCCGTCCCGCCGATGTGGCGCAACCCCGGCTGTGTCCGCAGTGCCTGGCTCCGCTGGCGCCGGATCAGGAGGAATGCGCATACTGCAACATCGAAGCGGAAGCACCGCCATCGAGCTGGGTGTTGCTGCGCTTGTGGCGTTTTGCCCGGCCCTACCGCTGGCAACTGCTGGCAGGGTTCCTGCTGATGCTGGCTTCGACCGCCGCCACGCTGGTTCCCCCCTACTTGTCCATGCCCTTGATGGACGATGTGCTGATTCCCTATGAGAACGGCAAAGCCATCAATGTCGACATGGTGGAACTGCTGCTCGGCGGACTGCTGCTCTCGGCCTTGCTGGCATGGGCGCTGGGATGGGCCAAGACCTACATCCTCGCCCTGGTCAGCGAACGCATCGGCACCGACCTGCGCACGATCACCTACGATCACCTGCTGCACCTCTCGCTGGAGTACTTCGGCGGCAAGCGCACCGGCGACCTGATGGCGCGCATCGGTTCCGAATCGGACCGCATCTGCCTGTTCCTGTCGCTGCACCTCCTGGATTTCGCCACCGACGTTCTGATGATCCTGATGACGGCGGTGATCCTGTTCACCATCGATCCGTGGCTGGCGCTGGTCACGTTGCTGCCGTTGCCGCTGATCGTGTGGATGATCCATCAAGTCCGGCACAAGCTCAGTACCGGCTTCGAAAAGGTCGACCGCGTCTGGTCGCAGGTCAGCAACATCCTGGCCGACACCATTCCCGGCATCCGCGTGGTCAAGGCCTTTGCCCAGGAGAAACGCGAATCGGATCGCTTTCGCCAGGTGAACCAGCACAACCTGGCCGTCAACGACCGCATCAACCGGATCTGGGCGCTGTTTTCCCCCAGCGTGACGCTGCTCACCGAGATCGGGCTGCTGGTGGTATGGGCTTTCGGCATCTGGCAGGTCACGCACAACCGCATCAGCGTGGGCGTGCTGACCGCCTTCCTGGCTTACATCAGCCGTTTCTATACCCGGCTCGATTCGATGAGCCGTATCGTCTCGGTGACGCAAAAGACCGCTTCCGGCGCGAAGCGCATCTTCGACATCCTCGATCGCGTCTCCAGCGTGCCCGAACCCGCCAGGCCGCAGCATCTGGAGCGCATCGAGGGGCGCATCGATATCCGCGACGCCGGCTTCCGTTATGGCAATCGCGCCGTCATCCGGAATTTCAACCTGACCATTGCGCCGGGCGAGATGATCGGCCTGGTTGGACACAGCGGCTCCGGCAAGAGCACGCTGGTCAACCTGCTATGCCGTTTCTACGACGTCAGCGAAGGCTCCATCAGCCTCGACGGCATCAACATCCGCTCGCTGCCGATCGCCGAATACCGCAGCAATATCGGCCTCGTACTGCAGGAGCCGTTCCTGTTCTTCGGCTCGATCGCAGAGAACATCGCCTACGGCAAACCGGATGCGACGCGCGAGGAGATCATCGCCGCGGCACGGGCTGCCCATGCGCATGAATTCATCCTGCGCCTGCCGCACGGTTACGATTCGCTGGTGGGCGAACGCGGGCAGGGCCTGTCGGGCGGCGAGCGCCAGCGCATCTCCATCGCGCGTGCCCTGCTGATCGATCCGCGCATCCTGATCCTCGACGAAGCCACGGCTTCGGTCGATACCGAGACCGAGAAGGAGATCCAGAAAGCACTGGACAACCTGGTGCTCGGTCGCACCACGATCGCGATCGCGCACCGGCTGTCCACACTGCGCAAGGCAGACCGCCTTGTGGTGCTGGATCGCGGCGAGATCGTCGAAGTAGGCAACCACGAGGAACTGATGCGCAAGGAAGGCGCCTACTTCCGGCTGTACCAGGCGCAGGCACGCAACGTCGACACCGACCTGGATGACCAGAACGCCTTGGCTCCGGACGATATCAAGGAGGCAGTTGCATGACGAACGGCCCGAATTTCAACCTGACCAGAAATGCCGCCGGGCGCCTCGTGCTCACCGGTGCGGAAGGCGATATTCACGAGGGAGTTTTTCCGGTGCGAGCCTTTCCCATCAGCGCGCCGGAAGAGGGCGTTTCATTGCTCGGCGAGGATGGGCACGAGTTGCGATGGATAAGTCGGTCAATCGACTTGCCCGGATCCTTGCGCCAGCTGATCGAAGACGAACTCGCCTTGCGCGAGTTCATGCCGGAAATCACCCATATCAGGCAGGTTTCCAGCTTTGCCACTCCGAGCAAATGGCAGGTGTCGACCAATCGCGGCGATACCGAACTGTTGCTCAAGGCAGAGGATCACATCCGCCGCCTCGCAAATGCGACGCTGCTGATCACCGACGGATACGGGATGTCGTTCATGATCCGGGATACCGGCGCCCTGGATCGCCACAGCCGGCGCTTGCTGGATCGATTCCTGTAAAGCGCAGGTTCACACCTGCAGCCACTCGATTCCGTTCGCATCGCAACGCAGGATGGCTGCCTTGCCGCTGTCCCAGTCGCCCAGTACCCAGCGTTCGCAGGTGTGGCCGTCCGGATGGTGCAGGTGTTTTGCCGGACGATGGGTGTGGCCGTGGATGAGGCGCGGGTAATGGTATTGGCGCAGCAGGTCGTCTACTGCCGCCACGTTCACATCCATGATGTCCATCGCCTTGAGCTTTTTCTCGTCCCTGCTTTGCATCCGCAACTGTTCGATCTGGGCCTTGCGCCTGGCCAGCGGTTGCGCGAGAAATTGCCCCTGCCAATCGCTGCTGCGCACCAGGCTGCGGAAGCGCTGATACTCAATGTCGTCGGTACACAAGGCATCGCCGTGGGTGAGCAGGGTGGGGGTGCCGTACAGGTCGAGCAGCGTTGGGTCGTCGAGCAGCGTGGCATGGCAGGCGGCACCGAGTTCCTCGTCCATCAGGAAATCGCGATTGCCGTGCATGATGTAGATGCGCGTGCCCTGCGCATCCAGCTGGCGCAGCATGCCGGTGATGCGCAGATGGAACGGGTCGTCCGCGTCGTCGTCGCCGGCCCAGTATTCGAACAGGTCGCCCAGGATGTAGAGCGCTTCGGCTGCCGGTGCGATATCGGCGGCGAAACGCAGGAACATCTCCGTGCTGTGCGGATGGTCGTGGCTCAGGTGCAGGTCGGAAATGAACAGGCTGTGCGGCATAAAGCAAAACGGCGCCGAGGCGCCGTTTGTGATTACTGGATGACTTCCGCCTTGGTGATGATGACGTCCTCTTTCGGCACGTCCTGATAGAAGCCGCTGCTGCCGGTCTTCACCTTGCCGATCGCATCGACCACTTCCTGTCCCGCGACCACCTTGCCGAATACGCAGTAGCCCCAGCCGTCCTGGCCGGGATAGTCGAGGAAGCTGTTGTTCTTGGTGTTGATAAAGAACTGTGCGGTGGCGGAATGCGGATCTCCGGTGCGCGCCATGGCGATGGTGTAGATGTCGTTCTTCAGGCCGTTCGCTGCCTCGTTCTTGATCGGAGCATTGGTTTTTTTCTGGATCAGGCCCGGCTCGAAACCCCCGCCCTGGATCATGAAGTTGGGGATCACGCGATGGAAGATGGTGTTGCTGTAGAAGCCGCTGTTCACGTAGTCGAGGAAGTTCTGGACGGTGACGGGGGCCTTCTCCGCGTCGAGTTGCAGGGTGATGTCGCCTTTGTTGGTATGCAGTTTTACCATTTTCATTTTTCCTTTGGTTGCGGGTGTAGATGCGGCTTGGGCCGGCAGGACGCACAGTCCGGCCAGCAGGAATGCGAGTGCGATGCGAATCAGGTTCATTTCAGGCGGCTCCTTCGTAGACGATTTGCCAGCGTCCGTTGCGTTTCATCCAGTACTGGCGCTTGTTCATGTGGTTGGAAAGGTTGTTGCTGTCGTAATCCTGCTCGAAGTTCACCACCACCAGATCCGGCTGGCTGGGGTAGGGGAAGATGCTGACGTCCGACAGCCTGACCTTGATCCAGGTCTTGCCGGAATTGACCAGGCGTTTTTGTTGCGCGAATGCGGCAAGGTTCATGTTGCCGGCGGAGAAGTCATGCGCGTAGTGCGCGAGGTAGGCTTCGGTGTCGCGGCTGGCCCAGTCGTTGCGCCATTGCTCGATTTCCTTTAGCAGGGAAGCGCGATCCGCGCGGTCCGCCTCGTTGCTCCAGTCGATCTTGCTGGCGATGATCACCGGCGTGATGCCGATCTGCAGATGGCTGCCGATCTCGTTGAGGTCGTTGTTGGCCAGCACCACGCAGCCGTTGCTGGCGCGCGGCGGGCGGCTGAAAGTGTCGCTGGGGGTGCCGTGCAGCCAGATGCCGTGCCCGTCGCGGCCTTCGCGCTTGTCCCATTCGTTGGGGTAGCTGAGCGGGTAGGCGACGGGGCCGTAGAAATCGGTGAGCTTGTCCTTGGTCAGGCGGCCGTTGACGAAATACACGCCGAGCGGCGTCTTCTGGTCGCCCTCGGAGACCTTGTCCGCGCCTTTCTTGCCCACGCTGATGTAAAAATCGGACACATAGCGCGGTTCGCCATTCACGTTCTCGAACAGGTACAGCGTGGACTTGCCGGTATCCACCACCACTGCGTAACGCTGCCTGGGTGAAAGCTGCCACAGGTACTTGGGCACGGCGATGGGCTGCTGCTGCTGTACGCGTTGCAGCCTGGCCTCGGCTTCCTCGCGCAGGTCCTGGATGCGGTCGCGCGGTGCGTTCGGGGCATCGCCGAAGCCGCTGATCGGTTTGGCGCGCGCCAGCAGCAGGTCGCCCTTGACCAGTTGCGCCAGCTTGAAATTGGGATTGATCTTGAGCAGCGAATCGACTTCGTTCAGCGCCACATCGAGGTGGTTCTCGCCTACGGCCTGCAGGCTCTTGGCCAATCCCTGCTCCAGTTCGCGCGACACCGACTCCCCAGCCAGGGCGGGTGCGGCAAAGCAGAGCAGCAGGAGCGGAAGCAAACGGCTGGGCATGTTCACTTGCCGGAACGTTCTTCTGCAATCAGCCATGCGCCATCCGACTTCACCCAGCTCAGCGTCTTGCTGGAGGTGACGTTCAGGTGGCTGGCGCGATAGGTCTGCCTGAAGCTGACGCTGGCATGGCTGTCGTCTGCCATCTTGACCTTGGCGTCATGCACTTCGACATGGATGGTCTTGGGGGCGGCGATGCGCGCTTTGCGCTGTGCTTCCCATGCACTGCGGCTTTCGCCGCCCGGCACCTTGAATTCCCTGGCGTAGAAGGCCAGGTATTTCTTGCTGTTCTTGGCTGACCAGGCGGTGGCCCAGTCCCTGGTTGCTTTCAGCACGTCCGCGCCCGGATCGGCGCTGGCCACTGCGGTTGCCACCGCCGGTTTTGCGGCCACCTGCGAGGCTGCCGGAGTCGCTGCGGCCGGCGCGACGGTCACCGCGCTGGCAGGTACGGCGACCGGCGCAGAAACCGCGGCAGCAGGGACGGTGGCCGGTGCCGGATCGGCCGCTGCGATCACGGCCGGTTTGGCGGAGGTGCGTGCGTTCTTGCTGAACAGTTCGCGGATCAGCGCCAGCTTGGTCTGTGTGTTGGTGTTGCCCTTGTCCAGCTGCAACGCGCGGTCATAGGCCTGGCTGGCCATCTTGGCGTAGATGTCGCCCAGGTTCTCGTGCGCGGTGGCGTAGCTCGGGTGCGTGCGGATCGCCATTTCCAGCTCGTTCTTGGCCTTTTCGTACTGGCCCTGGCCGGCATAGAGCACGGCCAGGTTGTTATAGGGTTCGGGCAGTTCGGGATAGTCTTCGGTGAGGCCGTTGAAGACGGTGATGGCGTCGGCGGTGTTGCCTTGCTCGGCGAAGATCAGGCCCTTGAGGAATCGCCCCTGGGCATCCTTGGGCTTGGTGGCGAGGAAGGCGTTGACCTTCTCCAGCGCCTGGGCGTTCTGCCCCTGCTTGAACAGTTTGTTGGCGTCTTGCAGGTCATCTGCCTGGGCGGGAATGGCGATCGCTAACAGGATGCCCAATGCGGCGACGCGGCTAAACAGGTTAAGCATTTTCATCGTTGGTGAATTCCGGAAAAGTTGCAATGGCACTGCCGATTCAAAGAGGGGGCGATTCTATCAAATAAGCGGCGTCCTTACACGGTTTGCGCGACGGCGTGGCTGGGGCTGTTTTCGGGTAGAATTCCGCACCTTCATCGTCGATACTTCTTGAGACAACATGAGCAGCAATGCCCCCGTTCCAGCCGCACCCGTTTCCAACTTCATCCGCACGATCATCGACGGCGACCTGGCCTCCGGCAAGCACAACAGCATCGTCACCCGTTTTCCGCCGGAGCCCAATGGCTACCTGCACGTAGGTCATGCCAAATCGATCTGCCTGAACTTCGGTCTGGCGCAGGATTACAAGGGCAAATGCAACCTGCGCTTCGATGACACCAACCCGGAGAAGGAGAGCGAGGAATACGCGCAGTCCATCCAGGACGACGTGCGCTGGCTGGGCTTCCAGTGGAACGGCGAAGTGCGCTGGGCCTCCGATTATTTCGATGCGCTGTATAGCTACGCGGTGGAGCTGATCAACAAGGGGCTGGCCTATGTGGACGACCTGACGCCGGAGCAGATGCGCGAATACCGCGGCACGCTGATCCAGCCGGGCAAGAACAGCCCCAACCGCGACCGTCCGGTGGCCGAGAACCTCGACCTGTTCACGCGCATGAAGGCGGGCGAATTCGCCGACGGCGCCATGGTGCTGCGCGCCAAGATCGACATGAGTTCGCCCAACATCAACATGCGCGACCCGGTCATCTACCGCATCCGCCGCGCGCACCACATCCGCACCGGCGACAAGTGGTGCATCTACCCGATGTACGACTACACCCATTGCATCTCCGACGCGCTGGAAGGCATCACCCATTCCATCTGCACGCTGGAATTCGAGGATCACCGTCCGCTGTACGACTGGGTGCTGGACAACATTACCATCCCCTGCCACCCGCGCCAGTACGAGTTCTCGCGCCTGGAACTGCACTACACCATCACCAGCAAGCGCAAGCTGCTGCAACTGGTGAACGAGAAGAAGGTGAGCGGCTGGGACGACCCGCGCATGCCCACCATCAGCGGCATGCGCCGTCGCGGCTACACGCCGGAAGGCATCCGCGAATTCGCCAGGCGCATCGGCGTTTCCAAGAGCGAGAACATCGTCGACATGGCGATCATGGAAGGCGCGATCCGCGAGGATTTGGAGCTGCGCGCGCCCCGCGTGATGGCCATCATCAACCCGCTCAAGGTCACCATCACCAATGCCGACGGCGCGCAGACGCGCGAGGCGGATTTCCATCCCAACATGCCCGAGCTGGGCAAGCGCGTGGTGCCGTTCTCCAGCGAACTGTTCATCGAGGCCGACGATTTTACCGAAGTGCCGCCTGCCGGCTGGAAGCGCCTGACGCTCGGCGGCGAGATCCGCCTGCGCCACAGCTATGTGATGCGCTGCGACGAAGCGGTGAAGGATGCTTCCGGCAAGGTCGTCGAGCTCAAGTGCAGCATCGACCACGACACGCTGGGCAAGAACCCGGAAGGCCGCAAGGTGAAGGGCGTGATCCATTTCCTGTCGCGCGAGCATGCGCTGCCCGCCGAGATCCGTTTGTATGACCGCCTGTTCACCGTGCCGGAACCGGATGCCGACAAGGAGAAGGATTTCCTCGAGTTCATGAACCCGCATTCGCTGGAAGTGGTGCAGGGCTGGGTAGAAGCCTGCGTGAAAGATGCTGCGCCGGAAACACGTTACCAGTTCGAGCGCCTGGGCTACTTCTGCACCGACCGCCGCGATCACCAGCCCGGCAAGAAGCTGGTGTTCAATCGTACCGTCACGCTGAAGGATTCGTGGACCAAGGAGCAGGTGTAATCGTCATTCCGGCGCAGGCCGGAATCCAGTTAGAAAGAAAGTACATCCGCGAAGCGGATACAACACCAATTGCATTTTGAATAAAACCGCTGGATACCGGCCTGATGGAACTACTAGCCATTCGACTAAGCTGGCAGACAACGCCAGCAAAGTCGCTGGTTATGCGCCGGTATGACGGAATTGCCGACAGGTGGCTTGATGAACACACTGCCGTGCGTGTACCTGCTAGCCAGCAAACGCAATGGCACTTTGTATGTCGGAGTCACTTCGGATCTGGTGAAACGGGTGTGGGAGCACAAGAGCCATGTTGTCGATGGTTTCACCAAACAGTACGGTGTGGATCAACTGGTTTGGTACGAAGTGCATGAAGCCATGGAGTCGGCCATCCAGCGTGAGAAGGCGATCAAGGAATGGCAGCGTGCATGGAAATTGAAGTTGATCGAAGAGAGCAACCCAGACTGGAAGGATTTGTACGACTCGATATGTTAGGCCCGTCATACCGGCGAACGCCGGTATCCAGTCAATAAAAACAACCCGTGCAACGCACGGACAAAACCAGCTGCATATTGATCAAAACCGCTGGATTCCGGCCTGCGCCGGAATGACGGCACAGGAAAGAGAAATGCTGAAGATCTACAACACCCTCGCCCGCGACAAACAGGAATTCAGGCCCATCGAAGCGAACAAGGTGCGCATGTACGTATGCGGCATGACCGTGTACGACTACTGCCACCTCGGTCACGCCCGCGTGATGGTGGTGTTCGACATGGTCTATCGCTGGCTCAAGGCTTCCGGTTACGACGTGACCTACGTGCGCAACATCACCGACATCGACGACAAGATCATCAAGCGTGCGGCGGAGAACGGGGAATCCATTCATGCGCTGACGCAGCGCTTCATAGCCGCGATGCACGAGGATGCCGATGCGCTCGGCGTGCAGCGCCCGGATCATGAGCCGCGCGCCACGCAGTACGTGCCGCAGATGCTGGAGATGGTTGCGCAACTCGAAAAGAACGGGCTGGCTTACCAGGCGGCCGACGGCGACGTGAATTATGCCGTGCGTAAGTTCGACGGCTACGGCAAGCTCTCCGGCAAATCGCTGGAAGACCTGCGCGCCGGCGAACGGGTAGAGGTGGCTTCCGGCAAGCACGACCCGCTCGACTTCGTGTTGTGGAAGCATGCCAAGGACAGCGAAGCGGACGAGGTGAAATGGGATTCAAAGTGGGGCAAGGGGCGCCCCGGCTGGCATCTCGAATGTTCGGCCATGGCTTCCGACATCCTCGGCAACCATTTCGACATCCACGGTGGCGGTGCCGACCTGCAGTTCCCCCATCACGAGAACGAGATCGCGCAGTCCGAGGGGGCGCACCAGTGCCACTACGTGAACTACTGGATGCACAACGGCTTCGTGCGCGTGGACAACGAGAAGATGTCCAAGAGCCTGGGCAATTTCTTCACGATCCGCGAAGTGCTGAAGAAGTACGATGCCGAAGTGGTGCGCTTCTTCATCCTGCGTGCGCACTACCGCAGTCCGCTGAATTATTCCGATGCGCATCTGGACGATGCCAAGGGTGCGCTGACACGGCTTTATACTGCGCTGAAGCTGGCGCCTGCCACGTCACCGGCAGTGGATTGGAAAGAGGAACACGCACAACGTTTCAAGGCTGCGATGGACGACGATTTCAACACGCCGGAAGCAGTCGCGGTGCTGTTCGACCTGGCCAACGAAGCGAATCGCAGCCAGTCGGCGCAAATGGCTGCTCAGCTCAAGGCGCTGGGCAGCGTGCTGGGCCTGCTGCAGCGCGATGCGCAGGAATTCCTGCAAGGCGGGACCAATGCGGGCGGGCTGGATGACGCCTCGATCAGTGTCCAGATCGAAGCGCGTATCGCCGCCAAGAAAGCCAAGAACTTCGCCGAGGCTGACCGTATTCGCAAGGAGCTGCTGGAGGCGGGCATCGTGCTGGAAGACAGGCCGCAGGGCACCGTCTGGCGCAAGGCCTAAGGCAGCTTGCCGGCCGAGACCATGCGGTTGAACAGCGTGTTGGGTGAAACCCAGACGACCAGATCGTCGTAGGTTGCTGAGGGATCCTGGCTGACAAAGGTGATTCCACCCGCATAATTGGTTTGTTCGCCAGTGTCGGTGCTGTTCGGGAGCTTGGTTCCTTGCGGGGTGTAGGCGCCCAATCCGTTGGGGCCGTGCGAAATGATGACGGCCGGTATGTTGCTGCCTACGCAGCCAACATTCGGGCACACTCCGGTTGAAGTGCTCAACACATTCAGATTGCCTGTTGATGAGAGAGTGAACGACGTAGCGAAATCCCCCCCCCCGGAATATGCAACAGTGTAAGTAAATCGTCTGCCCCAGGCGTCGGTTTCGTTGGTTCCCAGCGTTACCCAGGGCAGTACTCCCGTTCTTGTTGGGGTAATGGTGCAATCGGCCACCCCAGCGCCGGTAGTACCGGTGGCAAGTGTCGGTTTTGCTGGGCAAGGCAGTCTGGGAGGGGTCTGGGTGGCGGCATAGCCGATCAGGGCCGCACGTATTTCCTCCAGTTGTTTGCGTGTTTCCGCACGGCGCTGCTGTTCCATCTGGCCGGAGATCGTGGGCAGCAATCCGGCAAGCAATACGGCGACGATGACTAGCACTATCGCCATCTCGATGAGGCTAAATCCTTTTTGGTGCCAGGGGGGAGCAGGTCTCAGATTCATATCAGTTACATTGTGAAGTCGGATTTATCCCTTTGCCATCCAGACATAACGCCAAATCATTGACGTTCTGGTAATAGGGATCGGAAGTCTTGTAGGTTATGAATGTGGTTGTCAGGGTCGAATCGCTGTGCGCATTGGTCACGAATAGCGGGTCGGTTGAAAATTCCGAGATTGGATTTGCGAGATAGTCATTCGGTGGGTCGACGTAAGGGTTGGCGCGTGTTTGCGTTCCCAGTTTCTTCCCGGCCAGGATAACGCTTGCGCGGTAGGTCCCGTTCCCGCCATTCGGATTGCCTGAGCCACTAATCTGCAATAGCGCATTTGCTCCACCGCCCGGCTGGTAGTTTGTGGAAACTTGATAGAAAACCAGGTTGCGCCAGTCAGCCCAATATGATCCCGGTGAGGTGAATAATGAGATGCACGCCGTTGTGGTCCAGTTTGCAGGCATGGATGAGTCCGGTGTTCCGCCACCCATGGCTGTATTGAGTTGGCTCTGGAGTGTCGAGGTGCAAGACATGCCTGTGCAATTGTCGGCCGTGATTCCGGCTGCGCGTGCAGGATCGGTGGTGGCTTGGCCTATTGACTGTGCGTAGTCTTTTAACGTATCGCCTTTGTTTCGAAGAGTTGATAGCGTCGTCGAATTCGGATTGGCGAGATAGTTGTTCAACGCGGTTTGCACGGCTTGAATGTAAGTGAGCAAGATTCCGGTCGGAGGGGGGCCGCCGCCGCCGGTGCTAGTGTCCAGACTTTCCGGAATCCTGCCGAAATTCGTGCCATATGCACCAGGGCGACTCGGGTCACCAAGATTTACTGGAAATAGGGTGTTATCAGTGACAGGAGCCGCCCAAGGGTATCTGTAATTCGTATTGCCGATGGCGGATGCATAACTATCCAGGCAACCCTTCACTTCACGGGCAATACGCTTCTCGATGAGGGGCATCAATTCGTCGATGGTGACGTAGAGCAACTTGTCATTGAAATGATAGTTGGGATCTTCAATCTGTTGACTGGGGTTGGATGGGGAGGCTATCCAGCGGTGTTCGTCCCCCATGATGAAATCATCGTCCATGTCAAAATTATTGTAGGTTCCGGGCACACAGGGTGCAGTGCAGGTCGGTGGAACAGTGATGCTGTCGAGATACTGATTCGCTCCTCCCAGTCCAGGCCCCCCCTGGCTGGCCGACAGAGGGCGCGACTGGCCGGGCAGTGTGGCTCCCGGGATCATGATGACGAAAGCCACGCGATCGCTGAGTACATTGCCGTTCATGTCGCGCACGGTCAGCCAGGGATGGGGAGGGGGCGGGTAATTGTTGGGGCCGTGCAGGGTGTTGTCGGTATTTAGCAGCTCTGAGTTGAGGGGGGTAACGTGAGTGGGATCGACCAGATTGGCTGAAACGGCATACCAAGGCATGAAACCAGTTGGGTCATTCTCGGAGGGCGATCCAAGGGGGACATTAAAGCTTTTCCATGGCATGCGGCCCAGGCAACGCATGTTGGTCCAATTGGACGCCCCGCCGCCTATGACGGGCAATCCGGGAATGGGCGTGCTTGAGGTCTTACTGGCATCAAGACAACCGCCTTCGGTTGCGCCATCGTAGTTGTATGGTGGTGTTTCTGTTGAGCTCAAGACATCCGGTATCATCAGATCGCCGGGCCGCGTTCCGCCGGTACCATTGACGGCATAACCAATCACGATTTCTTTTGCTTGAGCAAGCAGATCGCTGCTTTTCTCGTTGCGAGCAGTTTGTAGGGTAACTTTGCTGAGGGCGCTGACCAGATATGCTGACACGCCCATGATCAGGATGACCAGCATGATGATGAATGCCGCCCCATGTTGACGCTGAACGAGCCGAGATGTGCGCAAGTAAAGCATGGTGCGCGCCCTGTTTATTGAGGCTCTTCAGGTGCGGGTGCTTCGAGCATGAGCCGTTCGCCCACCTTGAGCTGCACAGGCCGCGGCTTGCCGGGTACGGTGACGGGCACGCTGGCCGGGTTCCTGTCGTTGCCGCGTTCGGCAGCCTGCGCAGTGCCGTTGATCCATACGGTACGGTTGCCGCCCTTCTTCTGCACGACGCCGTTGACGATGATGTAGTTGCGGCGCACGTTGTCCGAAGTGCTGCCACCGCCGCCGCTGTTGCGTTCACCGACGTCCAGTTGCTGGCGCTGCTGCGGGGTATAGAACAGGCGGCCGAGCTCGGCCGCGTTAACACTTTCATGCCATATGGAAGCCGCTATTAGCATGAAAGCCAGAAGCATTGTTTTGTTCGCTGGATTCCGGCCTGACCGAAGGGCAGCCTGTCCTGAGCTTGTCGAAGGGCCGGAATGACATAGGTTATTCATGGCGCCCCCTTGTTCTTCATGGTGAACCAGCCGCCCGTGCATTCGGCCTTGAGCGGCGCGAGTTCGTCCGCCGTCCCGTTGCGCGAGAGCGTGCAGCCGTCCAGCATGAACCAGCCGCTCATCTGCTGCTGCATGTTGTTCAGCAGGTGCAGCAGCTGTTCTTCATGCAGCAGGTCGAGATGCAGCGTCATGCTGCTGCGGCTGAGCTGGAAGTTGCCGCTATCCAGCGGCGGTTTTGGCACGAAAGCCTGCTGCGGCGCGATGGTGTATTTGAGGTCGAGCACGGTGCCTTGCAGGCGCAGTTTCTCCAACCCTTCGATCCAGTCCAGCCGCTGTTCGTTTCCGATGACTTTCTGTGCCTGCAGGGCGTTGTATTCCATGGCGTAGGAGGACATGTTTTCCTGGTCGCTCTGCGCGGCGATGAGCTGGGTGCGTGCATCGGTCAGCTGTTTCTGTGCGGCCTGGCGGTCCTTTAGCGATTGCGCCAGATAGCCTTCGCTGGCGCTAATGAGCGCGCCGGCCAGCACGAGGCTGAGCAGGAAGGCGAGCAGGCTCCATTTGAGTTCCGGCAGGTCGGCTTTGGAGAGTTTCATTCTTTCTGTCTCCAGATGATCTTCAGCGTGAACTGTGCGGGGCTGCCATCGTTCTTTTGCGCGTCCCCGCTGATGCTGCCTTTCGAGCTGACATCCAGCGGCTGTTTCAGCACGCTGACAGTATACCCCTGTGCGGTGAGCGCTTGCTGGAAGCTGTCGAGGTAGTTGATGGCCTTGCGGTATTCGCTGCCGAAGTCGACAAGGCTGCCGTCGAACGTGATTACCTGTGCCGGGTAGGCGGAAGGAGCGGCATCGGCCGCGCTGCTCTGCCAGGCAAGCTTGTCGACCTTGATCTGCGTGAACTTGTCCAGCGTGAGCGTCAGCGGTCGCAGGATGTCGGCCGGTGACGCCGCATACTGATTCAGCTTGCGTGCCAGTAGTACGGCCGTCTTCATGTCGGCGGCGGGAACGGTGGTGTTGGCGAACGTGCGCTGAATCTCCTGCGTCTGCTGTTTGACGTGCGCCGTCTGCATGTTGAGCGGTTCAGTCTGCGCGATATAGTCGCGGCTCTGCATGAATTCGGTGCCGCTCAGCAGCAGGCTGACCAGCGTGATCGCTGCGGCAGTGCCAAACAGGATGCGGCGCAACCGCCATAACCAATGGAAGTGCGTATGTTCGGAATTGGCGTAATGGCTGGCCGGCGGTTTGCTGGCGAGCAGGTGCAGCAGCAGCGGTGTGGCATCGGAATCGGTGTAATCGTTCTTCGCCTTGAAGCGCTTGCCGAGATCGTGGATGTCGAGATAGGTGTAGCGCAGTTCGCTGTCGTCTTCGAGGCGTCCCTGCAAGACGAGCCGGTCGTTGGCATCGCAGATGATGTAGACGTCCAGGATTTCTCCCGGCGGGGGCAGGCTCAGACTCTTCAGGTATTGCTGGGTGCGCGGTGTTTCGTTCACCACGGATTCGTTGAACGAACTATTGCTGTTGATCGGGATCAGGCGCGAAAAATGCAGCCGCTTGGCGTTGAAGTAGGTTTGCCGCAGTCCGGCATCTTTTTCCCACGAGAGCAGCAGCACATGGTCCGAGTGGATGGCCTTGATCAGGGGGGCGCTGATGTTGGGCAGCGAATAGATGCCGATCAGCGGGATGTGGTTCGCCTGCAGGGCGTCCAGCCAGGGCGAGATGCGCTGCGGGTTGGTCAGCGCCGAGAACAGCATCTCGTCGTCGCGGCGGCCTTCTGCCTGGCGTTGTAGCAGGGTGGCCTGGTGGAACTGGGTGCCGCGGTAGAACTGTTCGAACTTGCGTTCCAGTAGGCTCTTGCGGGCCGATCCGGACAGGTGCGGTACGACTTCCAGCCGGAAGTCTTCTTCGATTACGTCCACCAGCAGGTAGGCCGGGTCGCGATGATCTTTCAGGAAATTGGAGAAATCCTCGCGTCCGTTCGAGTTGTTGGCGAAATATTGCGGTGCGCCCAGCTTGCCGCCCTGCCAGATGGAGGCGTGGAAGGAATCGGCGCTGAGGAAGAGCAGGGTGCGGGCCATTTAGATTTTCACCTTGCTGATGATGTCGTAGATGGGGGAGAGCACCGACAGCATAACCCATCCCAGCAGTGCCCCGAGGATGATGGTCATGGTCGGCTCGATCATCACTTGTACCTTCTTGATCGAGTCTTTCACGTCGCGGTCGTAAAAGTAGCTGACATTGAGCAGTGCCTGGTCGAGCTGGCCGGTGGCTTCGCCCACTTTCAGCATGCGTACCACCAGCGGCGGGAAGATGCCGGTCTGCTGGAAGCTTTGCGTCAGATTCTTGCCGGCCTCGATCTCCCGCATCACGTTCTGCAGGCTTTGCGCGATGACCTGGTTGTTCACCAGGTCGCGCGAGTTGGCGATGCAGTCGAGGATGGTGATGCCGGAACTGTACATCATGGCAAAGGTGTTGGCGAAGCGCGCCAGGATGATCTTGCGCAGGATGGGGCCGGTCGGCCAGATGTGCAGCTTGAGGTTGTCCAGGTGGTACTGCAGGCCGGGATTGGTGATGAGGGCTGCCTTGTAGATGCCGAACAGCACTGGCGGCGTCAGCAGGATGACGTACCAGAAGTTGACGAAGAAGGCGGAGGTCGCCAGCAGCATGCGCGTCTGTATCGGGATATCCTGGCCCATGCCTTTGATGAAGCCGACCAGTTGCGGCACCAGGTAGATCATCAGGAAGAAGGTGATGGCCAGCACCACCGTGCCGACGAAGGCGGGATAGATCATCATGTTCTTGGTCTGCGAGGCCATCTCGTCCTGCCATTTGAGCGACTCGGTGAGATGGTTGAACACGTCGACCAGGCGTCCGCTGTCCTCGCCGGCGCGCGTGAGGCTGACAGTGATCTTGTCGAAGGCGTTGGGATGCTCCGCCATGGCCTGCGAGAGTTTCTTGCCGCTCTCGATGGATTCCACCATGTTGGCGATGATCTCGCGGAAAGTGGCTTCTTCCATGGTGTCGCGCAGGTCGGCCAGGCATTCCAGCAGCGGTACGCCGGCACGGACCAGCTGGTTGAGGTTGAAAAAGAAGGTGATGAGGTCGGCGCGCTTGATCCTGCTGCTGCCAAAGCTGACCTTGTTCTCTTCTTCCTTGCCGCTGATCAGGTCCAGTCCCGCGCGCTTCAGGCGCTGCTCTAGGTCGATCAGGTTGGCGGCGTCCTGCAATCCCTTGGCGGACTTGCCGTTGCTGTCGATGGCCTTGTAGGAGTAGAGCGCCATGATCCTGGTTACATCCGGTCGCTGAGGTCGACCACGCGCGCCACTTCGGCGATGGAGGTGACGCCTTGCAGGATGCGCCGGATACCGTCCTGGGCCAGCGGCCGGAAGCCGCGTTCCAGCGCGGCGTTCTTCAGGTCGCGGATGCTGGCGCGGCGCGCGATCAGGTCATCCAGGTCGCTGTCCATCCTGAGTATCTCCATGATCGCCTGGCGCCCGGTATAACCCTGGTGCTGGCAGATGTCGCAGCCGGCGGCGCGATAGATGGTGATGTTCTCGTCGTGCCGCACGCCGAGCATCTTGCATTCGGAGTGGTCCGGGTGGTACGGGTATTTGCAATGCTTGCACAGCACGCGCACCAGGCGCTGGGCGATGATGCCGATGATGTTGCCCGCCATGATGTCGGGCAGGATGCCGATGTCGAGCAGGCGCGGGATCGCGCCGATGGACGAGTTGGTGTGCAGTGTCGAATACACCTGGTGGCCCGTCATGGCCGCGCGGAACGCCATTTCGGCGGTCGGCTGGTCGCGGATCTCGCCGACCAGGATGATGTCGGGGTCCTGGCGCATCAGGGATCGGATGCCGCTGACGAAATCCAGTTTCGCCGCTTCGTTCACCGAGCTCTGGCGGATCAGCGGGATGGGATATTCCACCGGGTCCTCCAGCGTCATGATGTTCACCGACTCGGTGTTGACGTGGTTAAGCACCGAATACAGCGTGGTGGTCTTGCCGCTGCCGGTCGGGCCGGTGACCAGCACGATGCCTTCGGGTTTGGCGACGATGGCCTTGAGCGTGTTCAGGGCCGCTTCATCCAGCCCGATCTGGTTGATCGGCACGATGCCTTTCTGTCGGTCGAGGATACGCAGCACCAGGTTCTCGCCGTAGGAAGTGGGGTGCGATGCGACGCGGAAATCGATGGGGCGTCCGGACAGGCGCAGCGAGATGCGTCCGTCCTGCGGCGCACGCGTCTCGGCGATGTTCATGCCGCTCATCACTTTCAGGCGCACGACCATCGCCGGCCAGAAACTCTTGTGCAGGCTGCGCACCTGGCGCAGTACGCCGTCGACGCGATAACGGATGCGCAGGAAGCTGCTCTCCGGTTCGAAGTGGATGTCCGAGGCCCCCATCTGGACGGCTTCGGTGAGCAGGGCGTCGATCAGGCGGACCACCGGCTGGCTGAACTCGTTCACGCCCTGCTGCAGGTTCTGGTGGTCCATCTCGCCCGGCTCGATCTCGTGCAGGATGCCGTCGATGGAAAGCTCGAAACCGTAGTACTGGTCGATGGAGCGCAGGATGTCCGATTCGCTGGCGAGCTGGGTGACGAGTCGGTATTCGTCGCGCAGCAGGGCGCGCACCTGGTCGAGCGCGATGATGTTGTCCGGATCGGCGATTGCGATGGTCAGGATCTTGTTGGCTGCGTCGACAGACAGGGGCAACAGGATGTAGCGGCGGGCGATTTCCTTGGGTACCAGGCCGATGGCTGCGGGATCGACGAGGACATTGGCCAGGTCGACGCTTTCCTGCCCCAGATTCTCGGACAGCACGTCGCGTATGGTCGCTTCGGAAAGGAAGCCGAGACGAACCAGCAGGCGCCCCAGCGGTTGCGGCGTTTTGTTCTGTTCCTGGGTGGCGATGCGAAGCTGATCCTCGCTGATCACCCCCTTCGCTATCAGCAGGTGCCCGATGGGCTGCTGGGTCTGTTGTTGCGGTGCAGCCATCTTCTTCCTTATTTGGCGGCCGTCAACTCGTTCAGGCGTTGTTGTGCCTGTGCGTGGTCGAAGCCGGAGCGACCGGAAACGTCGAGCTGCAATGCCTGCTGATAGTATTGCGCAGCGAGTTTGCGCTGTCCCAGATGATCCAGGCTGACCGCCAGGTTGAAAGTGAATTCGGCATTGGCCGGTTCCAGCGTGTGTGCGTTGAAATAGGATTGCTGCGCATCGCCCCATCCCGACTGTTCTGCGTAGTAGTTGCCGAGCGCGAAATGCAGTGCGGCGGAACGTGGCTGTTCGGCCAGCAACAGCTTGAGGCGGCTTTCCGTATTGCCGGTATCGTTCGAATAAGTCATCAAGGCGGCCTGGGCTGCGGGGTCGCGCGGATCGAGCACCAGCAGTTCGCGGTAATAGTGCTGTGCCGTTTCGTTCTGGCCCTGCTGTTGTGCGATGGCGGCCAGGCCGAGCAGGGCATCGCGGTTATGCGCGTCCTTGCTCAGTACCTCGCGGTATCCTTGCGTGGCTGTGGCGTAGTCGCTGCGCTGGTAGGCCTGATAGGCGTCGAGCAGTGCCGGCGTGATCGTGTCCGTTTCCACCTTGCGCTTGACTACGATGTCATTTGTCGCGGGCCTGTTGTAGGGGGTGCTGACTTTCGGTTTGTTGCGCGGCGCATCGAATTCCTCGTTGCGAGCTGCAACCATCGGCTGATCGGGCTCGGCCGGCGCCGTCTTCTCCTGTGGCGGAATGAACGGAACCAGTGCCTGCGTGGCGACCTTGACCGGTGCGGGCGCTGCTGCTGCCACGGGCGGCGCTGGCGGGGGCGCAGCGCGCTGTACCAGCTTGGGCTGGCTGGCGGGAGAGATCTGCAGCCAGACGTAATATCCATAACCGGAGCCGAACACCAGCGCGATCAGCAGGGTCGTGGGCACCAGTCCCAGCTTCCAGCTGCGCCCGGCCGGTTTCTTCTTCTTGGCGGCGAACATGGTCTCGCCGGCGCTGCGGCTCGATGCACTGGCCGACGATGAGGTCGAGGCGGCCGCGGCTCGCGGTGCAGGGGCATCCTCCAGCGTCAGGTTGGAAAGGCCGGTGCCTTGCGATTTGTCTCCGGACTTCTTGTTGAGTGCGTCGAGTAGCAGGCTCATGGCTTCGCTTTCTCGTCTTCAGGCTTGAGGAAGTTCGCATCCGGCAGGTTGCTGCGGTATGCGCTGTAATCGCCTTCCATGCTGGCATCCTTGATGATCACCGGGCGCAGGAAGATGACTAGTTCGGTCTTGGCGCTGGTGTCATTGCGGTTCTTGAACAGGTTGCCGAGGAAGGGGATGCTGTCCAGCACCGGGATGCCGTCGGACAGGTTGTTGATCTCGTCCTGCATCAGGCCGCCCAGCACGGCGATCTGGCCGCTGTTCACGCGGATGATGGATTCCATTTCGCGGGTGCGGATTTCCGGGACCCTGTTAACAATGGGGGCTACGGAGCATGTTGTGCCGGTACCGCATGGAAATGCCAGGCTCGGATTGGGATCGTTCACATAGTCGATGATGCGCGTGATGGTCGGACGCACATTGATCGTTACGTAGTCCGAGTCATTGATCTCGGGGGTCACGTTCATGGTGAAGCCGACCGCAACCGGAATCGGGGTGGTCGTATAAACCGGCGGCGTATTGCCGTTGACCGAGGTCATGCCGGGGGTGACGGTGATGGAGAAATAGACCTTGTTGTCCACCACCTTGAGGGTCGCGGTCTGGTTGTTCATCACGCTCAGCTTGGGGCTGGAGAGCACCTTCACATCGCCGAACGAGTCGAGCAACTGCACGGCGCCGGACAAATTGCCGAACTTGGAGGTGGGATTGCTGTAGCTCAACACCGCCATGCTGCCGGTATTGGCGGCCGGCAGAGCGGCCGTGCCTTGCTGGACCAGCGAGAAGCCTTTTCCGCCCGTGGCCAGCGCGGACCAGTTGATGCCTTGCTGGTAGTTGCTGCTCAGCGTGACTTCAGCGATGGTCGCTTCGATCAGCACCTGCCGGCGCGCCGTCGACATGACCTTGTCGATGAATTCCTGAATCTTCTTGTGCTGGCGAGCGGTGGCGCGCACGATCAGCACGCCGGTTTCCTTGTTGGCATTGATGTTCACGGCAGGCTCGTACTTGGCGGTCTGCTGCACTGTCGATGCCTGGCTGTTCACGTCCTCGTTCCCGGAGCCGGAAACGCCGCCGCCGGTCTTGCTGGCCGGACCTTTGCCGCTGCCCGAACCGGAGGCGATGCTGCTGTTGGCGGAGACACCGCCGGTGCCGCGGGCGGCGGCAGCCATTTCGTTGCGCAGCTCGACTCTTTCGGTGTACCGGATGCGGTCTTCATCGGCAATGATGGCGCGGACGTTCTCGACCAGGCTGTCCATCAGGTTGTTCTTGGTTTCGCTGGAAACGATGGTCGACGCCGTATTCCCGCCGGTGGTGGATCCCGCAGTTCCGCCAGCGCCGCCGGCCGTTCCGCCGATCTGGCTGGAAGTGTATATCTTGCTCGAGACCGAGCGCGACATGTTGATGAAATCAATCTTGTAGGTCTTCAGGAACGGTTTGTCCACCTCGACGAACAGGTTGCCGTTCTCGATGGTGTAGCGCATGTCGACCTGTTTGGAGATGCGATCCAGTATCTGCGGCAGGGTCTGGTCGATGGCGTTGAGCGTGACCAGGCCCTCGATGCCGGGGCCGACATCGATATTGATCTTGGCATCGCGCGCCAGTGCGAACAGCACTTCGCGCGCCGGGGTACTGGTGACGACTACGCTGTAGGTTTCGACTTTCGCTGCGGGTTTGGGGGGCGGGAGGACGACTGAAAGCTTGCTGGTGGGGGGGATGGCGCCAGCCGGGATATGGGCTTCGTCGCTCTGCTGGAGATGTTTGTCGGATGGGGTAAACGTCTTGGTGCCGCAGGCGGCGAGCGAGATACAGGCCAGATACAATGGTACGCGCGTGAACTTCATTTTTTCGATATCCCCCTTGACATGGCGCAAAGTAACATCATTTTCCGAGTAGGGCAATATGTCATTTGGCCTATATACAATCGCTTAGGGCATATTCTGCGAGCCATCTAGCAAGTACAGGGTCGGTGCGAAAGCTTCCTTGTATCGTTGCGGCAAGTGTTCCATGCCTGCGCGTGCTTCGTTGCTGCTGCCGTAGAGCCCATATAGCACGCGGTATCCATCCTTGCCGCTGAGCTTGATCGGTACGATGTATATCTTGGCAAGTATCCCCAGTTTTTGAGCGCGTATGAGGAAACGTTCCATGCGTTCTGGGCGAACGTCATCGGTATAGAACAGCTGGATGCTGGTCTCTCCTGCGGTGGCCGCCGACAGTGCGTCGCGCGTTGCGTCGAGCCGCTGCTGCATGAGCGAGATGTCCTTGTGGGCTGCCGGTTTTGCTGCGACGGCTGCGGCAGCCTGTCTGGGCTGGGCATTGCGTTGCTGTGCCGCATGCTCCTGCTCGGCGGGAAGGGTCAGCGTGTGGTCGAGGGGCAGTACGACATTGGCAACCTCGGCGACGGCGGAGGCTGGTGCAACTTCGGACGCGGGGGCTGCAGCGGAAGCCGCTATGACCGAGGAAGCGGCTGGTGCAGGCTGGGAGGGAGTGACGGTGATCGGCTGCGTTGCGGCCATGCGTTGCGTTTCTGCCGGCTCCAGATGGTGGGAGCTTTGTCCCATGAACCAGCCTGCCCCCGCCAGGGTGGCGGCGAACAGGGCGGTGCCGCCTGCCATCGAGATGCTCTTGCGGTTGAGCCAGCTGTTCATCGGCACCATCTCGCTGTCGCGGATGGCGGCCTGGACGTGGCGCACTTCGATCTTGTGCGTGTTTTCGACGAAAGCGGCGAGCAGGGCCTTGTCGGCCAGGATGTTGACCCGGCGCATCAGTCCCTGCGAGGCCTTGCCGATGAGCAGCACGGCGGCGGGAGAGAAGATGTCCGGGCCCTTGTAACCGGCGGCGCGCATGCGGAACATCAGGTAGTCGTCGATTACCTTGCGCGAGATCGGCAGGATGCTGAAGTGGTGCACGATGCGGTCCTTCAGCTGGCGCATGTTGCTTTGGTCCAGCTTTTCGTCCAGCTCGGGCTGCCCGAACAGCACGATCTGGATCAGCTTGTGTTTGCCGACCTGCAGGTTGTACAGCAGGCGCAACTCTTCCAGCGTTTCCAGCGGCATCGCATGCGCCTCGTCCACCAGCACCACACAGCGCTCGCCGCGTTCGTACATGGCTTCCAGCTGGTTGAGCAGGGACTGCAGGATGACGTTGACGCGCTGTCCCTCGAGGTTGAGGTCGAGACGGTCGGCGATGGCATAGAGCAGTTCGTCGCGCGACATGCTGGGGTTGGCCAGGTAGATGGCCTTGATGTTGGCGGGCAGGCGTTCCAGCAGCATGCGGCACAGCATGGTCTTGCCGCTGCCGACTTCGCCGCTGATCTTGACGATGCCTTCGCCGTCGGTGATGGCGTAGACCAGGGCATCGAGTATCTCGCCGCGATTGGCGCCGGAGAAGAAAAATTCGGTGACGGGAGTAATCTTGAAAGGCGGCTCGGTCAGGCCGAAATGCTCCAGATACATCTGCTGTCCCCTTTATGCTGTGAATTCTGCTTTACTGTGATTTCTGCGCTTTGTGTTTTTGCACCGCTTCCATGCGGCTGTACAGCGTCGTGCGCGCTATTCCCAGCAGCTTGGCCGCCTCGCTGACGTTGCCGTGCGCCAGCTCCATGGCGGCGTCGATATAGCGGGAAGTATAGCCCATCAGCAGGTCGTCCAGATCGAATCCGCCTTGCAGCAAGACTTGCCGGGCTTCGGCGGACTGGTCGGACGGAGTACTTCCCGCGCCTTCCGGCTGCGGGTCGAATTCGGCCTCCAGCTGATGCAGATTGACCTCGATGCCGGGATACTTGGTGGTCAGGCGGATGACGATGTTGCGCAGTTCGCGGGTGTTGCCGGGGAAGGAATAAAGCTTCCAGGCTTGCTGCGCGGACGGATCGAGCTTGAACGGCGGGCGCTGCGCCTGCATGGCGTAGAAGCTGCTGAAGTGCTCCAGCAGCAGCATCTTGTCCTCACCCAGTGTGCGCAGCGGCGGCACCTGGATGGTGAAGATGCTCAGGCGGTGATACAGGTCGTTGCGGAAGGTCCCGCTGCGTACTGCCAGCTTCAGGTCGCGGTTGGTGGCGGCGACGATGCGCGCATTGCTTTTGCGCGTGATTGCCTCGCCGACGCGCTGGTATTCGCCGTTCTCCAGTACGCGCAGCAATTTGGCCTGCAGTTCCGGCGGCATCTCGCCGATCTCGTCGAGGAACAGGGTGCCGTTCTCGGCCCTTTCGAAAAAGCCCGGTTGCGCACTGGTCGCGCCGGTGAACGATCCCTTGGCATGCCCGAACAGCGTGGATTCCAGCAGGTTGGGCGAGATGGCGGCGCAGTTGAGCACGACGTAGGACGTGTCGGGTTTGCCGCTCAGGCGTTGCAGGGCGGCAGCGACCAGCTCCTTGCCGCTGCCCGACTCGCCTTCGATCAGCACCGGGTAAGGCGTCTGGGCATACAGCTCGATCTGGCTGCGCATCGCCTGGATGGGCTGGCTGTTGCCGATGATGCCGAACAGCGACTGGCTGTCGGTGAGGCCGGACTGTTCGCTTTGCTGGATGCGCAGCGCATCGCGCAGCAGGGCGCGCAAGGTCTCCGGCCCGCAGGGTTTGGCGACGAATTCGATGGCGCCGAGGGTGCGTGCGTGCCGCGCATTGCTTTCCTCGTTCTGTCCGGACAGTGTGATGACCTTGATGTTGGGTGCATGCGCCAGCAGTTCGGTGATGAGGCGGAAGCCCTCTTCCGGGCGGTGCGGCGTGGGCGGCAGGCCGAGATCGACCAGCGCCAGTTGCGGCGGGCTGCTCATGTCGCGCAGCAGGCGGATGGCTTGCGCGCGGTCTTCGGCGAGGTGTATGTCGAATTCATCGGCCAGAATGAGCCGCAAGGAATCACGGATGAGCGGATCGTCATCGACGATGAGTAGGGCAGGGAGTGTCACGCTGTTATCCTGAAAGTGGCCAATGAGATATGTGTAACGCATGCAGGATAGCCCGCAATCGCATGGAGCTCAAGTTTCGGCGTGTTTCCAAGTTGCGGTGGCGTAGTTTAGAATGCGCCCCTCTTTCAACGAGCGATAGGTTATCCAGTGTCCGCACCTCTGGTGGAAGTCCGTGACGTCAATTTCGCCTATGACAGCCGTCCGATCCTGAAAGGCATCAACATGTCCTTTCCGAAAGGGAAGCTGATCGCCATCATGGGGCTGAGCGGTTGCGGCAAGACGACCTTGCTGCGCCATATCGGCGGGGTGCTCAAGCCGACCGGGGGGTATGTGAAGGTGGATGGACAGGTGATCCACGAACTCGACCGGGAGGGGCTGTACGCGATGCGTCGCAAGATGGGGATGCTGTTCCAGTTCGGCGCGCTGTTCACCGACATGACGGTGTACGACAACGTGGCGTTCCAGATGCGCGAGCATACCGATCTGCCGGAAGAGATCATCCGCGACCTGGTGATGATGAAATTGCACGCGGTGGGGTTGTATGGCACGCAGGACCTGATGCCGGGCGAGCTTTCCGGCGGCATGGCGCGACGCGTGGCGCTGGCGCGCACCATCGCGCTGGACCCGATGCTGATCATGTACGACGAACCGTTTGCCGGGCTGGACCCGATCTCGCTGACGGTGGTGGGCGAGCTGATCCGCAAGCTGAACGATGCGCTGGGAGCGACCTCCATCGTGGTGACGCACGACGTGCAGGAATCGCTGAAGATCGTGGATTACGTCTATTTTGTTGCCAACGGCGCGATCATCGCGGAAGGCTCGGCGGACGATATCCGCGCCTCCGGCGAGGCGTTCGTGAAGCAGTTTGTGCACGGCGAGATGGACGGGCCGATACCGTTCCATTATCCCGGCAACGATTTCAACACCGATTTGGGAGTGCATGCCTGATGGCTATAGTCCGCAGTCTGCGTGGCATCGGAAAACGCGTGATCAACGCCGTCTGGCGTACCGGTTACGGCGCGCGGTTCTTCCTGATGACGTTGTTCTACTCCGGCATGAGCTTCCGCCGCTTCCGCCTGACGGTGCGCGAGATGTTCTTTTCCGGCGTGATGTCGCTCATCATCATCCTGGTGGCCGGCATGTTCGTCGGCATGGTGCTGGGGCTGCAGGGATATGAGACGCTCAAGCGCTACGGTTCCGAATCGGCGCTGGGGTCGCTGGTGGCGCTGAGCCTGGTGCGCGAACTGGGGCCCGTGCTGGCAGCCCTGCTGTTTGCCAGCCGTGCGGGGTCGGCGATGACGGCCGAGATCGGCCTGATGAAGGCTACCGAGCAGATCGACGCGATGGAACTGATGGCGGTGAACCCGATCGCGCGCGTGGTGGCGCCGCGTTTCTGGGCGGGGGTGATCTCCATGCCCTTGCTGGCCGCCATGTTTTCCGCGATGGGGGTGTTCGGCGGTTACGTGGTGGGGGTGGTGCTGATCGGCGTGGACGAGGGTTCGTTCTGGTCGCAAATGCAATCGGCAGTGGATTTCCAGCATGACGTGCTGAACGGCGTCATCAAGAGTTTCGTGTTCGGCGTGGCGGTGACGGTGATTTCGCTGTTCGAGGGCTATGACGCGCCGCCCACGGCAGAGGGTGTTTCGGGGGCGACCACGCGCACGGTGGTGCAATCGTCGCTGGTCATCCTGATGCTGGATTTTATTTTGACCGCGTTCATGTTTCGAGGGGATTAGTGTTATGGAACGGACTACATTGGATTTATGGGTAGGCGCATTCGTGGTGGCGGGCATTGCGGCGCTGGTGGTGCTGGCGCTCAAGGTCGGCAATCTGAGCACGTATAACGTGTCGGATACGTATCAGCTGCAGGCGCACTTTACCAACGTCGGCGGCCTGAAACCGACTGCTTCGATCAGGAGTGCCGGCGTGCTGGTCGGGCGCGTGACCAGCATCGTGCTGGATACCGACCGTTATGAGGCGAAGGTGACCATGAGCATCGACAAGCGTTACCAGTTCCCCAAGGACACATTCGCCAATATCCTGACTTCCGGATTGCTGGGCGAGCAGTACATCGGGCTGATCCCCGGCGGGGACGACAAGATGCTGCAGAATGGCGACGAATTCAAGAAGACGCAATCGGCGGTGGTGCTGGAGGATCTGATCGGCAAGTTCCTCTATAACAGTACCGACTCGAAGAAGTGATTTACGGAACGGAAAGAGAAGACCATGAAAAAGATGTTCGTGCTGTTGTCCGGTGTGTTGCTGCTGTCTCTGGCGCAGACGGTGCGCGCCGATGTGCCTGATCCCGATGTGCTGATCAAGGAAACGGTACGCGAGGTGCTGGATGTCGTGCGCAAGGATCAGGAGCTGCGCGCCGGCAACCAGAAAAAAATGTTGGAACTGGTGGATGCGAAGGTCCTGCCCCATTTCAACTTCGAGCACATGACGCGCCTGGCGGTGGGCAAGTCCTGGCGTACCGCGACGCCGGAGCAGAAGCAGGCGTTGATGAACGAATTTCGCATCCTGCTGGTGCGCACCTATACCAAGGCATTCACTTCCTATCGCGACCAGGTTGTCGAGATCAAGCCGCTCAAGCTGGATGCCGCTGCGACCGAAGTGACCGTCAAGACTTCCATCGTCAAGCCGGGCAGTTCGCAACAGCCGGTGCTGGTGGATTACGACATGGAAAAGATGCCGAACGGCTGGAAGGTGTATGACCTGACCGTGGAAGGCGTGAGCCTGGTGACCAGCTATCGCAGCACATTCGCCGACCAGATCCAGCAGGCCGGCATCGACGGCCTGATCAAGACGCTGGTCGAGAAGAACCAGTCCGCCGCCTCCAATGCTGCGGTGGCCGAGAAGGCGGGCAACAAGTGATCCAGCGCGAAGGCAGCCTGATGCGGGTGTCCGGCCGGCTGACGATGGATACCATCGGCGCCAGCTTTGCCGAGGCCATGCAGCCGCTGGAAGGCAAGGACTGGACCATCGACATGGCCCAGGTCGAAGCGGCCGATTCTGCTGCGGTGAGCCTGCTGCTGGGGTGGCTGCGCAACGCCCAGCGCCATCAGGCGAAACTGGTCATCGTCAACGCTCCCGACGGGTTGCGCAGTCTCGCCGCCTTGTATGGGGTGGCCGACACGCTGCCTTTGAGCCACTCATCCACACCATAAGCGCCGCGTCGACGGCGAAGAAGATCACCCAATGCAAAAATTAGCCATTCAAGGCGGCATCCCGTTACGCGGCGAAGTGCGCATCTCCGGTGCCAAGAATGCAGCCCTGCCCATCATGTGCGCCAGCCTGCTGACTGCGGAGACCCTGCGTCTGACCAATCTGCCGGACCTGCACGACGTCGGTACCATGCGCAAGCTGTTGCAGCAGATGGGGGTCGCGGCAGACACGGCGACGGGCGAGATCACCTTCAGGGGGGACAAGGTCGACAGCTGGGAAGCGCCGTATGACATGGTGAAGACCATGCGTGCGGCCATCCTGGTGCTGGGGCCGCTGGTGGCGCGCTTCGGCGATGCCAAGGTGTCGCTGCCCGGCGGCTGCGCCATCGGCTCGCGCCCGGTCGATCTGCATATCAAGGGCCTGCAGGCGATGGGCGCCGAGATCGCCATCGAACACGGCTACATCCATGCCAAGGCCAAGCGGCTCAAGGGGGCGCGCATCTTCTTCGATATCGTCAGCGTTACCGGCACCGAGAACCTGATGATGGCGGCCGCACTGGCGGACGGCGTGACCGTGCTGGAGAACGCCGCGCGCGAACCGGAAGTGGTGGATCTGGCGAACTGCCTGCGCGCCATGGGTGCACAAGTCAGCGGCGACGGAACCGATACGATCACGATCACCGGCGTCGAAAAATTGCACGGTGCGACACATCGCATCATGCCGGACCGCATCGAAAGCGGCACCTTCCTGGTGGCGGCAGCGGCGACCGGCGGCAGCGTCACCCTGCACGAAACGTGCGCCGATATCCTGGAAACGGTGCTGGAAAAACTGACAGAAGCGGGAGCCCGAATCAAGGTCGCGGGCGACACCATCCATCTGGAGATGAGCGGGCGCCCGAAAGCCGTCAACGTGCGCACCGCACCGCACCCGGCTTTTCCCACCGACATGCAGGCGCAATTCATGGCGCTCAACTGCATCGCCGCTGGCAGCGCCATGGTGGTCGAGACCATCTTCGAGAATCGCTTCATGCACGTGCAGGAGCTGCGCCGACTCGGTGCGCAGATCGATGTGGAAGGCAACACCGCCGTGGTGCGCGGCGTGGAGCGGCTGGAAGGCGCCACGGTGATGGCGACCGACCTGCGCGCTTCCGCTTGCCTGGTCATCGCCGGACTGGTGGCGCAGGGCGAGACGGTCATCGACCGCATCTACCACCTGGACCGCGGCTACGAGCACATCGAAAGCAAACTGTCGCAGCTCGGTGCTAACATTCGCCGGATCAAATAACACAATTGGGCGCTGCGGGCGCCGTTTGAAATGACTGGAAGCAGGGAAATGATCACCATCGCCTTATCCAAAGGACGCATCTTCGAGGAAACGCTGCCGCTGTTGAAGGCGGCCGGCGTGACTGCGCTGGAAGACCCGGAGTCTTCGCGCAAGCTCATCCTGCCGACCAACCGCGACGATGTGCGCCTGATCATCGTGCGCGCCTCGGATGTGCCCACCTATGTGCAGTACGGTGCCGCTGATCTGGGAGTGGCGGGCAAGGATGTGCTCAACGAGCACGGCGGCGAAGGCTTGTACCAGCCGATCGACCTGAATATTGCCAGGTGCCGCATGATGGTCGCGGTACGCAACGATTTCGATTACGAATCGGCTGTTAAACAGGGTGCGCGCCTGCGCGTGGCGACGAAATATGTGAAGACCGCGCGCGAACACTTCGCCGCCAAAGGCGTGCACGTGGATCTGATCAAGCTGTATGGCTCCATGGAGTTGGCGCCACTGGTCGGCTTGTCCGATGCCATCGTCGACCTGGTGAGCAGTGGCGGTACGCTGAAGGCCAACAACCTCAAGGCAGTGGAGGAGATCGCGCCGATTTCTTCGCGGCTGGTGGTGAACCAGGCCTCCCTGAAGCTCAAGCGGGCGACGATCCAGCCGATGCTGGATGCCTTTGCCCAAGCGGTCAAACAATAAGCGAGCCCGTCATGAACATCACCAGACTATCATCGAGGCAACCCGATTTCGAAGCCAGGCTGGGCAAGCTGCTGGCCTTTGAAGAAACTGCAGACGAGAAACTGGAAGCGACCGTCGCCGCCATCCTTGCCGATGTGAAGAAACGCGGCGATGAGGCCGTGCTGGAATACACGCGCAAATTCGACCGCCTGCCGCTGGCCGATGCCGCTGCGATGGAACTGCCGAAAGCCGAACTGAAAGCCGCGTTCGACGGCCTGCCGGCGGACCAGAAAGGCGCGCTGGAACAGGCTGCCGGGCGCGTCACCGATTATCACAAGAAGCAGGTGCAGGTTTCCTGGAATTACCTGGACGACGATGGCACCATGCTGGGGCAGCAGGTCACACCGCTGGATCGCGTCGGCCTGTATGTGCCCGGCGGCAAGGCCGCCTATCCTTCCTCCGTGCTGATGAACGCCTTGCCTGCCAAAGTGGCCGGGGTGGCCGAGCTGATCATGGTGGTGCCCACGCCGGACGGCGTGAAGAACCAGCTGGTGCTGGCGGCAGCGTACCTGTCGGGCGTGGATCGCGTGTTCACCATCGGCGGCGCCCAAGCTGTGGCGGCACTGGCGTATGGCACGGACACCATTCCCAAGGTGGACAAGATCGTCGGCCCCGGCAATGCCTATGTCGCATCGGCCAAGCGTCGCGTATTCGGGGTGTGCGGCATCGATATGATCGCCGGTCCGTCCGAGATACTGGTCATTTGCGATGGCAAGACCGACCCCGACTGGGTGGCGATGGACTTGTTCTCGCAGGCCGAACACGACGAACTGGCGCAGGCCATCCTGCTGTCGCCGGACGAGTCCTTCATCGAGGCGGTGGCGGCCAGCGCCGACAAGTTGCTGGCCCAGATGGCGCGCAAGGACATCATCCGCACCGCGCTGCAGAACCGCGGGGCGCTGATCCATGTGGCGGATATGGACGAGGCCTGCCGGATCAGCAACCGCATCGCCCCAGAGCATCTGGAACTGTCGGTGGGCGACCCCAAGACCTGGCTGCCCAAGCTCAAACACGCCGGAGCCATCTTCATGGGGCGTTACACCTCCGAGTCGCTGGGCGATTACTGCGCCGGGCCGAATCACGTTTTGCCGACTTCCGGCACGGCACGGTTTTCCTCGCCGCTGGGGGTGTACGACTTCCAGAAACGCAGCAGCCTGATCCAGGTTTCACCCCAGGGTGCCCAAAAATTGGGCGAAATCGCCTCGATTCTGGCTTTTGGGGAGGGTTTGCAGGCCCATGCCCAGTCCGCCCTGTACAGAAAAGGAAAGTAGGGTTGTGTCTTTGGGGGGCTTTAGGTAGAATCGCGCCTCTTTGAAAAACTGGTTGGGGAAATTGTCATGGCACGCGTCTGTCAAGTAACTGGGAAAAAGCCCATGGTGGGCAACAACATCTCCCACGCGAACAATAAAACCAAGCGTCGTTTCTTGCCGAATCTGCAACGTCGCCGCTTGTGGGTGGAATCTGAGAACCGTTGGGTGTCTTTGCGCCTGACTAATGCTGCACTGCGCACCATCGACAAGAACGGCATCGACGCTGTCCTGTTCGAGATGCGTGCCCGCGGCGAGAAGGTATAAAGGAGAAATACTGTGGCAAAAGGCGCACGCGAAAAGATCAAGCTGGAATCCTCCGCCGGTACGGGGCATTTCTACACCACCAACAAGAACAAGCGCACCACCCCGGAAAAGCTCGAATTCATGAAGTTCGACCCGGTGGCTCGCAAGCATGTGGCATACAAGGAAACCAAGCTGAAGTGATCCAGGCTTGAATCCGGAAAAAGCCCGCAGCATTGCGGGCTTTTTTATTGCTTTTGCCCGCTGGCGGGGGGAGGCTTCGTGCTGCTGAAGGTGGCGAGGAACTTCTGCTTGGCGGCATTCAGGTAGCTGTCGCTGCACGAGCCCTGATATTCCAGCCAGTGAACGGTGTTGTTGGTGAGAACGATGCTGCCGGAGATGATGGCGCTTCCCGCAGAAACGGCCAGCGCGGCAGCCAGGCAATCGCCGTTGTTGCTGGAGCAGTTCGGATTGAAATCGACCGCCCTGAGGGTCATGCTTTTGGTGTAGGTCTCGCACGAAGAATTCATCGCCTCTTCCTGGTCGACCACCGGGACAACGACGCAGGCCGCCAGCGGGAGCGCCAGCAAGCCGACCGGAAGTGCCCTCAGGATGCCCATCTGGCGCGAGGGCGGGGCGCTATTGTTCGGCCCAGGTTTGCGCTTCGCTGTAATCGTCGAATACGCGGATATCGGCATCGACGAACAGGCGCGACAGCCATGCCTGCCAGGCGAGCCATTGGTCGTCGGTGACCACGGCGATCCGGTTGAAGTCGTGGTTATGCTCGCGGCGGAAGAACTTGAGCTCCTCCCAGGCGACATCGGGCGTATAGCCGAGCATCCCGCGCAAATCGAACAGCAGGTTCACCTTGCCGGGCGTCGTGAGCTTGTACAGTGCGTGTTCTTCGAACTGCTTGAAATCGGCGATGGTGAATTCGCCCATCACGGCGATGTTGACGAGGTTGTTTTCTTCTTCGATGGTGATCATTTGCGGGCCTCTGTGTGGGTGGGTGCTAGGCGTAAGCTTAACATGCCGCTGGCGATGATGAGCGCGATGCCGATCCATGCGCTGAAGCTCGGCAGCTCATGCCAGATGATCAGCCCGAATAGTGCCGAGAACACGATGGTGCTGTAGGCCAGGCTGCCGACCACCAGTGTCTGCCCGGTGCGGTGGGCGCGGGTCAGGGCGAGCTGGGCGAAGGTGGCCGAAGCGCCGATGGAGACGAGCAGCGGCAGGTCGCTCGCCGCAACCGCGTGCAGCTGGTCTTGCAGCACCCATGCGCCGCTGGACAGCGAGGCGATCAGGTTGAAATAGAACACGATGCGCATCCCCGACTCGCCCAGTTCGTTGAGCTGGCGCACATTGAGAATCGCCACTGCGGCGAGCAGGCCGGAACTCAGTCCGAGCAAACCGGGCAGCAACTGGTCCTTTGCCAGAGTCGGGTGCAGCAACAGCGCGACCCCGACGAAGCCGAGCGCCAGGGCGCTGCTCAAGGGAATGTGGAACTTTTCCTTCAAAACCAGCACGGTCAGCACCGCGAGGAACAGCGATGAGGTGTAGTTCAGCGTGATGGCTGTCGCCAGCGGCAGCGTGCTGATGCAATAGAAAAACAGCATCATCGCAACCGATCCGGACAGGCCCCGCCACAGATGGCCGCGCCAGTGCCGGGTATACAGGGTGACCCGGGCGCGCTGCAGCATGGCATAGACGATGAGCAGGCCGAAGAAAGAACGGTAGAAGACGAGCTCGCTGCTGGAGAACTGCTGGGCGCCGAGCTTGACCAGCACACCCATGCCGGCGAAGAGCAAACCGGCGACCAGCATCCATAGCGCGCCCACTGCGAATTACTTCAGGTGCGGTCCCAGGTTGCGGCGCAGGAATTCGTGGAAATGCAGCATGCCGTCCTCGGTTGGCGACTGGTAGGGGCCGACTTCCTCGATGCTCTGCTTGTACAGGGCGCGCCGTCCCTGGTGCATGCGCATGCAGATGATGTCGTCTTCCACCGCGGTCTCGTGGTAGGCCTTCTTCTCGGCTTCGATGTAATCGCGCTCGAACAGCACGATGTCTTCCGGGTAGTAGAACTCCACGATGTTGGTGCAGGCATCGGTGCCCCGCGGCACGACGGTGCTCACCACCAGCGTGTTCGGGTACCACTCGACCATGATGTTGGGGTAATAGGTCAGCCAGATCGCGCCGTACTTCGGCAGTTCGCCGTTGTTGTAGCGCAATATCTGTTCCGACCATTTGCCGTACACGGCGCTGCCGGGTTTGCGCAGATCCCTGTGGATGCCCACGGTCTGTACGCTGTATTGCTCCCCGAATTCCCACTTCAGGTCGTCGCAATCGACCATCTGGCCGAGGCCGGGATGGAATGGCACGACATGGTAGTCTTCCTGGTAGACCTCGATGAACGTCTTCCAGTTGAAGTTGTATTCATCCACTTCCACGCGATCGAACATGTAGCCCGAAAAATCGATCTCCTTGAATGCCGGCATGGTCGCCAGGTCCTTGGCGATGTCGCGCTGCCCGGCGAACAGCAGTCCGTTCCAGTTTTGCAACGGGGTCTTGTTCAGGTGCAGACAGGGGTTGTTGGGGAAATATGGGGCGCCGATCAGTTCCCCGCTGGTCTTGTAGGTCCAGCGATGCAGCGGGCACACGATGTTTTTCGCGTTGCCGCGGCCTTCCAGCATGGTGGCCTGGCGGTGGCGGCAGATGTTGGAAAGCAACTCGACGCCGCCTTCGTTGCGTACCAGCATCTTGGCTTTGTCCATCCATTCGACCACGTGATAGTCGCCGAGGTTGGGTACCATCAATTCATGCCCGACGTATTTCGGCCCCGCATCGAGCAGCACGCGCTGCTCGACCTCCAGCACTTTCGGATCGAAATACCAGCTCAATGGCGGTTGCGCAGATACCGGAGCGAACTGTTGCGGTTTGGCGATTTCGGACATACCCACTCTTTCTGTGAATACGATTTTCAGGGGGGTGGGATTGTCCCCGAAATTCGAGGGGGGGGCAATAAAAATTGGCTCTGCGTCGGGGGCTTGGGTAAAATGCCGCCCTTACGCAAAATTGACGTGTATGGGAATCGAGATGGCGGCAAAATCCGGCAAGACACAAAGTTTCGAGGCGGCGCTGGCAGAGTTGGAACACGTAGTGGCGGAGATGGAGTCCGGCAAGCTGGCGCTGGAAGATTCGCTGGCTGCCTACAAGCGCGGCGCCGAATTGCTGTCGTTCTGCCGCACCCGCCTGGACGAGGCGCAACAGCAGGTGCGCATGCTGGAAGAAGGAACGCTCAAGGATTTCACCGTACCTGGCGATGCCGGCGCAGATAGATAATGTCCGATTTTTCCTCCTGGGTTTCCGCCCGCCAATCCCGTTTTGAAGAAGTATTGATGCGCCTGCTGCCGCAGGCCGATGTGCTGCCGCAGCGCCTGCATGCCGCCATGCGCTACAGCGTGCTGGAGGGCGGCAAGCGCGTGCGCCCCTTGCTGGCCTATGCGGCCGGTGAGCTGGCGGGGGCGACCGTCGAGCGCGTCGAGATCGCCGCCGCCGCGGTTGAACTGATCCATGCCTATTCGCTGGTGCATGACGACATGCCCTGCATGGACGACGACGTGCTGCGCCGCGGCAAGCCGACCTGCCATGTCGAATACGATGAAGCGACTGCGCTGCTGGTGGGTGACGCATTGCAAAGCCTGGCGTTCCAGCTGTTGTCCGAGCACCGGCTGAGCGACGATGCGGCCAAACAATTGCAGATGGTGAAATTGCTGGCGGTAGCAAGCGGCTCGCGCGGCATGGCGGGCGGCCAGGCCATCGACCTGGCCAGCGTGGGCAAGCAGCTGGCACTGCCCGAGCTGGAGCAGATGCACATATACAAGACCGGCGCGTTGATCCGCGCCGCCATCCTGCTCGGTGCCCATTGCGGCACCCTGCACCAGGCACAGCTCGATCAGCTCGACCGTTATGGCAAGTGCGTCGGGCTGGCGTTCCAGGTGGTGGACGACGTCCTCGACAGCGAGGCCGATACCGCCACCCTGGGCAAGACAGCCGGCAAGGATGCCGACAACGACAAGCCGACCTATGTGACCTTGCTGGGTGTGCAGGCGGCCAGGAAGATGGCCGCAGACCTGCATGGCGATGCGCTGGAGGCGCTGGCCGGATTCGGCGCAGAAGCCCGGCGGTTGCGCGAATTGGCCGATTTCATCGTGATGAGAAAATTCTGATGTACCCATTGCTCCAGACCATCGATACCCCGGACGACCTGCGCAAGCTGGAACGTGGACAATTGCCGCAACTGGCGGACGAGCTGCGCGCCTTCCTGATCGAGTCGGTCAGCAAGACCGGCGGCCATCTTTCTTCCAACCTCGGCACGGTGGAACTGACCGTCGCGCTGCACTATATCTACAACACGCCGGAGGACCGGCTGGTATGGGATGTCGGCCATCAGACCTATGCGCACAAGATACTCACCGGACGCCGTGCGGCGATGAGCACCTTGCGCATGAAGGACGGCATCGCCGGGTTCCCCAAGCGCAGCGAAAGCCCATACGATGCCTTCGGCACCGGGCATTCCAGCACATCGATCTCCGCCGCACTCGGCATGGCGGTGGCATCGCGGCTGGCCGGCAAGGACAACCGCTCGGTCGCCATCATCGGCGACGGCGCGATGTCCGGCGGCATGGCCTTCGAGGCGCTGAACAATGCCGGTGCCATGGATGCTAACCTGCTGGTCATCCTCAACGACAACGACATGTCTATTTCGCGCCCCGTGGGCGCGCTGAACAATTACCTGGCGAAACTGATGTCCGGCCGTTTCTATGCGGCGATGCGGCGCGGCAGCGAAAAGATACTGAAAGGCATGCCGCCGGTGCTGGAGTTCGCCAAACGGGCCGAAGAGCACGTCAAGGGCATGGTCACGCCGGGCACACTGTTCGAGGAGTTCGGCTTCAACTACATCGGCCCCATCGACGGGCACGACCTGGATGTGCTGGTCGAGACGCTGGGCAACATCCGCAAGCTGGAAGGGCCGCAGTTCCTGCATATCGTCACGCAGAAGGGCAAAGGCTACCCGCAGGCCGAGGACGATTGCGTGCTGTATCACGGCGTCGGCAAGTTCGACCCGAACCAGGGCATCACGCCCAAGCCCAGCAGCAAGCTGACTTATACGCAGGTGTTCGGCGAATGGCTGTGCGACATGGCGGCACAGGATGCGCGCCTGGTCGGCGTCACCCCGGCGATGTGCGAAGGCTCCGGCATGGTCGAGTTCGCCGCGAAATTCCCGCAGCGCTATTTTGATGTGGGTATCGCCGAGCAGCATGCGCTCACCTTCGCGGCCGGCCTCGCCTGCGACGGATTCAAGCCGGTGGTGGCGATCTACTCGACCTTCCTGCAGCGCGCCTACGACCAGCTCATCCACGATGTCGCCATCCAGAACCTGCCGGTCGTGCTGGCCATCGACCGCGGCGGCCTGGTCGGCGCCGACGGCGCCACGCATGCGGGCAGCTTCGACCTGAGCTATCTGCGCAGCATCCCCAACATGACGGTGATGGCGCCGGCGGATGAATACGAATGCCGGCAGATGCTGAGCACGGCGTTCCATCTCGACACGCCCACCGCAGTGCGTTATCCGCGCGGAACAGGGCCCGGCGTGACAGTGCGCAAGGACCTGCAGGCGATCGCGGTGGGCAAGGGCGAGGTGCGGCGCAAGGGTGGCAAGGTCGCCATCCTGGCGTTCGGTTCCATGCTGGCGCCCGCGCTGCAGGCGGCCGACCAACTCGATGCCACCGTCGTCAACATGCGCTTCATCAAACCGCTGGACGAGGAACTGGTGCAGCAGCTCGCGCGCGAGCATGCGCTGCTGGTCACCGTGGAAGAGAACGCCATTCAGGGCGGGGCCGGCAGCGCGGTGGCCGAATGCCTGGCCCGGCACGGCATCGTTGCGGCCATGCTGCACCTGGGCCTGCCGGACGAGTTCCTGGAACAGGGCGATCCAGCCCGGATGCTGGCCGATTGCGGCCTGGATGCGGCGGGCATCGTCCGTTCCATCCGGGAAAAGCTGGCCGGATAATATTTCCCGACAATAATAGTCGGGCATTGGGTATAATTCCTCCCCTGACCTAACACGGAGAATTCGACATGAATGCCGTCACACCCATCGCCGATGTGCAAAACAGTGCAGACACCCGCCAGCTGGCGATCAACAAGGTCGGCATCAAGAGCATCCGTCATCCCGTCGTTGTTCGGGACAAGAGCGTGGGGGTGCAGCACACCATCGCAACTTTCAACATGTACGTGCACCTGCCGCACAACTTCAAGGGCACGCACATGTCCCGCTTCGTGCAGATACTCAACCAGCACGGGCGCGAGATCACGGTCGAATCGTTCGAGAGCATCCTGCGCGAGATGACGGACAAGCTGGAGGCCAGGTCCGGCTATATCGAGATGGCTTTCCCGTATTTCGTGAACAAGACCGCGCCGGTGTCGGGCGTGCAGAGCCTGCTCGATTACGATGTCACGTTCATCGGCGAGATCGTCGAGGGCAAGTACCGCTTCACCATGAAGGTGCAGATCCCGGTCACCAGCCTGTGCCCATGCTCCAAGGAGATCTCCGAACGCGGAGCGCACAACCAGCGTTCTCATGTCACCATCACCGTGCGCACCAAGCGCTCGGTCTGGATCGAAGAGGTGGTGCGGGTTGCCGAAGAACAGGCGTCGAGCGAGCTGTACGGCCTGCTGAAGCGTCCCGACGAGAAGTTCGTCACCGAACGCGCCTATGACAATCCGAAGTTCGTCGAGGACATGGTGCGCGACGTGGCGGCCGTGCTGAATGCGGATGAGCGCATCGATGCTTACGTCGTGGAATCCGAGAATTTCGAGTCTATCCATAACCATTCGGCCTACGCCCTGATCGAACGGGACAAAACCAAAGAATAGGGTTCGGGATGCGGGATTCAGGGGGCTCAGGTTTTGCCCCGCCTCCAGTCTCCCCTTGAAATTCTCCCAACCATCCCCATCTCCCCCCGCGTCGTCAAACCACTTCGCAACAGGAGATAAAAAATGACCGAAACCACCACCGCCAGCCGCGAGACGCTGGGCTTCCAGACCGAAGTCAAACAGCTGCTGCACCTGATGATCCACTCGCTGTATTCCAACCGCGAGATTTTCCTGCGAGAACTGATTTCCAACGCATCCGATGCCTGCGACAAGCTGCGCTTCGAGGCGCTGCACAACGATGCGCTGTACGAGAACCAGTCCGATCTGGGCATCCGCGTCAGCTTCGACAAGACCGCGCGCACGCTCACCATCAGCGACAGCGGCATCGGCATGAACCGCGACGAAGTGATCGCCAACCTCGGCACCATCGCCAAATCCGGCACGCGCGATTTCTTCAGCAAGCTCTCCGGCGACCAGAAGAAAGACGCCCACCTGATCGGCCAATTCGGCGTGGGCTTTTATTCCGCCTTTATCGTGGCGGACAGGGTCACCGTGCTGTCCCGCCGCGCGGGCGAGAAGGCCGACCAGGGCGTGCGCTGGGAATCCGACGGCGGCGGCGAGTTCTCCGTCGAGATGGTGGAGAAGGCCGCGCGCGGCACCGAGATCACCCTGCACCTGCGCGAAGGCCAGGACGACCTGCTGGCCGGTTACAAACTGCGCGAGATCATCAAAAAATATTCCAATCACATCGTCCAGCCCATCCTGATGAAGAAGGAAGAGTGGAAGGACGGCGGCTATGTCACCACCGACGAGGACGAAACCGTCAACCAGGCTTCGGCGCTGTGGTCCAAATCCAAAAACGAGATCACCGAAGAACAGTACAAGGAATTCTACAAACACGTCGGCCACGACTATGATGACCCGCTGGCGTGGACCCACGCGCGCGTCGAAGGCAAGCAGGAATACACCCAGCTGCTGTATATCCCCGGCCATGCCCCGTTCGACCTTTACGACCGTCAGGCGCGCCACGGCATCAAGCTCTACGTGCGCCGCGTGTTCATCATGGACGACGCCGAGCAGCTGATGCCGCAATACATGCGCTTCGTGCGCGGCGTGGTGGATAGCGCAGACCTGCCGCTGAATGTCTCGCGCGAGATATTGCAGGAGTCGAAAGACATCGAAGCCATCCGCAAGGGCTGCACCGGCAAGGTGCTGGGCTTGCTGGCCGACATGGCCGAGAACGACAAGGAGAAATACGCCAGATTCTGGGGCGAATTCGGCCAGGTGCTGAAAGAGGGTGTGGGCGAAGACTTCGCCAACAAGGACAAGATCGCCGCACTGCTGCGCTTCGCCACCACCAAAGCCGACACCGCCGAGCAGACCGTCTCGCTCAAGGACTACATCGCCCGCATGAAGGACGGCCAGGAAAAGATCTACTACGTCACCGCCGACAGCTTCAACGCCGCCAGGAATAGCCCGCACCTCGAAGTGTTCCGCAAGAAAGGCATCGAAGTGCTGCTGCTCTCCGACCGCGTGGACGAATGGCTGGTGGGCAACTTGTTCGAATTCGAAGGCAAGCAGCTCGCCTCCGTTGCCAAGGGCGGCCTCGATCTGGGTTCGCTGGAAGACGAGGCCGAGAAGAAGGAACAGGAAAAGCAGGCCGATGAATTCAAGCCGCTCACCGAGAAGATCAAGACCAGCCTCGCGGATAAGGTGAAGGAAGTGCGCATCACCCATCGCCTCACCGACAGCCCCGCTTGCCTGGTGGTCGACGAGCACGACATGAGCGGCAACCTCGCGCGCCTGATGAAGGCAGCAGGGCAGAAGGCCCCCACCTCGCAACCCATCCTCGAGATCAATCCGAACCACCCGGTGGTGCGGCGGCTGAAGGGCGAGGAGAAACGCTTCGACGACTGGGCGGCAGTGCTGTTCGACCAGGCCTTGTTGGCCGAAGGCGGCCAGCTCGACGACCCGGCCAGCTTCGTCAAGCGCATGAACCAGCTGATGCTGGAGATGAGCGCCTGAGTGAGGTGAGGGTTGGCTGTTGGAAAGGAAACGGGCATCTTGGGATGTCCGTTTTCATTTGAGGTGTGCGGGCTGGAGAATCAGGCCAACCTAAACCAGCTACTCTCAAAGTTGCCCGTCAATCATATATAGCCATGACCGATATATGGACAAATTTGGCGTTGCCAGATAAGGTTATTTTTATGTCCCCACCGAAGGCGCTGCCACTTCGCACTGTTTCATGCGATGGCCTCAACCTTGCAAAATAAAAGATAGCCATTTAATATGCGGCAATGATTAATCGCCGCCTCCTTCCCGATGTGATGTGTGCGCTGGCTGAATTTCCGGCAGTGGCGCTGCTTGGCCCCAGGCAGGCTGGCAAGACTACGCTGGCCAGAATCATCGCGGATATGCAGCAGGGTGCGATCCGCCTTGATCTGGAGCGGCCTTCCGATCTGGCCAAGCTGGCCGATCCTGAACTCTTCCTGTCGCGGCAGGGTGATCGGCTGGTCATACTGGACGAGATACAGCGCCAGCCCGAACTGTTTGCGGTGTTGCGCGCATTGATCGACGATAACCGCAGGCCGGGCAGGTTTTTGCTGCTGGGTTCGGCATCCCCCCAGTTGTTGCGGCAGGCTTCGGAATCGTTGGCAGGCCGCATTGCTTTCCGCGAGCTTGCGCCGTTCGATATCAGTGAGGTTCAGGTTGATCATGCCGAGTTGCAGAATTTCTGGTTGCGCGGGGGCTACCCGCTGAGCTGGCTTGCTCAAACCGAAGACGCTTCTTTTGCATGGCGCGAATCTTTCATCGCCACCCATCTGGAGCGGGACATTCCCTCATTCGGCATTCGCGTACCGGGCGCAACACTTCGCCGCTTCTGGCAAATGCTTGCCCACCTGCATGGGCAACTCTGGAATGCATCGCGCCTTGCATCAAGTTTTGGCACCTCCGCGCCCACGGTTCAGCATTATCTGGATATTCTGGAAGCGACCTACATGCTGCGACGCCTGCCGCCTTTGCAGGCAAATCTGGGCAAACGGCTGGTGAAATCACCCAAGGTTTATCTGCGGGACAGTGGCATATTGCATGCGTTACTCGGTATCCAGAGCCTGGATGAGCTGGCCGGACATCCTGTCGTTGGCCCCTCCTGGGAAGGCTGGGCGCTCGAACAAATCGCCCAACTGCTCGGGCCGCAGTGGCAGCTTTCGTTTTACCGCACAGCAAGCGGGGCGGAAATGGACATCGTCGCCGAACGAGGAAAACGCAGGATCGGGTTCGAGGTTAAATTTTCCAGCGCCCCGGTATTGAGCAAAGGCTTTTGGTCGGCGAAAAACGACCTGGACCTGGAGCGGGCTTGTGTTGTCGCGCCAGTTGAATGTGTCTATCCGCTTGCGCCTGATGTTGAGGTTGTTCCGGCGGCTGGACTTGCAGCTTGGTTGAAAACAATCTGATGTATCCATCGATGCCATGAAACCCGTCGCCATCTTCCGCCACTCCCCCACCGAAGGCGCAGGCCACTTCGCGCTATTCCTCACCGAGCATGCCATTCCGTGGCAGATGATCCACATCGACCAGGGCGAAGCGGTGCCGGCGGATGCCGCGGCGTTCTCCGGCCTGGTGTTCATGGGCGGGTCGATGAGCGTCAACGACGACCTGCCGTGGATACCCAGGGCGCTGGCGCTGATCCGCGCTGCCCATGCCCGGGATATCCCCTTGCTGGGCCATTGCCTCGGCGGGCAGTTGATGTCCAAGGCGCTGGGCGGGGTGGTGACGAAGAATCCGGTGAAGGAACTGGGCTGGGGCAGGGTGACGGTGGCGGAAAGTGCCACGGCGCGCGAGTGGTTCGGCGATATCCGCGAGTTCGATTCCTTCCACTGGCACGGCGAGACCTTCTCGCTGCCGCCGGGGGCAGAGCTGCTGCTCTCCAGTCCCCATTGCGCCAATCAGGCCTATGCCATCGGCAAGCACCTGGGCATGCAATGCCATGTCGAGATGACCGAGCAGATGATCCGCGACTGGTGCGAGAACGGGGCGGACGAGATCGCTGCCAATCTGCACAGTCCGGCAGTACAATCGGCCGCAACGATGCAGGCGCAGATGCGCGACAAATTGCCCGGACTTCACCGGGTGGCGGATCGGCTCTACCGGCATTGGCTGCACGGACTGGCGAAATAGGGGAGGGGATATGGCATACGTCGTTGCCGAGAATTGCATACGCTGCAAATACACCGATTGCGTGGAAGTGTGTCCGGTGGACTGTTTCCGCGAGGGCGAGAACTTCCTGGTTATCGATCCGGACGAGTGCATCGACTGCACGCTGTGCGTGGCGGAATGCCCGGCAAACGCGATCTTCGCCGAGGACGATGTGCCGGCGGATCAGGTCCATTTCATCAAGCTCAACGCAGAGTTGGCCAAGCTCTGGAAGCCCATCGTCGAGAAGAAGGATGCGCCGGCCGATGCGGATGAATGGCTTCATGTGAAAGACAAGCTCCATCTGCTGAAGCGGTGAGCGTTTCCGGCCCCTTTTTCGACCGCATCGCACAGCGCATCCTTACTGCGCACCCCGCGCCCGACCTGCGCGGCGTCACCATCCTGCTGCCTAACTACCATGCCGCGCAGCCGCTGGCGCAGGCGCTGATGCGGGGCGCGCAGCGGCCTGCCCTGCTGCTGCCGCAGATGGTCACGCTCAACGCCTGGGCGCAAAGCGTCCGTCTCGACACGCCTGTCGTGGCGGACAGCCAGCGCAGCGCCCTGCTGTACCAGCAGCTGCGCAAATCGAAATGGTTCGAACAGGCCGACCTGTGGAGCATGACGCAGGAACTGCTCAAGCTGTTCGACGAACTGACGCATTCCCTGCATGAGCTGCCGGGCGATGCCGAATCCTTCGCCGCCCTCGTGCAGCAGGCCTACCAGGCGCGGCAGAACAGCACGCTGCAGCTGGAGGCGAGGCTGGTGTTCGAGCTGTGGCACGCGATGCAGGCCGGCACCGAATCGGATCAGGCGCGGGTCTATCAGCAGCAGTTGGCCAGGCTGGCCCAACAGGCCGATCGTCCGCTGTATGTGCTGCGCGCCTCCGACTGGGATGCGCTGGAGCAACGCTTCCTCGACGAATATGCGCAGCATGCGGCAGTGACGGTGTTCGACCTGCGCGTGATGGAGGCGCAGATCGGTGCGCCGCTGTTCTTCGCCGCCACTTCTCTGGAACAGGAAGCCCGCGCCGCCGCCATGCAGGTGCGCCGCTGGCTGGCCGCGGGCAAGCGCGACATCGCCATCGTGGCGCAGGACCGCGTGGTGGCAAGGCGCATGCGGGCGTTGCTGGAGCGGGCCGAGGTGCTGGTGGCGGACGAGACCGGCTGGACCTTCGCCACGCTGTCGGTCAGCACGGTGCTGGACCGCTGGCTCACTTCGCTGCAGAGCGATTTCTATCATCGCGACCTGCTCGACCTGCTCAAATCCCCATTCATCTTCGCCGACCTGACGGCCTCCGAGCGCAAGTCGGCGGTGTACCAGCTCGAACAATTGCTGCGCAAACAGGGGATAGTGGCCGGCCTGGAGAAATTCATCGATCTCGCCGGGCACGAGACGGCGTTGCTGCAACTGCTCGTGCGGCTGCGCCAGGCTGCCGCGCTGCTGGAGCAGAACCGGAAAAAAACGCTGGCCGGATGGCTGCTGGCGTTGCAGGCAAGCCTGCGCGTGCTGGGCATCGATGCCGGGTTGCAACAGGACGATGCAGGGAGGCAGTTGCTGCTCGCACTGGAGACATGGCAGCGTGAACTGGCGGCGGACGCGGGCAGCTACCGTTTTAGCGAATGGCGGCGCTGGCTGGCGCAGCAACTCGATACGCAAACCTACCGCGACAGCAGCATCGACAGCACGGTGCGCTTCACCCACCTGGCGGCCACGCGCTGGCGCCCCTTCGATGCCGTGCTGCTGCTGGGTTGCGATGCCGACCACCTGCCCAGTGCCGCAAATGGCGGACGCTGGTTCAACGATGCCGTGCGTGCCGCGCTCGACCTGTCCACGCGCGGCTCGCATGCGGCAAGGCAGCACGACGACCTGCTGGGGCTGCTGGCGCTCAACGATTGCGTGCTGGTCACCTGGCAGAAGGACAAGAACGGCGAACACGGGCTGCTCAGCCCTTACCTGCAGATATTGCGCGACGAGCATCAGCGCGCGCACGGCGACGACCGCAGCGAGCCGGAGTTGCTTGCCTGCCTGGCGGCGGAGGATGCGCATCGCGTCGAACTGTCGCAGGCGGCCCAGCCTGCCCCGAGCGTGGCGGCGGAGGCGGTGCCAGCGAAGGTTTCCATCAGCGCATACAACAGCCTGGTCGCCTGTCCCTATCAGTTCCATGCGCGCTACATCCTGCGCCTGAACGAGCTGGACGAAGTGCAGGAAGCCATCGAAAAGCGCGACTACGGCGAGCGCGTGCACGGCATCCTGCAGCGCTTCCATGAGCGCTATCGGCAAGTCGGCGGGCATGACGCGGCGGAGATGGAGGCCGCGCTGCGCCGCATCAGCGAGGATGTGTTCGCCGACCTGCTGCAGCAGGACTTCGCGGCGCGCGCCTGGCTGGCGCGCTGGTACCGGTCGCTGCCGGCCTATCTCGCCTGGCAGGCCGAGAACGAGGCGCAGGGCTGGCGCTATGCCGAGGCGGAGAGTGCATTTTCAATCGAGCTGGACGGCGTGCAGCTGCGCGGGCGCATCGACCGGCTCGATGTCCGGGAGCAGGCGATACGCGTGCTGGATTACAAGACGCAGGGCGACCAGATCCTGCGCCACAAACTGCGCGAGCCGGGCGAGGACGTGCAGCTCGCCTGCTATGCCTATGCGCACGAAACCGATGACGCGTCGTTCGTCAGCATCGAGGGCGGCAAGGTGAAGACGGTCGCGCCGGCGCACGATGTCGCGCAACTGGCGCAGCTCAATGCCGAGCGCCTGGTGCAGGTGATGCAGCGCATGCGCGGCGGTGCCTGCCTGCCCGCGAACGGCATCGACCAGGCATGCATGCATTGCGAGATGCGCGGCGTCTGCCGCAAGGGGGAGTGGTTATGACCGGCCACATCGCCCTCGATCCCAAGCGCAGCGTCGTGGTCGAGGCCTGCGCCGGCAGCGGCAAGACCTGGCTGCTGGTGTCGCGTATCGTGCGCCTGCTGCTGGACGGTGCGCAGCCGTCGCAGATACTGGCGATCACCTTCACGCGCAAGGCGGCGCAGGAGATGCAGGCGAGGCTGCAGCAGTGGCTGCGCGACCTGGCGATGGGCGACGACGATGCGGTGCGGCGTTTCCTGGCCGAGCGCGGCGTGGAGGAACCGGACGCCGCGCAACTGCAGCGCGCGCGCAGCCTGTACGGCAGCGTGCTGCTGGCGCAGCCGGGTATCACCATCAGCACCTTCCACGGCTGGTTCATGCAGGTCATGCAGCGCGCCCCGCTGAACGCCGACGTGATGCAAGGCATGAGCCTGCTGGAGCGTGCAGGCAGCGAGCAGGAAGAAGCCTGGGAAGAGCTGCTGGAACAGATGCGCAAGCAACCGGACAGCCCGGAGGCGCAGAACATGCAGTGGCTGTTTGGCGAATGCGGGCTGAGCAACACGCGCAAACTGCTGTTCAACTTCCTCGCCAAGCGCGCGGAATGGTGGGCCTATACCCAGGGGGCGGACGGGATGCTGACGTTCGCACTGGAGAACCTGCTCGACGAGCTCGCGGTGGACATGGACAGCGATCCGGTCGAAGCCTGGCATGCGCACAGCGACAGCCGCGATGCGCTGTTCGATTTCACGCGGCAACTCGCCAGCGGGACCGACACGCAGAAAAAGCAGGCGAGCGAGCTGGAGCAGGCGTGGACCGACTCGGCGCAGGAAGAGCGTTTCGAGCGGCTGTGGAATCTGCTGTTCACGGCAAAGGGCGAGCCGAAGGCATTGAAGCCGACAAAACTGCAGGATCAGGATGCGCATTGCCGTGTGCGGGACGTGCTGCAGTCCCGCCTGCAGGCGGTGCGCGACGCGCTCGCCGAGCAGCAGGCCTATCGCCTGAACGAGGCGGTGCTGCATTGCGGCATCGCCTTCCTCGAGCGCTACCAGGCATTGAAGGCGCAAAAACAGCAGATGGACTTTTCCGATCTGGAATGGCAGCTGTGCCGTCTGCTGCAGCAGAGCGAACATGCCGAGACCATGCAATACAAGCTCGACAGCCGCTATCGCCATGTGCTGCTGGACGAGTTCCAGGACACCAACCCGCTGCAGTGGCAGATCCTGCGCGCATGGTTCGATGCTGCCGTGGCGGTCGAGACGCAGCCCACCGTGTTCGTCGTGGGCGACCCCAAGCAATCCATCTACCGCTTCCGCCGCGCCGATGCGCGCCTGTTCGGCGTGGCGCGCGAATACCTCAGGGCGCATTTCGGCGCGGCGACGCTGGGCAACAGCCTGACGCGCCGCAATGCGCAGCCCGTGGTGGATGCGGTGAATGCCGTGTTCCGCGAACAGCCCGACGGCTTCGAGTTTGTCGAGCATCAGACTTTCCAGCGCGACCTGCCCGGCCATGTGATGGTGTTGCCGCTGGCTGCCGTGGAGGCAAAGGAAGAGGATGCGGCAGAAAGCAGCGCGCTTGCCCTGCGCGATCCGCTCACTGTGAAAAGGGCTGAAGCCGAAGACGGTGCGCGCCAGCAGGAGGCCGAACAGCTGGCCGCGTGGCTGCAGACCATCGTCGGCGACTGGGCTGTGAGCGACGGAGGGGAAGAGCGGCGCGCCACTTACGGCGACATCATGGTGCTGGTGCGCAGCCGCACCCACCTGCAGGTGTATGAAGAGGCATTGCGCGCAAAACACATTCCCTTCATCAGTTCGCGCCGCGGCGGACTGCTCGATACGCTGGAGGCTGCGGATATCCAGGCGCTGCTGATGTTCCTCATCACGCCCTTTGCCGACCTGGCGCTGGCGCAAGTGCTGCGCACGCCGATCTTTGCCTGCAGCGATGCCGACCTGATGCGACTGTCGAAGAACAGTACTGGGTTCGGAGTGCCGAGTGGCGAGTGTGGCGCGGAGAGCGTTACGCAGCCCCCGGCGCCCGGCGCTCGAACTTCATGGTGGCAATGCCTGCAACAGCTTGCCGAGCCGTCGCCGGCCCTGCAACGCGCTGCCGGCTTGTTGCGGAACTGGCTTGCGCTGGCAGACAAGCTCCCGGTGCATGACCTGCTCGATCGCGTCTATTTCGAGGGCGAGGTGATCGCGCGCTACACCGCCGTGCTGCCACCCGAGATGCGCGCCAAGGTCGCCGCCAACCTCAATGCGTTCATGGAGATAGCGTTGAGCGTGGATGCGGGCCGCTATCCCAGCCTGCCGCGCTTCCTGCAGGAACTGGGCGAACTGCGCGACAGCCCCGACGACGCGCCGGACGAAGGCAGGCTCGGCACGGCCGGCAACGCGGTACGCATCTATACCGTGCACGAATCGAAGGGGCTGGAAGCGCCCATCGTCTGGCTGCTGGATGCGAATGCGGACAAGAAAGCCAGGGACGACCACGATGTGCTGCTCGACTGGCCGCTACATGCCGAGCGGCCCGTACATTTCTCGCTCTATGCCGACCAGGCTTCGCGCGGCAAGAAACGCGCGCCGCTGTTCGAGCAGGACGCAGCACAGCAGGCGCGCGAAGAAATGAACCTGCTCTATGTCGCCATGACCCGCGCGCAGCAGGCGTTGATTGTCAGTGGCAGCAAGGGAGGCAGGGAGAACAAGACGCAGACCTGGTATGAACGCATTGCGGCGGTGGTTGGCCAGCAGGAAACATTGAACCCGCTCGTCCTGCACACGCCGGCAGATCGTGGCCCTATGGTGCATGCGCCCAGCCATGGCCTGCCCCCTGCGGGTGCAGCCCGAACGGAAAATCTTCCGTCCGTCATACCCACCGGGAAACGCGCTGCCCGCAATACACCGCAACAACAGCGCGGCATCTGGCTGCACGGCTTGCTGCAACATCTGACGGAAGGCATGGCGGACAAGGCAGAACTGAAACAGCGCCTCTCCATCCCCGCCGAAGAGATCGAGTCACTCTGGCAGCAAGCCCTGCATCTGCTCGCGCTGCCCCGGCTCGCGCGCTTCTTCGATGCCCGGCAATACCGCAATGCCTGCAACGAGATGCCCTACATCAATGCGCAGGGCGAGCTTAAGCGCATCGACCGCCTGGTGGAATTCGATGATGAGGTGTGGGTGCTGGATTACAAGCTGGGCGATAGCGAAAGCACGGCACGCTACCGTGCGCAGATGCTGGAATATCAATCGGCAATGCAATCGGTGTATGAAGGCAGGCAGGTGCGCTGCGCGCTGGTGTTCGCGGATGGGGTTCTGAGCGAAGTGGTGTAATGACCGGCTGTCCGAGTGGCAGTGAGCAGCATGCAAGACGGGTGCGCCATGTGGCCTGCTATTCGGCCAAAGCAGACTGCGGTGGTTTGCTGAAAATGCTTGCTGTGAAGGTTGAGGTGACGTCCGCTTCCCACAGAAAAGCGGTCGTTGCCAAGCAGCGTTTTGATGGTGATCGGAGGTCTCTTCCTAACCCTAACCGGACATGGCGACTTCCCGAAACCGGACATTCCTTCTATTCTAAGGAAACATTAATCTAGGTCAGAATGCCATTTGATAGTTGTGACTTTATCTTCTTTATCAAAGATAAAAGAAACATCTTCAGGCCCATCTCCATAAGACCACTCGCCAATTATGTTATGTAGCTTCATATCTGTCCCAAGAGTCTGCTCAACTAGTTTCCTGGATGACCCGATATTCAAGTTGTATTTCACGGGCCATTTTGGGCTTGTTATGACAACGTCAGTAACCATCATTTTCTCAACATCTCCAAAATGAGCCAGATATGCAGAGATCGTCAGTCCATCGAATTGAATATCGTGAATCTCATCCTTCATAGATGGATCATCTTTACGCGGTATTTGCCTAACACTTTCATTAATTACTTTACCAATTTGGCGCAAGCCAGTAATTCCGTGATTCATATCTCCAAACCAACCGTTGTTCAAGAATTCATAAGCACGGGCCTTGCTAACTTCCTCATCATCATTACTCTTACAATCAACTTCATTGAGCTGTACCGGTATGATTCGTTCATTGGAAATATCGAAACGCCAAGCCGCAATGACGGCTCCAGTTGCTTTATCAATTGGTTTAGTGCGAAGAGCTAAGAGAGGTGAATTATTCCAAACACAGGGTACATCCTGTAGAGGTTCAGGCATGACAATCTTTGTTCCCATCAGCTTATTAGGCGGTACTGTTGCTATATCTACAATTAATTCCTTATGGCAATCTTTTTGATAATCAGGATATAGACATGGTATCTGTTCTAGCTTTCGTGTTAACCAGACCATAGTTGCAGTATCTGTCGGAATTCTTGTGCTAGCTGTATTAAATTGTCCGACTAAGTGAACCACATAAGGCGTCCCCTTTAACTCGCCGTCTCTTAGATTTTGTGATCCCAAGTTGGCATAATTTCCAGTAAAAATACTCCCCTTATGTGGCTTCCCGTCGGACGTTTCTTTTGTGTGAACTTTCTCTGAGCATGCTCCCAAGATAAGCAGCATTGCTATCGTTGATATCCGAATCAGACGTTTCATACAGCCCCTTTTTTCAGCGCAGTCAACATTGGAGGAAGCCCGCGAATGACCGTTACTGGCCGACTTGCGACCGTTTGTCTTTGCTAACTTGCATGTCTGTTCTGCGCTCTGAAGCAGTCATCTCTAAAGTCCGAATCCTGCAATATACATACGGACAGCACAACTAAAAAGAATATCTAGGCCAAACGGCATATTGTCCTTTGATGCCCCCTCATGTAGCGTGCGTCACTTATGCGGAACGAAGCAGACATGTGCCGACGGGATGACCGAAGGACGCCAGTCGGCCACAAGCAGACTTATACGGATGTCCGCTTTGCGGCGAGCAACCTGGCGAAATGGAGTTCAGCTGCGTCCCAACATCAGATGATGGCGAGAGGAATTCTAGAGCAGCTTGTGTTGGGCAATTAAAATAGTTTGCTCAAGCTATCCGATTCGCAGATGTGTTTCTTCACCAAACCACCAAAGAATTCCCCCCGACAGGAACATCGAGACCGCCACGAACCAGAAGGCAGCCTCTACCGTACCGCTGAAATGTGCCGTGATACCGAGTCCGAGTGCGCCGATGCCGTATCCCAGATCGCGCCAGAAGCGATAGATGCCAATGGCCGAGCCGCGCCAGTCCGGGTGTGAAATGTCGGCCACGGCAGCGGAGAGGTTCGGGTACAGCAAAGCCATGCCGAATCCGGAAACGGCGGCAGAGAGCGACCACCATGCCATGCCCTCGCCAAGCAGCATCATTGCCACACCCGCACCGCATATCCACATGCCAATGACGTTTGGCTTGTGACGACCGATGTGATCGGACAACTTGCCCGTAAAGAACTGAGAACCACCCCAGACGAAGCCGTACACACCGACGATCCAGCCGATGTTGGGCAAGCTCAGTCCGTGCCGATAAAGGAATACCGGATAGAACACCCACACCAGCGCATCGACGAATTTCTCCACCAGTCCGGCCTGGCTGATGGCGAACAGGCGTTTGTCGCGCCACGACACCAGCGTAAATACTTCCCACGTCGTCGGCTGCGCGCTGATGTTGGTCGGATAGCGTGGCAGTGCTCCCGTGCCGATGCCGGCCTTGTGTTTTGCCGCTTCGCTTTTCGCCCAAGGCAGCGTGTCCTTGACCCACAAAATGGTAAGCAACAACGCCAGTAAGATTGTCGTCAACCCGAATGCCAATAATCCGGTGCGCGCGCCCAGCATGGTCGCCAGATATGCAGTTATGATGCCCGCGAGTGCCAGCCCGATATAGCCAGAGAATTCATTCAGGCCGATGGTCAGGCCGCGCTGGTCGGAGCGGGTGATATCCAGCTTGGAGGTCTGCGTCATCGACCAGGTCAGCCCCTGGTTGATACCGAGCAACACCGTGGCGGCGACGATCCAGCTCCACGACGGCGCAAAGTAAACCAGCAAGGGAATGGGCAGTGCGGCAGCCCAGCCCAGCAACAAGACCTTTTTGCGACCGATGCGCTCCGACAATCGTCCGGCCACGAAATTGAGCGTACCTTTAACCAGACCAAATGCCACCACGAAAGCGGTCAGCAACATGAATGAGTTTTTCGGCACGCCGAACTCGGATTCGGATAGTGCGGGTACCACCGTGCGCATCATGCCGATGGTGAAACCCACCAGCATGACTTGCAGCAATTGATGCAGAAATTGGTCAAGATTGGCACGAATGCCGTGAGTCAGGTTGTGATGCGTCATCATCAGCCCGCGATGTTCGCAGCAACCATCTTGTCCATCTCGGCCGGGCGAGGCGGGATTTCCTTGGTCAGGTATTCGATAAAGGCTTCCTTCTCCATCGACAATCCCGGGTTCCAGCGCTTCTCGAAGCCAATGGTCGAGCTCGGTTTACCGGATAAGCCGGCACCGCAAACACTGCCAGCCTGGTGGCCGGGAAATAGTTCGATTTCAGGGGAAAGCTGCAGCAGCTTGGAATGAAGGCTGTCATAGAGTTGGGCCGCCATTTCTTTCTCTCGCCCCAACAAATCCGGGCGTCCGATGGAGCCCACGAACAACGTGTCTCCTGTAATAACGAACCAGGGTAACTCCCCGCGGCGCATATCCGTCACCAGCAGGCAGACGCTGTCCGGCGTATGGCCTGGCGTATGCAGCACCTCGACATTGACGTTGCCAAGATTGAGCGACTGCCCGTCGTTCAAGGGTTCAAAGTCGAATTTCACGAGCCCCTTATCGGATTCATGCAGGCAGTACGGCGCACCGACCATCTGAGCAAGCTTTCTGCCGCCGGAGTAGTGATCCGCATGGACATGGGTGTCGATGACGTAATTGATGGTGACGTTGGCCTTCTTTGCTTCCTCGATGAACCATTCCTCATCGCCCGCGACCACATCCACGGCCATGGATTTACCCTTGGTGCCGCAGCCGAAGAAGTACGACAGTGAAGCTTCTTTCGTTGCCAATTGCTTGAAAAACATAACGCTCTCCCTGAAATTAAAACACCAGAACCTTGTCTGCCCACGCCGTCCACTCGGCCAATTCCGCCAAGGTACTGCGATGTGTCTGGTCGGCAATGTCGCCATCGGTTATGCCGCGCGCATCCATGCAAGTGCCGCAGATACCGATTTCGCCGTCATGCCGGCTCACGTTACCCAGCATCACCTCGACGTTGTAGAATCCTTGCGGGACTTTCTGCCCCTTGCGTGCAGCAGATGCCCCATCGCCGATCAAGAAGACGCGGACCGAACTTCCTTCCTGCTTGGAAAGTGCTCCTGCCAGGCGCAGGCCGTTATAGGTGCGTTCGCTCCCGTAAGGAGCCTCGTTGAGGATGAACAGAGTTTTCATGGGTACCCCCCCGGAATGCATTACATTCCAACAATTGCTGGAATGATTAAAGCACCTATTGTTTACTCATGTCAATCTGGTTTAGAGTGTTGCAAATTTATTCCAATACTTAATGGACCGAATAAATGAGAGGCGGACGCAAGATCAAAGATCTGCTGTATGAGCAAGTGGCGCGGATTGGTAAGGTTTTTTCTAGTCCCAAGCGGCTAGAACTAATCGAATTGCTTTGCCAAGGCGATAAAACGGTTGAAACCTTGGCGCGGGAAGCTTCAATTAGTTTGAAGCTAGCCAGTTCGCATCTGCGCGAGTTGCGCATGGCTCGGCTGGTCGAAACCGAACGGCAGGGGAAAAATATTGTTTATCACCTTGCGGACAAATCGGTGGCCGACCTGTGGGTGCAGGTTCATATGCTGGCAGAAGAACGCCTGGTCGATTTGCAGCTGGCATTGCAGAAGATTGCGGCTCAGCCGGATGATCTGGTAGCCAATGACCGTGAGAGTCTGTTAAAGGCTGCGCGCAAGGGTGAAATTGTGGTGCTTGATGTCCGGCCGACAGAAGAATATCTAAACGCGCACCTGCCGTTTGCCCGTTCGATTCCTCTGGATGAATTGCGGCAAAGATTGTCGGAGCTGCCTAAAGACCGAGCCATCGTTGCTTATTGCCGTGGTCCTTATTGTCTGATGGCTCCGGATGCAGTCGAATTGCTCAAGCAGGAGGGCTACAAGGCTGTTCATTTGCGAGACGGTGTCGCCGAGTGGGCAGCGATCAAATAATTTGCATACAATATTGCTGACGATCAACAAAAGAATATCTGCTTCCGAATAAGCGTTGACGCAAATCTGCACATAGTGAGTGACCGTTATAAGGCAGCGTATTTTGGGTGCTAAAGGGCCGTTGTGGGTTAGGAAGCGACACTCGAACATCATCAAAACACTGCCAGGCAATGTCCGCTTCTGAGTGATAAACGGACCTCTCCCCAACCTGCGCAAACAGCACTTCTAGCAAATCACCGCAGTCCGCTTTGGCCGAGTTGGAGACGTTTGTTGAACCTGCCATCTATTCGCCACTCAGTGCTGATTCTTATACGGCTGAACCGGCATTCCATTCATATACAGTTTGACATCACCGTCCTGTGCGCCCTATAGTCGCAGCAGAACGAACGTTCTGTTTGGTCGGGAATAGGGGAGGTGCCGGCAAAACTACCGGCGGTGCAGGATCGGGTGAAACATAAAGTAACAAAAGGGCGTGGTGCGACGCTGCAGATCGAGGGGCGCTTCGAGCATGTTGCGCGCGAGCGTGTCGATGATGGCTGGGGCGCGGCGGATGAAGAGTTGCCGCCCTTCAGGACGACAGTGACGGCAGAAAAGGCGAGAAGCGTGATCCAGCGCCACGCTTCGCCGGACCTGCCGTTCGATCATTCGCTCAACGCTTATCGCGGATGCGAGCATGGCTGCATCTATTGTTATGCGCGGCCTTCGCATGCCTATCTGAATCTTTCGCCGGGACTGGATTTCGAGACGAAACTGTTTGCCAAGCCGGAGGCGGCAAAGCTGCTGCGCGCGGAGCTGGCGAAACCCGCTTATCGATGTTCACCCATCGCGCTCGGATCCAACACCGATCCCTACCAGCCGATCGAACGCGAATGGAAGATCACGCGGCAGATCCTGGCGGTGCTGGCGGAGTGCAGGCATCCGCTGTCCATCGTCACCAAGTCGGCGCTGGTCGAGCGCGACATCGACCTGCTGGCGCAGCTGGCGCGCGAGGATCTGGTGCAGGTGTTCATTTCTGTCACGACGCTGGATGCCGAGCTGGCGCGCAAGCTGGAGCCGCGCGCTGCTTCGCCGCGCCGTCGGCTGCAGGCCATCCAACGGCTGAACGAGGCGGGGGTGCCGTGCGGGGTGATGGTTGCGCCGGTGATTCCCTTCCTCACCGACGCGGAGCTGGAGAGCGTGCTGCAGGCGGCATACGAGCACGGTGCGCGCACAACGGCATATACCTTGTTGCGGTTGCCCTACGAGTTGAAAGACCTGTTCAAGGATTGGCTTGCCGTGCATTACCCGCTGAAGGCGGAGCATGTGATGGGCCGTTTGCGCGAAATGCGCGGCGGGCGCGAGAACGATCCCAAGTTCGGTTCGCGCTTCAGCGGCCAGGGCCTGTTTGCGCAGCTGTTGTCCAGACGTTTTCACCTTGCGTGCGAACGCCTGGGCTTCAATCGCGAGCCTGTGCTGCTCGATACGTCGAGATTCATCAGGCCGAGTGCGAGCGGGCAGCAGAGCCTGTTCTAGCCAGGATAGGTGGGCATCATTCGGGCAGGTTGATCGCATCGGCCAGCGTGATGGCCGTTATCAAGGGCATGCTGCTTTCCATCAGCCGGCAGAAAATCTCGACCAATCGGGCATGTGCTTTTTTCATTTTGCTTCCTGGCGGCGCAGTTCCTTCAGCGCTTTCCCCGGTTTGAAGTGCGGATGGTATTTGGCGGAGATGGCGATTTTTTCCCCTGTCTTCGGGTTGCGTCCGTTGCGCGGCTTGCGGTAATTCAGGCCGAAGCTGCCAAAGCCGCGTACCTCCACCCGGTTGCCGTTGGCGATGGTCGTTGCCAATTGCTCGATGATGATGCGCACCCCCAGCTCGACATCTTTCGCTTGCAGGTTCGGGGTTTGCTCGGCCAGTTTGATGATCAGATCGCTGCGATTCATGAACGGGTCCTTTGTCCGATGAAAAACGGGCATCCCGGAGGATGCCCAAAGGTGGGAAGAGACACATGAAAGTCGCAGAGAGCCTATCCATGCAACTTTCAATCAGGGAGTGAGCAAGCAGCATGCCAGATCGGGCAGTGCTATTTATCAACGGCTTAGCCGGGGAGTGGCGTTGCGAAATGCGGAGTACTGCACCAACAAGCGGCCCGATGCACTGCATTGGTGAGCGAGGGCGGGAGGGATGCAGTCACTGTTCCAGCCGGCGCTTGCTGTCGAGGTGGCGCTGCAATCCGTGCACCAGATTCTGCGTGAGCTGCGCCTGCAGTTCTTCTATCGGGATGGTGATGCCGAGCTCGATGCATTGCGTGACGCGCAATCCTTCGTAGCCGCAGGGGTTGATGTTGTCGAACGGCGACAGGTCCATGTCCACATTGAGCGACAGGCCGTGATAGCTGCAGCCATGCTTGATCTTGAGGCCCAGCGCGGCGATCTTGGCGTCGCCGACATATACGCCGGGCGCGTCTTCGCGGCCTTCTGCCGCGACGCCGTATTCGGCCAGCAGGTCGATGACGGCCCGTTCCATCAGGCGGACCAGTTCGCGCACGTTGATCTTCCACCGGTGCAGGTCGAGCAGCAGGTAGGCGACGATCTGGCCGGGACCGTGATAGGTGATCTGCCCGCCGCGGTCGATCTTCACCACGGGGATGCCGGCCGAGTTGAGCAGGTGTTCCGGTTTGCCAGCCTGGCCCTGGGTGTAGGTGGGCGGGTGCTGCAACAGCCAGATCTCGTCCACGGTATCGGCGGTGCGTTCGGCGGTGAACTGCTGCATGGCGCGCCAGGTCGGTTCGTACTCGACCTGGCCCAGTGCCTTGATGTGTATGGCGGGATGTTGCATGGCTCTATCCTTCGCTGTGTCCAGCCGGGGGCCGGGTCGTCAGAGCACCATTTTAACCATCGGATGCGCGGTCAGGTCGCGGTACAGGTTGTCGAGCTGTTCGCGCGAGGTGGCCCGGATGGTGCAGGTGAGGCTGAGATATTTCGCATTGCTGCTGCTGCGCATCTCGATGGTGGCGCTGTCGAAATCCGGCGCGTGCGCCTGCACCACTTTGGCGATGGCCTGCGCAAAATCCGGCTGCGTCGCGCCGAAGATCTTGAGCGGGAAATCGCAAGGGTATTCGATAAGGGAATCTTTGGGGTCGATCATTTGCGCATCACTTCGCGTTTGAAGGTCTGATAGAGCGGATGGAGTTTGGCGAACATCGCGCCGGGCTTGCCGTTGCCTACCGGTTTGCCGTCGAGCTGGGTGATGGGGAGCACTTCCTTGGTGCTGGAGGTCAGCAGCAGTTCGTCGGCGCCCAGCACTTCCGCCTTGGTCACGCGGCGCACCTTGTACGGGATGCCGTTGGCTGCGGCGAGTTCGAGAATGACGTCGTAGGTGATGCCGGGCAGCATGAGGTTGTCCTTGGGCGGCGCCAGCAGTTTGCCGTTCTTCACCACGAAGATGTTGCTCGCCGCGCCTTCGGTGAGGAAGGCATCGTCGCGGATCAGGATGGCTTCGGCGCAGCCGGCTTCCACCGCAGCCTGACGCAGCAGCACGTTGGGCAGCAGCGCGATGGCCTTGATGTCGCAACGCAGCCAGCGGTTGTCGGCGACCGTGATGCAGGCGATGCCGCTTTGCAGCAGTTCGGCCGGCGGTGTGGTGAGCGGGTTGCTCAGCAGGAAGACGGTGGGTGGCACGGGCGGATTCGGGAAGGCATGGTCGCGCTTGGCGACGCCGCGCGTGATGTGCAGGTAAAGGTATTGGTCCTGATTGCGGCCATCCTGGGCGTTGCGTTCGATGAGTTCGCTGAGGATGGCGGTCCACTCACGCTCGCTGTGCGGGTTCTTCAGCTTGATGCCGTCCAGGCTGTGCTGCAGGCGTTGCAGGTGTTCCGCCAGGCGGAAGGGGCGGCGCGAATACACCGGGATGACTTCGTACACGCCGTCGCCGAAGATGAAGCCGCGATCGAGCACCGATATCCTGGCTTCCTCGATCGGCATGAAAGCGCCATTCAGATAGATGGTCATGCGGCTCTCCCTGTAGGTTCACTATGCGGGCGGATCGCGGCACCGCGCTGGTTCATTCCTTGCACTTCAGCCTGCAGCTGCGAACGCGCAACCCTGGACCCATTACTGGAACAGCAGGCGGATATTGTCGATGCCGCGCGAGAATACGTTCGCCAATGGTATATCGTCCAGCGCAACCACGGGAAGATCCAGATAAGGTTTGCCGTCGAGGCTGAGGTGCAGCGTGCCGATCTGCTGGCCGCGGTCGATCGGGGCCAGCAGCGGCTGCCGGGTTTCCAGCGTCGCCTTGAGCGCGTTGCGCTGGCCTTTGGGGATGGTGAGGTAGCGGTCGGCGCTGAAGCCGATGTCGAGCTGGTTGGATGTGCCTTTCCAGATGTGCTTGGCGCTGACGGCCTGATCCCGGGAATAGAGCCTGATGGTTTCGAAATCCTGGAAGCCGTAGTTCAGCAGCCGCTGGCTTTCGCTGCTGCGCAATTTGTCGGTGGCGGCGCCGATGACGACCGAGATCAGGCGGTGGTCATCGCGCCTGGCGGAAGCAACCTGGTCGAATTCTTCCGCTTCGTTGTTGCTCGCCGCCAGGCCGTCCACGAACGGGTCGAGCCAGAGCAGGCGGTTGCGGTTGAACTGGTTGATGCCGCCGTACTGGAATTCGCGTTGCGCATAGAGGCGATAGAGCTCGGGAAAGTCGCGCACGATGGCGGCGGCCAGCAATGCCAGATCATGCGCGCTGCTGTAGTGCTGCGCTTCGGGCGCGCCGGTGGCGTTGACGAAATGCGTGTCCTTCAGTCCCAGCCGCTGGGCCTCTGCGTTCATGATGTCGGCCAGCGCCATCTCGTGGTTGGCAAGGGTTTCGGCCAGTACGCGCGCCGCATCGTTGGCAGACTGCACGATCAATCCGTGCAGCAGGTCATCCACGGTCACGGCCTTGCCCGCATTCAGGAACATGCGCGGTTCGTCGGCCAGCGTGCGTGTCGCGTAAGCCGAGGGGATGAGCCGCTGGGCGAGCGACAGCTTGCCTTGCTTGATCGCGCCGAACGCGACGTAGGCGGTCATCAGTTTGGTCAGGTGGGCGGGCGGTATGCGCGCGTTGCCATTCTGTTCCAACAGAAACTGTCCGCTGGTGTAGTCGTACAGCGCATAGGAACTGGCGGCAAGGATGGGCGGGGATGAGACTGGTTCTTGAGGGAATACCTGCGTCGGGATCAGTGCGAATAGAAACAACAGGACAAATTTCATGGGAATCAATCGGGCTGTAATGCGCGGATTATAGCAAGCACGCGGCTTGGCAGGCACCGGGGTAGGGAGGGTATAGATATTTTTCGGAGGGAGTATAGGTACGGTCTAGTACATACGGCATATTGTCCTTGCCCGCACTCGACGATACAACGCCAGCCTTGGAAAAGGATTCGGGAGGTTGCGATGCAACTGATCAGGGAAAGAGTTGGGCAGGAGAGCGGCAATTCACCGCAACCGGTCGAGCGGGCGCACGACCACGCGTTCATCGGGATAGACTTCGTCGAGGTGGCGGAGTCGCATGTGCTGTTCTTTGGGCGGGTCAAGGATTATCTGAATGGCGAGCCGCTGGATGCGGGCGCCGACCTTTCCGAATTCGACCGGAATTGCGAACTGGAGAGATGGTTGCAGGGTGTCGGCACGAAACGATTCGGGCAACTGCGTTCCTTTGCCCGTTTGCGCGATGCGCATGCCGAGTTTCACAACCTCGCTACGGATGTGCTGGCGATGATACATGCCGGAAGCTGGATCGCTGCCGAGCATATGCGCAAGAACGAATTGTCGCAGGCCTTGCGCCGCGTGCTGATCACGCTCACCGAACTGAACGAGTCGATCAGGAAACAAGGGGCGGGCGTCAGCTGAACGAGTTGGTGAACTGTGCCGCCTGATTGGCCTGTTCCACGACCTGCTCGGCGATCTCTTCGGCGCGATCCGGGTCGATTCCCAGCGCTGTCCATTCCTCTGCCGCGACCTGGTTTCCGACAAACTCGCGGATGCCGAGCGGGGGGAGCAGCTTCTCCGTGATGTTGACGATGCGCACCAATGGCTGTCCCTCGGCGGCCCCTGCCGCTTCCGGTGTGTGGTGGTAGCGCAGCACGGTGACGATCTCGCTCGGCAGGTTCCAGTGTTTCGCCAGCTCCGCGCCCAGCTCGTCGTGCGTCATTTCCAGCAATTCGCGTTCTATCTCGATGGCGGGCCGGTCCGGCTCGATGACGAAGCGGGTGTGCAGGTCGTCGCTGCGCCGGGTGTCCAGGTGCGCCAGTACCAGATAGCCGATATCGTGCAACATGCCGGTGAGGAAAATCAGGTCGTCCTGCGGCCGGTTCTTCGCCGGCATGGCGCGCACCACCGGCAGCATGGCAAAGGCGACGCCCATGTTGTGCAGCCAGAGTTCCTGCGGATCGAAACGGCCGATGGGTTTGCTCACCAGCGACATGACGGCGATGCCGGTGGCGACCGATTTGATCCGGGTCAGCCCCAGCAGCATGGCCGCGTCATTGATCGCCGTGATCTTGCGCGAGGCGCCGAGCAGCGGCGAGTTCGCCAGGCCGATGATCTTGGCCGAGATCATCGGGTCCTGCGAGATCAGCAGCAGCATCTGCTTTTCGCCTTCCTCGCTGTCCAGTTTCAGCGACATCAGTTTTTGCGCGATGAGCGGCATTGCCGGCAGCGAATTCAGGTTGCGGACAGCTTGGCGGAGGTCGATGGGTGTGTTCATGTCGAGGTGCCTGGTTCGTCGTTGTTCAGAAAGTCGATGCGATCTGCCGTGCGTGTTCCGCCTGCGCGCGGGCGGATGCCGCCAGCTCTTCGCCGCGAGCCGGATCGATCCCCAGCAAGAGCCAGTCCTGTGTGCCGATATCCGACTCCACGTGCTCGGAGATGCCGAATGCCGGCAACAGCTTCTCCGCCAGATGGAGCAGGGAGGACACGGTTCGTGCGGTGCCCGCCGCCATTTCGGCGGGGTCGTCGTGGTGGTGGCGCAGCACGGCCACGATATCATCGGGCAGATCCCAGTGGCGTGCCAGTTCGGCCCCCAGTTCGCCGTGCCCGATCTCGATCAGTTCGGCTTCTATGTCGCCGATCGGCCGGCCGACTTCTGTCGTCAGCCTGGTTTGCAGCAGATCGCTGCTTGCGGGGTCGATATGGTTGAGCACCATAAAGCCGATGTCGTGCAGCAGCCCGGCAAAGAAGATTTCGTCGTCCAGCGGGCGAGTGCCGCTGGGCATGCCATGAGCCAGGGCGCACATCGCAAGAGCGATCCCCAGGCTGTGCAGCCAGAGATGCTCGATGTTGAGTTTTCCGTTCGGGCGCCGATTCAGCGCGGACATCACGGCGATGCCGACCGCGACCGATTTGACGCGGGTGATGCCCAGTATCATCGCCGCATCCGCGACCGATGCGATCTTGTGGGCGGTGCCGAACAGCGGGGAGTTGGCCAGGCCGATGATGCGGGCCGATATCTGCGGATCCTGCGCGATCAGCAGCAACAGATGCATCTCGCCGTCCGGCGTATCCAGCGGCAGGCTCAATATTTTTTGCGCCACGACCGGCATCGTGGGAAGACTGTCCAGATCCAGAATGGCTGCTCTTAACTTGACCGCCTTGTCGTTCATTGTTTTGTTGTGGTTCCCTGATACTGACTGGCAGACATTCTAACCCGAACCCGCAACGGCGGGCTCCGGAGTTGTGGCAGGTTCAGAGGCCTACCGGTCGTTTGGCCAGCTTGCGCTGCAGGGTGCGCCGGTGCATGTTGAGGATGCGGGCCGTGGCGGAGATATTGTCGCCGTTCTCCCGCAACACGCGCTGGATGTGTTCCCATTCCAGGCGCTCGACCGAGGCGGGTTGCGCCTCGAACTGGGCATCGGCGTTGGCGCTGTGACCGAAGGCGGCGACGATCTCGTCGGCATTGGCGGGCTTGGAAAGATATTGCGTCGCCCCCAGCTTGATCGCCTCCACTGCGGTGGCGATGCTGGCATAACCCGTCAGCATCACGATGCGGGTGGCCGGGTCGAGTTCGTGCAGTTTCTGCACCAGCACCAGTCCCGATGCGCCCTCCATCTTCAGGTCCAGCACGGCGTATTCCGGCGGGTTGGCGCTGGCGAGCGGCAACGCCTGTTCGACGCTGCCGGCGGCGGTGACGGCAAAGCCGCGTTTTTCCAGTGCGCGCGACAGCACCGTACGGAAGGTCTCGTCATCGTCCACCAGCAACAGCGAAGGTTTTTCCGCGGGGATCATGTGGAGAGGCTCCGTAAGGGCAGGATCACTTCCGTCGTTGCGCCGCCGCCCTCGCGATTGGACAGGCGCACGCTGCCGCCCAGTCTTTCCAGTGTGGCGTTGGCGAGGAACAGGCCCAGGCCGCGCCCTTCCTGCTTGGTGGTGAAGAAGGCCGAGCCAGCACGGGCTGCCGCTTCCGGGGTAAGGCCGGGCCCGTGGTCGCGGATTTCCAGCATGACGTTCGTGGTGTCCCAGCGCAGCAGGATATCCATTTCGTCCGGCGAGGCGTCCGCGGCATTGTTCAGCAGGTTCAGCAGGGCCGAACGCAATGCGGGATCGGTCCTCAGGCGGGGCGACGGCTGGAGGCCGCTGACCTGAAAACGGTAATGCACGGTCGGGCGCAGCAATTGCCATTCGTCGAGCACGTTGCGGATGAACTCCTCCAGCGACAGTTCGCTGCTGGTTTCCTGCGCGTGCGAAAGCAGCGAGTCGAGGATGCGTTTGCAGTTGCGGACCTGTTCGTCGAGGATGACGAGGTTGTCCTGCTGTTCCGGCGACGCGCATTCGCGGCGCATCTCTCCGATCACGACGGACATGGTGGAGAGCGGCGTGCCAAGTTCGTGCGCGGCCCCTGCGGCCAGTGTTCCCAGCGCCACGATGCGTTCGTTGCGCAGCGTTTCTTCCCGCACCCGGTTGAGCTGGGCATCGCGGATGCGCACTGCCCGTGCCATCTCCACCACGAAATAGGCCACCACCACGGCGCTGATGACGAAGCCGAGCCACATGCCGAGCACGTGCGTATTGAACGCATCCCCCAGCGGGGCCGCGGTCGAGGCAGCGGCAGGCGCGCTTTCCATGTGGTGATGGGTGTGATCCATCTGCTGCATCGCGGCGGGGGCATGTTGCGCATGGCCGCCCGGCAACGGTACGTACCACACCATCAGCATGCTGTAGCAAGCCAATGTCAGTGCCGCCATGCCCCAGGTGTAGCGCCGCGGCAGTGTCGCAGCTGCGATCACCAGCGGCAGCAGGTAGATCGAGACGAAAGGATTGGTCGAGCCGCCGCCGTAATAGAGCAGCACCGTCAGCACCATCACGTCCACGCTCAACTGGAGGAACAGTTCCAGGTTGCCTACCGGAAGATCGAACGACAGCCGCCACCAGGTGAGCAGGCTCGCCAGCGCCAGAAAGCCTACTGCACCGAACATCGGCATCCAGGCGAAGTCGGGGCTGAGGTAGCGCTGCACCAGGATCAGGGTGACGCATTGCGCCAGGATGGCAGCGGCGCGCAGGAACAGCATCCTGCGCAGGTGGGTATGGCCGGTCTGGGCGGCGAGCAGGGAGGAACTCATGCGGGGATTCTACCGGAGTCGCTTTGCACCCGGCAGAGGTGCGGCAATATGCCGCAGAGACGCCATGTCAAATTTCCATAAAATCCGCGCCGATCGAACATTCAATAACCAGGGAGAATCTGCAATGAAATCGGGGTTGAAAATGAGCGCGGTGGCGGTTGCGCTGGCGGTAACGCCTTGCGCATTTGCCGAAGAGGCGGAAACTATGCCGGAGGTCGTGGTGACGGCGGAACGGCAACAGCCTTTGCCGTCACTGGGCAGTTCGGGACCGGGACAGGACGATTTGACGCGCTTGCACACCAATACCAGCGATACGGCCAGATTGCTGGAGGGCTTGCCGGGCGTCAGTGTCTACGGTGCCGGCGGGGTATCCAGCCTGCCGGCGATCCACGGCATGGCGGACGATCGCGTGCGCATCAAAGTGGATGGCATGGACCTGATTTCCGCTTGCGCGAATCACATGAATCCGCCGCTATCCTATATCGATCCCGGCAATGTCGGCAGCGTGAAGGTGCTGGCCGGCATCACGCCGGTCAGCGCAGGCGGCGACAGCATAGGCGGGACGATCCTGGTGGACTCGCAAGCGCCGGAGTTCGCCCGGGATGGGCAAGGCACTTTGCTGAAAGGTCAGGCAGGCGTGTTGTATCGCAGCAACGGCAACGCTCGCGGGGCCAACGTTACGGCAACGACTGCCAGCGAGAACCTGAGCATGATGTACAGCGGCTCAACCGTGAAAGCGGCAAATTACACGGCGGCGCAGGATTTCAAGGCGGCCGGGCTGGCTGCGACAGGGCGTGGCTGGCTGGCGGGCAACGAGGTCGGCTCCTCAATGTACGAAGCCATCAACCAGTCCATCGGCGTTGCGATGCGCCAGGCCAACCATCTGGTCGAACTCAAGCTGGGTTTGCAGGATATCCCCTATCAGGGCTTCCCGAACCAGCGCATGGACATGACCGGGAACAGCAGCAAGCAGGCCAATCTGCGCTATACCGGGCAATATGACTGGGGGATGCTGGAGGCTCGCGCCTACAACGAGAACACTCACCACCGGATGAATTTCCTTGAAGACAAGCAGTTCTATTATGGCAACGCCCCCGGCATGCCGATGGAGACCAAGGGCAGGAACACCGGGGCGCAGCTCAAGGCGGACATCGTGCTGTCGGAACGGGATGTGTTCCGGTTGGGCAGCGAATATCAGCGCTATCGCCTGGACGACTGGTGGTCGGCATCGGGGACGGGGGGGATGTCTCCGAACGCTTTCTGGAACATCAACAACGGGCAGCGGGACCGATTCGGCATCTTTGCCGAATGGGAAGCGCACTGGGATCCGCAATGGGCGAGCCAGCTCGGTGTCCGCGCCGAATCGGTAAAGATGAACACGGGGGTGGTGCAGGGCTATAACACGACAGCCACTTATCTGGCCACGGCGACCGCCTTCAATGCGTTCGATCGGCAGCGTACCGACAGCAACTTCGATATGACCGCATTGGCACGCTATACGCCGGACAGCAGCCGGGATTTCGAAGCGGGATATGCCGCAAAGACCCGCTCGCCCAGCCTGTACGAGCGCTACACCTGGTCGACCAAGAGCACCATGGTCCTGAACATGAACAACTGGTTCGGCGACGGCAACGGTTATGTCGGCAATCCGGACCTGAAGCCGGAAACCGCGCATACGCTGAGCATGGCCGGCCGCTGGCACGACGATCGGCAGGAGTCGTGGGAAGTGAAGGTCGCGCCGTATTACACACGCGTGGTGAATTACATCGATGCGGTTGCCTGCCCGGCATGTGCGGCCCGTACTGACGGATTCGTGAACCTGACGCTGGCCAACCAGACTGCGCGCTTCTATGGTGCCGATGTTTCCGGCCGCACGTTGCTGGCGAGGAATACCGGCTACGGCAGTTTCAGCACATCCGGGGTGCTGGGCTATGTGAACGGCAGGAACCTGACGACCGGCGACAATCTGTACAACATCATGCCGTTGAACCTGAAGCTGGCGGTCGAGCAGCGCATGGGCGGCTGGACCAACACCATCGAGACGAGACTGGTGACGGCAAAAACCAGGGTCGAAGCGATCAGAAAGGAAATGCGCACCGGCGGCTACGGTTTGCTCAATCTGTACAGCAGCTACGAATGGAAACGTGCCCGGCTGGACGTGGGGCTGGAAAACGCCCTGAACAGGTTCTACTTCTCGCCCCTGGGCGGCGCATATGTCGGGCAAGGCGCCACCATGGGCACGGGAATTCCATACGGTACGCTGGTGCCGGGCATGGGACGCTCTTTCAATACCAGCCTGACCGTGAAATTCTGACCGTCCGATGAGGGCCGCCGGTTCATCCCGGCGGCCTTATGTCGTTGTTTGTGCGGACCGGAGCCGGAGCGGGATAAACTGCAAAGGCCGGGCCGGCAAATCAGGCTAAAATGACGCGTCGTATCGTTAAATATTTGACGCATTTTTATTCAGGAGATGACATGAAAAAAATTCTGGTTGCGGGTTTGTTGGCGATGCTGGCGGCGACTCAGGCTTATGCCGATGAAGTGAAGGTGAGCAAGGCCTGGACGCGCGCGACCGCCCCCGGGCAGGACAGCGCATCGGTACAGTTGACCATTACCAGCAAGAAGGATGCGACCCTGATCGGCGTAGCGAGCGGGTCGGCGCAAAGCGGGGAGATACACAGCATGGTCATGGAAGGCGACGTGATGAAGATGCGCGCACTGGATGCGCTGCCGTTGCCGGCAAAGACGCCGGTGTCGCTGGGGGAAGACGGCAATCATCTGATGCTGATCGGCTTGAGGAAGCCGCTCAAGGCCGGTCATAAACTGCCCTTTGCGCTGACGGTGAAATTCGCCGACGGACACACTTCCGTCATCCGGGTGCTGGCGGTGATCAAGCCACTGGAAACAACCGCTGCCGAAGGGCACGAACATCACCATTAGGAGACAGTCGTGTGGCGCCAATTTTTTTGTGCGGCAAGTCTGTTCCTGGCGGGCCATGCCTGGGCGGGCGCGAATGACGTGATCGTGGACAAGGCCTGGCTGCGGGAGAGCGTGCCGGGACAGACCTCCGTTACCGTGCAGATGAACCTTACCGTGGCCAAGGCCGCGCGACTGCTGTCGGTGCGCAGCCCGGTCGCCGCATCCGGCGAAATACAGAATGTGGTGATGCATCGCGGCAAGTTGCATACCGAAACGGTTCCCAGCATCAAGCTGCATGCGCATAGCACGACGCTTTTCGGCGAGCGCGGCATATATATGTCGCTGGTGGGCCTGAAGCAGGCGCTGAACGTCGGCGACCATGTGCCGCTGACGCTGGTGCTGGAGATCGGCGGAAAGCCCGTCACCATCAATGCGGCCGCCGAAGTGAGGCCGCTGGAATTGAGCTACCAGCACTACAACGACCCGACCGTCAAAGATCACCGGTGATCGATCGGTGCGTCGAACAAGGAGGGGCGGCATCTAGCCGCCCTTTTTTTGCCCTTGAAATACTGCCGGAAGCCCATAACTTGGGAGCATGCGGAAAGCTTTCCGCCCAACCCTGAGGAAAGGAGAAATAAATGGCCAACATCACCAGATTCAGCCCCACCAGCGATGCCCTGGATGATTTATTTCGGGGATTCTTCATGCAGCCTGTCCGGTTTGAAGGGCAGCAGCAAATGCAGATCAGGATGGATGTGAGCGAAGACAGCAAGGCCTACACCATCCATGCCGAGATCCCGGGCGTGAAGAAAGAGGATATCCATGTGAATGTGGACGGCAACCAGGTATCGATCGGCGCCGAAGTGAAGAACGAGAAAGAGGTGAAAGAGGGGGAGAAATTGCTGCGCAGCGAACGTTATTACGGCAGCATATCCCGTGCTTTCTCGCTGGCGCAGGAGGTGGACGGCGATGCCGCGCAAGCGAAATACAAGGATGGCATCCTGGAGTTGACGCTGCCCAAGAAGGTGGTCGCCAGCGCCAGGAAACTGATCATCCAGTGAGCGTTAACTTCCCTGCAGACGGGCGGCTTCACGCCGCCCGTTTCGTTTCGGTATGCGGTAGAATGCGCGCAGTATTTTGAAGGAACGAATATGCCATTGACCGTCGCCACTGCTGCGCAAAAAGCCCATACCCTGTCCGAAGCGCTACCTTACATCCAGCGTTTCTTCGACAAGACCATCGTCATCAAGTACGGCGGCAACGCCATGACCGACCCGAAGCTGCAGGAGGGCTTCGCGCGCGACGTGGTGCTGCTCAAGCTGGTCGGCATGAACCCGGTCGTGGTTCACGGCGGCGGCCCGCAGATCAATGAGCTGCTGCAAAAGGTGGGCAAGAAGGGCGAATTCATCCAGGGCATGCGCGTCACCGACGAAGAGACCATGGATGTGGTCGAGATGGTGCTGGGCAAGGTCAACAAGGACATCGTCAATCTCATCAACCGTTATGGCGGCAAGGCGGTGGGCCTGACCGGGCAGGATGGCGGCTTCATCCGCGCCGAAAAACTGCTGCTGGAAAGCAGCGACGAGCCCGGCAGGATGCTGGACATCGGCCTGGTCGGCGACATCAACAAGATCGATCCGTCGATCATCACCTTCCTGGATTCCGGCGATTTCATCCCGGTGATCGCGCCTATCGGGGTGTCGCCGGATGGCGAGACATTGAACATCAATGCCGACGTGGTGGCGGGCAAGCTGGCGGAAGTGCTGCGCGCCGAGAAGCTGGTGCTGCTGACCAACACTCCCGGCGTGCTGGACAAGGCGGGCAAGCTGCTGACCGGGCTGACGCCCAAGCAGATCGACGACCTAGTGGCGGACGGCACCCTGTCCGGCGGCATGCTGCCCAAGATCGGGTCGGCGCTGGATGCGGCGCGCGGCGGCGTGCGCTCGGTACACATCATCGACGGTCGCGTGGAGCATGCGCTGCTGCTCGAGATTTTGACCGACGAAGGCGTGGGCACGCTGATCAAAAGCAAATGATGGGCGAGCGCGTCTGGATTTTCGATCTGGACAACACGCTGCACGATGCGACGCCGCACATATTTCCCCACATCAACCGCAGCATGACGGCGTATCTGCAGGAACACCTGCAGCTGAACGAGGATGAAGCGAACGCGTTGCGGGCGGACTACTGGCAGCGCTACGGTGCGACGCTGAGCGGGCTGATGAAGCACCACGGCACCGACCCGGACCATTTTCTGTGGCATACGCACCAGTTTCCGGCGTTGTCGAAAATGGTGCTGCGCCAACCGCGCCTGCGCCATGTGTTGCAGCAGCTGCCGGGCAGGAAGGTGGTGTTTTCCAATGCGCCCCTGCATTATGCGCAGGCGGTGCTGAAGCTGTTGCGGGTGGACGACCTGTTCGAAGACGTCTTTGCCATCGAACATTCGTGCTACAAACCCAAGCCGCAGGCCGAAGGGTTCCGGCGCCTGTTGCGCAAGCACCGGCTGCATGCGGCACAATGCGTGATGGTGGAAGACAGCGCGGAGAACCTGCAGACCGCCAAGCGCATGGGGATGCGTACCGTATGGATAAGCACTGCGCCGCGTGCGCCGGCTTATGTGGACTTGAAGATACGCGATGTGCTGGAATTGCCGCGCGCGCTTTCCAAACTTTAAGGGGGAATTATGGCAACCAAACAACCGGGCGAGAGAAAGCTGCAGATCCTGCAAACCGTCGCCGAGATGCTGGAACAGCCCAAGGGCGAGAAGATCACCACGGCGGCACTGGCGGCTCGTCTCGACCTGTCCGAGGCGGCGCTGTACCGTCACTTTGCCAGCAAGGCACAGATGTTCGAGGGGCTGATCGAATTCATCGAGCAGACGGTGTTCGGCCTAGTCAACAAGATCACCACCGAAGAGCAGGATGGCCTGAAGCAGGTGGAGGGGATACTTGCGCTGTTGCTCGGCTTCGCCCAGAAGAACCGGGGCATGACGCGTGTGCTGATCGGCGATGCGCTGGTGAACGAGGATGAACGCCTGCAATTGCGGATCAACCAGTTCCTTGATCGCATCGAGACCACGCTCAAGCAGTCGTTGCGTATCGCCGATACGCAGGGCCGGCTGGCGGCGGACGACGACATCGGTGCCCACGCCAACCTGTTGCTGTGCTTCGTCGTCGGACGCTGGAACCAGTTCGGCAAGAGCGGATACACGCGCGACCCGATGGCGCAGTGGACGCAGCAGTGGGGAATCATCCGGTCGCAGTTCAAGTAACCGTCCGGGTTGCCACGAATAATGGAGGCGGCATCTGGGTGATGGCCGCGAAACAAGCAATTGCATCGGAGCAGACATGACTGAAAAATTGATCATATTCGATACCACCTTGCGCGACGGCGAGCAAAGCCCGGGCGCATCCATGACCAAGGAAGAGAAGCTGCGCATCGCGCGCCAGCTGGAGAAGCTGGGCGTGGATGTGATCGAGGCCGGCTTCGCGGCAGCCAGTCCCGGCGATGCCGACGCGATCCACAGCATCGCCAGGGTGATCGAGCATTCGACGGTGTGCTCGCTGGCACGCGCCAGCGAGCGTGACGTGCGCGCAGCGGGCGAGGCGATCAAGCCGGCCAGGCGCGGGCGCATTCATACCTTCATTGCCACTTCCCCCATTCACATGGAGAAGAAACTGCGCATGACGCCCGACGAGGTGGTGGAGCGTGCGGTCGCGGCGGTGAAGCTGGCACGCGAATACACCGACGATGTGGAATTCTCCGCCGAGGATGCGGTACGTTCCGAGATGGATTTCCTGGTGCGCATCTTCGACGAGGTGATCAAGGCAGGCGCGACGACGCTGAACGTGCCGGATACCGTGGGTTACAGCATCCCGGTGTTGTGGGGCGAACGCTTCAAGCAACTGATCGCGCGCGTGCCGGGCAGCGACAAGGTGATCTGGTCCACGCATTGCCACAACGACCTGGGCATGGCATCGGCCAACTCCCTGGCGGCCGTGATGAACGGCGCGCGCCAGGTGGAATGCACCATCAACGGCCTGGGCGAACGCGCGGGCAATGCCTCGCTGGAAGAGGTGGTGATGGCGGTGAAGACGCGCCGCGACATCTTTACCTGCGATACGAATATCGACACCACGCAGATCGTGCCGACCTCCAAGCTGGTCTCCAGCATCACCGGCTATCCGGTGCAGCCGAACAAGGCCATCGTCGGCGCCAATGCTTTCGCGCACGAGTCCGGCATCCATCAGGACGGCGTACTGAAGCACCGCGAGACCTACGAGATCATGCGTGCCGAAGATGTGGGCTGGGGCGCGAACAAGCTGACCCTGGGCAAGCTTTCGGGGCGCAACGCGTTCCGTACGCGCTTGCAGGAGCTGGGCATCGTGCTGGAAAACGAGGATGCGCTGAACGCCGCGTTCGCGCGCTTCAAGGATCTGGCCGACCGCAAGAGCGAGATTTTCGACGAAGACATCCAGGCTCTGGTGAGCGAAGAGGGTGTCGCCCAGGTCAGCGACCACTACCGTCTGGTGGCGATGGGCGCGCATTCCGAGACCGGCGCGCTGCCGGTGGCGCGCGTCGTGATGAGCGTCGGCGGCAAGGAGTTGCAGGCGGATGCACAGGGAGGCGGTCCGGTGGATGCGACCTTCAAGGCGATCGAGCAGATCGTGAAGAGCGATACCGAATTGCTGCTGTATTCGGTCAACAACATCACCAGCGGCACCGATGCGCAGGGTGAAGTGACGGTGCGCCTGTCCAAGGGCGGGCGCGTGGTCAATGGACAGGGAGCCGATACCGATATCGTGGTGGCTTCCGCCAAAGCTTACCTGAATGCGCTGAACAAGCTGGATGCCGGAGCGGTGCGGGCGCATCCGCAGTTGTAACGGCCGGGGGTAAAGGAGTTTTTGCAATGAGATTTTCAGTGGCTGGATTGCTGTTGCTGGCGGGCACGATGCTGCCGGGGGGCGTGCATGCGGTCGGGCCGGATGCGGCTGCCGGATCGGCGCAATCTGCCGCCCAACCGGTGACGACAGCGGCTAAACAGGATGCGCCGTTGCAGAAACGGAAAGGCAAGGCCGTGAGCAAGGCTAACGCTAAAAAGGTCGACCAGAAGCCGCAACAGCCGGGCGTGCAGGAGTCTGCTCCTGCTGCGACAGAGCAGTCCGTGCAACTCAGGGGGGTGCGGGGTTAATCCGGCGGTCTGACGGGGCGCTGCTGCGGCCCCGGTTTCCCGGCCGGCTGTCCCGCCAGCATGACCAGCGCGTGTGCTGCATCGGACGCCGGGACAGGGAAGCTGCGACGCAGCGTGCGCTCGTCCAGGCGCAGGTCGTAACCGTCGCAATCGATGCCGATCACTACTCCTTGAGCAGCAGGCCGGGCGGCGTTTACCTTGTCCAGCAGGGTATCTTCTTCCATGCCGAGCGGAGTGTCGGGCGGCTGGTATCTGTCAGCCTTCACCCAGTGGATGTCGCCGAAGCCGCCGATATAACGCAGCATCAGCGGTGCGATGCGATAGAACGCAAAGTCCCCCATGTCGAAACAGGTCTGCGCTTCCGGGAAATAGCGCAGAAAGCGTTTCCCCGCCTGCTCGCGCTCTGCGACGAGCGACGCTGTGCCGATCACGGTGATGCGTCCTTGCGCCTGGATGTGCGCATCTTCCTGGTTATGGGTGATGAGACTGACGCGAGGGTCGTGCCGGATGTTTTTGGTGTGTTCCGCCAGAGCGCTGATCAGGATGAGCAGGCTGCCGTCGTGATCGACCAGGTACGGTGTGATGGAGCCGAAAGGATGTCCGTCGAATTTCTTCGACAGGGTGCCGAGCGCGCCGTAGCGATGGGCGCGCAGCAGCTGCCTGGCGGCGCGGGCGGTGGCTTGCGGATCGGCTTTGTCGGGTATCATTGATACATTGTATTTCGTAACCTGGGTATATGAAACTTCCGGACCTGAAACTCCCCAATTTCGGCATCATCGATTCCTTTCGCTTCCTGCGCTATGTCACCGTGCGCTTGCAGGAGGATCGGTGCACGCAGATGGCGGCCAGCCTGACCTTCACCACCCTGCTGTCTGTCGTGCCGCTCATCACCATCGCCCTGACGCTGTTTTCCGCCTTCCCGGTATTCAACGAATTTTCCACGCCCGTCAAGCAATTTATCCTGATGAACATGGTGCCGGAGACCGGCGGCCGGATCATCACCGGTTACATGGAACAGTTTGCCGAAAGCGCTTCGCGCCTGACGGCGGTGGGTATCGCATTCCTTGCCGTGACCGCGATGCTGATGATGCTGACCATAGACAACGCCTTCAACATGATCTGGCGCGTATCTCGGCCGCGCAGCCTGCTGCAGCGGGTGCTGGTGTATTGGGCGGTACTGACGCTGGCGCCGTTGCTGGTCGGCGGCAGCCTGTCGCTCACGTCCTGGCTGGTCGGGTTCTCGGCCGAGTACGCCAAACACGTCCCTTCGGTCGGCATGGACGTGCTGAAGATGGTCCCGGTCGTATTGACCACCGCAGCCTTTACCTTGCTGTTCCGTGTGGTGCCCAATCGGTATGTGCCGATGCGCCATGCCCTGATCGGCGGGCTGATCGCGGCCGTGGCATTCGAATCGATGAACCGCGCTTTCGCTTTCTACATCTCGCACTTCCCGACATACAAGCTGGTATATGGTGCATTCGCGAGCGTGCCGATCTTCCTGATGTGGATCTATTTTTCCTGGATCACCGTCTTGTTCGGCGCGATCATCACCGCTTCGCTCTCGCATTGGCGCAGTACGCATTCCCTGCGCCTGGACCAGGCGGCCAAGCTTTATTATGCGGTGGGGATACTCAAGCTGATGCACAAAGGGCTGGGCAAAGGCGAGGTGCAGACCCTGCCCGGATTGTCGCGCCATCTGCATATCGGTTACGACGATGTCGAACGCATCCTGGAGAAACTGGTGAAAGCCAGGATCGTGGGCAAATTGTCGGGATTCGGCTGGAGCATGGTGCGTGCGCCGGAAGCCGTCGAGTTGAGCGAACTGCTGAAACTATTCCTGCTCGATGTGGCCACGCTGCCGAAACATGCCGGCGATGGCGACATCAAGGCCTGGTTCGTGTCGCTGGAGAGACGCATGAACGAGCCCAAGGGCCTGACCCTGCATGATATATGGAATAAGAGCGCATGATGTATTGCCGCCCTTGGGCTTTTGCGCTCTAATGCGCGCCGCCGAGGTTTTGTCAAACCGGATTGATTGGGAGAGAGTCGTGAAATTTATTGAATCCTTGCTTGAAGGTTCACTGTGGAACAGCCGTTTCGTCATTTTCCTGGCGGTATTGGGCAGTCTGTTCGCCAGCTTTGCCATTTTCTACATGGCAACCGTGGATGTCGTGATGCTGGTGCAGCACACCTTCCATTATGCCGACGCGAGCATGACGGACGAGGCGCGCAAGGCCCTGCATGACAGCACCGTGTCGCACATCGTCGAGGTGGTCGACGGATACCTGCTGGCAGTGGTGCTGCTGATCTTCTCCCTGGGGTTGTATGAACTGTTCATCAGCGATATCGACCAGGCGCACGGCAGCAAGGCATCCAGCAAGATACTGGTGATCAACAGCCTGGACGACCTGAAATCCCGCCTGGCCAAGGTCATCCTGATGATCATGATCGTGACCTTGTTCGAGGAAGCTATCAACATGCACGTCTCGCAGCCGATCGACCTGATCTACATGGGGGGCAGCATCGCCCTGATCGCACTGGCGCTGTATTGGTCGCATGCGGCGGAAGGCAAGCACGGCGAAGATGGCCATGAATCGGCCGACGAGCACGACGAAGGCGCGGAGCATTGATGCAAACCTTCCTGCGGCTGCTTGGCATGGCAATGCTGCTGCTTGCGGCGGTTGGCGCCTCGGCAGAGTCTTTTGTGTTCAAGGATATGCAGGGGCAGCAGCAACGTTTGCAGGATTACCGCGGCAAGTGGGTGCTGGTGAATTTCTGGGCCACCTGGTGTCCGCCTTGCCTGGAAGAGATTCCCGACCTGGTGAAGCTGCATGAGGCACACAAGAACAAGGATCTGGTGGTCATCGGCGTCGCGCTGGATTCCACCAGGGAATCGGTTGTCGAGTTCGTGGCCAAGAAGAAGATCGGCTATCCCGTCGTGATGGGCGATTACGATCTCGCGGCACAGGTGGGCGAGGTGGATGCGCTGCCAACTTCCTATCTGTACGATCCGACCGGCAAGTTGGTGAGCTATCAGCAAGGGATGGTGACGCGGGCCAGCGTGGAGTCCTACGTCAGGGGCAAGACTGCCAAATAGCGGGGCGGTCAGCCGGTGCTGCGCCCGGATTTTTGTTGCGGGCTGCTCCAGTGCTTGTGCCAGGCGGCTTTCACCATGTTCGGGTATTCCGGTTTTCCCAGGCTGCCGTTGTAGCGCCCCAGTGCGCGATACAGGTCGCCCTTTTCCATGTCCAGGTAATAGCGCAGGATGGTACAGCCATAACGCAGATTGGTGCGCAGATGGAACAGGTCGTCGTCGGGCGAGCCTATGGCCTTGGCCCAGAACGGCATCACCTGCATATAGCCGCGCGCGCCGGCTTGGGAGATGGCATATTTCCTGAAGCCGCTTTCTACTTCGATCAGCCCCAGCACCAGATGCGGATCCAGGCCTGCGCGGGTGGCTTCGTAATGCACCGTACTCAACAGATCGAAACGATACTCCGCATCCGGTATGCGCTTTGCCAGCCGCTGCGACATGTCATCCAGCCACAGCTGTGCTTCCTGTTGCGAAGCGAAGGCGAGCTTGGGAGCGGCCTGATCCGCCACCGCATGCTGCAGCATGCTGCGCACGCTGGCGGAGAGGACTTCTTCCTTTTGCGCGCCCGCCTGCACGCTGGCGGCAAAACACAGCCCGGCCGTCGCGAGCGACAGCGTGAACAATGGCTTGCGGAGTGCCGCGATCAGTTTCATAGCTTGGATTGTACGAGCTTGGCGACTTCTTGCAAGGGCAGGGCCTGTGCCGCTTCGTCCTTGCGTCCCTGGTATTCCACCTTGCCTTCCTTCAGGCCGCGATCGCCGATCACGATGCGATGCGGGATGCCGATCAGTTCCAGGTCGGCGAACATCACGCCGGGGCGCTCGTCGCGGTCGTCCAGCAACACTTCGATGCCGGCGGCGGTCAGCTCGGCGTAGAGTTGCTCGGCCGCGTTGCGCACCGCCTCGCTCTTCTTGATGCCGATGGGGGCGATGGCGACCTGGAACGGCGCCATGCCTGCCGGCAGTGCGATGCCGCGCTCGTCGAAATTCTGCTCGATGGCGGCAGCCACGATGCGCGACACGCCGATGCCGTAACAGCCCATTTCCATGACCTGCGCCTTGCCGTTTTCGTCCAGGTAGGTGGCCTGCAGCGCTTCGGAATACTTGGTGCGCAGCTGGAAGATGTGGCCGACTTCGATGCCGCGGCAGAGTTCCAGTTTGCCCTTGCCGTCCGGCGAAGCGTCGCCGGCGACGACGTTGCGCAGGTCGCGTACATTGCTTTCTTCAAGCGCCACATCGCGGCCGAAGTTCACGCCGCTGAAATGGAAGCCGTCCTCGTTGGCGCCGCAGATGAAATCGCTCAGTGCGGCAGCGGCACGGTCGGCCAATACGCGCACCTTGGCGCCCACCGGGCCGATGTAGCCGGTGCGGCAGCCCATGTGGCGATGGACCTCGTCTTCGCTGGCGAAACGGAACTCGCCCAGTATCTTGGAGGTCTTGATCTCGTTGAGCTGGTGGTCGCCGCGCAGCAGCAGCAGCACGAATTCGTTCTCGTGCGTCATCACGGCGATGGCCTTCAGCACTTTATCCTTGCCGGTCTCGAAGAAGGCAGCGACTTCCTCGATGCTCTTCTGTCCGGGAGTGATGACCTTCTGTATCTCCTGGCTGGCTGCAGCGCGTGGTACGGCGGGAGCCACCGCTTCTGCCAGCTCGACGTTGGCTGCATAGTCCGAGTCGGGGCAAAAGGCCAGCGCATCCTCGCCGGAATCGGCCAGCACATGGAATTCGTGCGAGCCGCTGCCGCCGATGGCGCCGGTGTCCGCAGCCACGGCGCGGAACTGCAAGCCAAGGCGCGTAAAGATGCGGGTGTAGGTCTCGTACATCACGCGATAGGTTTGCTCCAGGCTCTCGAAGTTGCTGTGGAACGAGTAGGCGTCCTTCATCACGAACTCGCGCGCGCGCATCACGCCGAAACGCGGGCGCACCTCGTCGCGAAACTTGGTCTGGATCTGGTAGAAGTTCAGCGGCAACTGGCGATAGCTCTTCACCTCGCGGCGCGCGATGTCGGTAATGACTTCCTCGTGGGTGGGGCCGAAACAGAACAGGTTGTCGTGCCTGTCCCTGATCTTCAGCATCTGGGGGCCGAACACGTCCCAGCGGCCGGTTTCCTGCCACAACTCGGCGGGTTGCACGGCCGGCATCAGCAACTCGATGCCGCCGCTCCTGTTCATCTCTTCGCGCACCACCGCTTCGACCTTGCGCAGCACGCGCAATCCCAGCGGCATCCAGGTGTACAGGCCGCTGGAAAGTTTGCGTATGTAGCCTGCGCGCAGCATCAGGCGGTGGCTGGGCAGTTCGGCCTCGGACGGGGCTTCCTTCAAAGTGGAGATGAAAAATTGTGAAACGCGCATGTTGGTTACTCATGGAACTGGTTGGAGGGCGCGATTCTACTGTATGGCGTGGATTCCGTCTTTCCAGTGAGGTTGAAATGTGGAACAATCCAGCCATCGAAAACAGAGTGGGGCGAATTATGATAGACCGGGAAGGCTATCGCCCGAATGTCGGCATCATTCTGACCAACGCAAAGAATCAAGTATTCTGGGGTAAACGCATCAGACAGGATGCATGGCAGTTTCCGCAAGGCGGCATCCAGCACGGCGAGACGCCGGAGCAGGCGATGTATCGCGAATTGCACGAAGAGGTCGGGTTGCAGACCTGTCATGTCCAGATATTGGGGCGAACCCGCGATTGGATGCGTTATGAGGTGCCGCAAACCTGGGTGAAGCGCGAATCGCGCGGCAATTACAAGGGGCAGAAGCAGATCTGGTTTCTGCTGCGCCTGGTCGGACGCGACTGCGACGTGTCGTTGCGCGCATCGGGGCATCCGGAGTTCGATGCATGGCGCTGGACCGATTACTGGGTTGAGCTGGATGATGTGATCGAGTTCAAGCGCGAAGTCTATCGCTTGGCTTTGAACGAATTGGTGCGTTATCTGCCGCCGCTGAAAGGCGGCGGCCGCAGAGAACCTGTCAGGCAGATGCCGGGCAGCAATACGGAAGGATCCAAGCCGTCAATTCAGAGAGGATAGCCATGAGCGACAATTTCTCAGCACTGACCAGCCATCGTTTAAAAACCGGTTCGGGTTTTGCCAGGCCGACGCAGGTGTTGCCGCAGAATGTGACTCTGAATGATCCGGCCATCAATGTGATGACCGATCTGCGCTCAGTCTCCGTTGTCAACGTGCGCGCCGGGACCTCCATGGAAAAAGCGAATGCGAAGATGATTCGCTATGGTGTGCGCACCCTGCTGGTGCTGGACGATACCGACAGGGTCGCCGGATTCCTGACCGCAAGCGATGTGCTGGGAGAGAAGCCGGTGCGCTTCCTGCAACAGGTGGGCGGTACGCATGCGGATATCCTGGTCGGCGATGTGATGACGGTGCAAAGCGAACTGGATGTGCTGAGGCTGGAAGATGTGATGAGGGCCAGGGTGGGCGATGTCCTGGCCACATTAAAGGCGGCGGGAAGACAGCACGCCATGGTGGTCGAAGAGGGGGCGGACGGCAGCCAGACGGTGCGGGGGCTCTTTTCTGCAACACAGATTGCGCGTCAACTGGGGGTGCGCATCAACACGGCCGAGGTCGTCAGGATATTCGCCGAGATCGAGGCGGCGGTCGGCGCGCATTGATGTGAATTAATAAAGTCGGCCTCGCGCCCATTCCGGGCGCGGGGATAACAGTGTCGGGGGATTGATGAAGCGTTTTGTTTTATATGTGTTGTCGATAATGACTGCAGTGGCGCTGGCTGGATGCGCCACTTTCATGAATAACGAGATTCATGTCAGCCCGGAGAAGGCAAATCCGAATGCTTCCAAGGTCAAGTACCCGGCTTCCATTCGCATCGCAGGTTATGTCGACGGCCGCAATGTCGGCAATCCCCGCAAGATCGGCATATCGGAAGAGCGGGTGCTTGGATTGTCCGTTCCCGAAATCATCCTGGATCAGGATGTCACCGACGTGGTGACCAGTTCATTGCGCAGGCGGCTGGATGATGCAGGTATCCAGGTGCTGGAGAAAGACGATGCCGGCGCCATGTTCGAGTTGAGCGGGGTGGTCAAGGAATTGAGATATGACGTCAAGACGCGTGACCATATTTCCATCAAGCTGGAGACCACGCTGAAAGAGATCGCCACCGGCAAGGTCGTCTGGTCTGGCGAGGTGGAGCAGAAAGATGAACGTTTTGCCGGTGTGTCGGGCAATAGCAAGGGCGATATCGCCGATTACCTGAAGCAGCAGGTCGGGATCGTGACGAGCAAGACGACCGAGGCGATCGATTCGGTGCTGGTGGCTACACGCCCCGATCTTTTCAATCTGACGCCCGGCGCCAAACTGATTCCCGGGGTGAAGGTATTCGTCACGCCGGAAGCTGCTGCTTCTGTGCAACCGGCCGTTGTGCCGGTTCCGGCGCCAGCATTGTCTGCGGCGGACGACAGCCGGCAGGCCGCTTCCGCGAACGGGGTACTGGTACTGACTACCGTCCCGACACGTGCCAAGGTCTATGTGGATGGCGTGTATTTTGGCATGTCGCCGTTGAACGTGGAGGTGGAGCCGGGCGTGCATGCGGTGGTTGCCAAGCTGAAAGGATACAAGTCAGCCTCGGAAAAGGTGTCGATACGCAAGGCTGAAAAGACCGAGCTGGAACTGACACTGGAGCATTGATACCGGCAGGAAGGAATAAAAAACCCGCTTGATGCGGGTTTTTTTGTTTGTGGATCGCGCTTAATGTTTGCCGGTGCTGCCGAAGCCGTTGGCTCCGCGCTGGCTCATCGGGAAATCTTCCACGATGTTGAATTGCACCTGCGCCACCGGGACGATCACGAGTTGCGCGATGCGCTCCATCGGCATCAGGGCGAACGGGTGGTGGCCGCGGTTCCAGATGGAGATGAATATCTGCCCCTGGTAGTCCGAGTCGATCAGGCCAACCAGGTTGCCGAGCACGATGCCGTGTTTGTGCCCCAGGCCGGAGCGCGGCAGGATCATGGCGGCGTAGTGCGGATCGTTCAGGTGCAGGGCAATGCCGCTGGGGATCAGTTCGCATTGTCCCGGTTGGATGGTCATGCTGCCGTCGATGCAGGCGCGCAGATCGATACCGGCCGAACCGGGCGTGGCATAGGCGGGTGGGTGCTCATGCAGGCGCGGATCGAGTATCTTTACATCCACTTTTTTCATTATCTGCTTCCTTTCTTGTAAAGAGCTGCGGCGTGGCGCAGCAGTGCTCGCGCCAAGGTGAGTTTGTCGGCGCGGGGCAGCAGGTGTTCGCCGGCATCGTCGAACAGCACCAGTTCGTTGTCGTCGCGGCCGATGGCCTGTTGCGCCAGGTTGGCGGCGAGCAACGGGATGTTCTTCTTCATGCGCTTGGCGGTCGCGTGTTCGCGCAGGTTTTCGCTCTCTGCGGCAAAACCCACGCAGAACGGCGGCTTGGGCAGGCTGGCGACATGGGTCAGGATGTCCGGATTGGGGGTCAGTTCCAGCACCAGCCTGGCATCATCTTTCTTGATTTTCTGTTCGCTCGGCCGGGCGGCGCGGTAATCGGCAACGGCGGCGACGCTGATAAACATGTCTGCCTCCGCTACGTGCTGTTTCACCGCCTCAAGCATCTCGGCAGCGCTGGTGACGTCTACAGATTGTGCGTCGTGCGGTTTCGGTAGCGCCGTCGGGCCGGAAATCAATGTGACCGCGGCTCCCATTTCCAGCGCGGCCTGCGCGATGGCATAGCCCATCTTGCCGCTGCTTCGGTTGGTGATGCCGCGCACGGCGTCGATGGCTTCATAGGTGGGGCCGGCGGTGATGAGGATGTGCTTGCCTTCCAGCAGCTTCGGCTGGAACGCGGCGGCGATGTCCTGCGCGAGCTGTTCGGCTTCCAGCATGCGCCCCATGCCTTCTTCGCCGCAGGCTTGCGCGCCGCTGGCCGGCCCCAGCAGGGTTACGCCATCGGCAATCAGCCGTTGCACATTGCGCTGGGTGGCTGCGTTCGACCACATTTGTCGGTTCATCGCTGGCGCCACCAGCAGCGGGCAATCGCGCGCCAGGCACAGAGTGGAGAGCAGGTCGTCGGCCAGGCCATGTGCCAGCTTGGCGATGAAGTCCGCCGTGGCAGGCGCGATCACGATGGCATCAGCAGCGCGGCTGCTATGGATGTGCGCCATGCCCTTGTCGTCCTGCCATTGGTCGACCAAGGCCGGGCGACCGGTGAGTGTCTGCATCGTGGCGGGGGTGATGAAGTGCGTGGCCGCTTCTGTCATCACGACCTGCACCTCGATGCCCTGCTTGAGCAGCAGGCGTGCGAGTTCCGCCGCCTTGTAGGCGGCGATGCCGCCGGTGATGCCGAGCACGATGCGTTTTGTCTGGGCTTGCTCCATAATGCCCTGCATCTTAACAAGAAACCGATTGCGATGGCGATTACCGACTGGCCTGAGGGGGAGCGGCCGCGCGAGAAGTTGTTGCAGCGCGGCGCTTCCTCGCTTTCCGATGCCGAGCTGCTGGCGATCTTCCTGCGCACGGGTGTGGCAGGAAGGAGTGCGGTGGATCTGGCGCGCGACCTGGTTGTCCGCTTCGGCAGCCTGACGCAACTGTTTGCGGCCACCGAAAAGGAATTCTGCGACATCCATGGCCTGGGGCAGGCCAAATTCGTGCAGTTGCAGGCGGTGGGGGAAATGGCGCGCCGCGCGCTGCAGGAAGAAATGCGGGCGGGCGATGCGCTGAATTCACCGCGCGCAGTACGGGATTATTTGCAGTTGCTGCTGCGGGCAAAGCCGCAGGAGGTGTTCATCTCCATTTTCCTTGATGCGCAGCACCGGGTCATCGCTAGCGAAGAGCTGTTTCGCGGCACCTTGACCCAGACCAGTGTATATCCCCGCGAGGTGGTGAAACGGGCCTTGCATCACAATGCGGCGGCATTGATCTTTGCCCACAATCATCCCTCTGGTGTGGCGGAGCCCAGCGAGTCAGATCGCTTGCTGACGGATGCCTTGAAACAATCGCTGCAGCTCGTCGATGTGCGGGTGCTCGATCATTTCATCGTGGCCGGTGCGGCATGCCTGTCGTTTGCCGAAAAGGGCATGTTGTAAGGGGCGGTTTGTATTTGTCGCTCACCGTTGAGTTGCCCTGTCCATTGAATCGAGTGCAAATGCCGCCAGGCAGCCCTCGGAATGGAGTGGCCACTGGGCTCCCCCAAGGCGGCAGCGGCTTGATTGGCCTGCTTCTTGCTCGATTCTTGTAGATTCCCTTTGACAATAAGAGCGGTTATCTGGATAATCGCGCGCTCTTTGAAATGGAGGGGTGGCCGAGTGGTTAAAGGCAGCAGACTGTAAATCTGCCCTCTCAGAGTACGAAGGTTCGAATCCTTCCCCCTCCACCAGTATTTTGCAGTTTGCTTTTAGTAGGTTAAGTGGGCTGGTGTTTGGGTTTTGTGCGGGTGTAGCTCAATGGTAGAGCAGAAGCCTTCCAAGCTTATGACGAGGGTTCGATTCCCTTCACCCGCTCCAGTTTTTAGCTTGCCCATGTGGCTCAGTGGTAGAGCACTCCCTTGGTAAGGGAGAGGTCGCGAGTCCGATTCTCGCCATGGGCACCATTTTTGTGAATTGATGTTTGGCATTGATAGGGGATAAATCATGGCAAAGAGTAAATTTGAACGTACGAAGCCGCACGTGAACGTAGGGACGATTGGGCACGTAGACCACGGCAAGACCACGCTGACAGCGGCGATCACCACCGTATTGTCGAAGAAGTTTGGCGGCGAAGCCAAGGCATATGACCAGATCGACGCAGCGCCGGAAGAGAAGGCGCGCGGCATCACCATCAACACCGCCCACGTTGAATATGAAACGGCGACGCGCCACTACGCCCACGTTGACTGCCCGGGACACGCCGACTACGTCAAGAACATGATCACCGGTGCTGCCCAGATGGACGGCGCCATCTTGGTGGTATCCGCAGCCGACGGCCCGATGCCCCAGACTCGCGAACACATCCTGCTGGCCCGCCAAGTGGGTGTTCCCTACATCATCGTCTTCCTGAACAAGTGCGACATGGTGGACGATGCCGAACTGCTGGAACTGGTTGAAATGGAAGTGCGCGAACTCCTGTCCAAGTACGAATTCCCCGGCGACGACACACCCATCATTCACGGCAGCGCCAAGCTGGCAGTGGAAGGCGATCAGAGCGAACTGGGCGAACCCTCCATCTTCCGCCTGGCAGAAGCCCTCGACAGCTACATCCCGACACCCGAGCGCGCCATCGACGGCGCCTTCATCATGCCCGTGGAAGACGTATTCTCCATCTCCGGCCGTGGCACCGTGGTGACCGGTCGTATCGAGCGCGGCATCGTCAAGGTTGGCGACGAACTTGAAATCGTCGGCATCAAGCCCACCCTGAAGACCACCTGCACCGGCGTCGAAATGTTCCGCAAACTGCTGGACCAAGGCCAGGCTGGCGACAACGTCGGCGTGCTGCTGCGCGGCACCAAGCGTGAAGAAGTCGAGCGCGGCCAGGTTCTGGCCAAGCCCGGCTCCATCACCCCGCACACCAAGTTCACGGCCGAGATCTACGTGCTGGGCAAAGACGAAGGTGGCCGTCACACCCCGTTCTTCCAGGGCTACCGTCCGCAGTTCTACTTCCGTACCACCGACGTGACCGGCGCGGTCGAACTGCCGGCAGGTACCGAAATGGTGATGCCTGGCGACAACGTCAGCATCACGGTGAACCTGATCAACCCGATCGCGATGGAAGAAGGCCTGCGCTTCGCGATCCGCGAAGGCGGTCGTACCGTCGGCGCAGGTGTGGTTGCCAAGATCATCGAGTAATTAAGCGTCGATGCGGACGGGGCGAAGCGATTCGCTCCGTTTTCATCATTTGCAGGTTTATAGGCCAGTAGCTCAATTGGTAGAGTATCGGTCTCCAAAACCGAGGGTTGGGGGTTCGAGACCCTCCTGGCCTGCCAGTTAGTAAAGTAGAAACGGACAGTTCGTACATGGCTGACAAGATCAAATTGCTGGTTGCATTCCTGCTGGTAGTGGCGGGAGTGGTCGGCTACTACGCATTGCAGGATAGCGCGGCGGTGTTGCGTGTGCTGTCGGTATTGCTCGGCGTGTTGGCGGCGGCGGGTGTATTCTGGACGACCGCATCCGGCAAGCTGTTCTTCAGTTTCGCCGGTGACTCCGTGGCCGAGGCCAAGCGCGTGGTCTGGCCGTCGCGCAAGGAGACAGTGCAAACCACGGCGGTGGTGGTCCTGTTCGCGGTGGTCATGGCCCTGTTCCTGTGGGCGGTGGATGCGAGCCTGTTATTGATCGTCAACAAACTGATGGGGCGGAGTGAGTGATGGCCAAGCGTTGGTATGTGGTGCATACGTACTCGCAGTTCGAGAAGAGCGTACAGCGTGCTTTGCTGGAGCGCATCGCGCGCGAAGGAATGGAAGATCTGTTCGGTCAAATCCTGGTTCCGGTGGAAGAGGTGGTCGAACTGAAGTCTGGTCAGAAGAACATCAGTGAGCGAAAGTTCTTCCCCGGCTATGTGCTGGTTGAGATGGAAATGACCGACGAGAGCTGGCACCTGGTGAAGAACACGCCCAAGGTTACCGGTTTCCTCGGTGGCTCGGCAATGAAGCCGACGCCGATCAGCCAGAAGGAAGTCGACAACATCATGCAGCAGATGCAGGCTGGTGTGGAGAAGCCGCGTCCCAAGGTGCTGTTCGAAGTGGGCGAGGCGGTGCGCGTCAAGGAAGGTCCCTTCACCGATTTCCACGGCATGGTGGAAGACGTCAATTACGACAAGAGCAAGCTGCGGGTCGCGGTCACCATTTTCGGTCGGTCGACACCTGTGGAACTGAATTTCGGGCAAGTCGAAAAAGCCTGATATTGAGCGCCGGAATTTCCGGCATGACAAACGGGGAGCGTATCGGAGCAGTGGCGGTATGCGTTTAACCCACATTTAGGAGTAGTAAAAAATGGCAAAGAAGATTGTCGGCTATATCAAGCTGCAAGTCCCGGCCGGTAAGGCCAATCCAAGCCCCCCCATCGGCCCGGCGCTCGGTCAGCGCGGCCTGAACATCATGGAATTCTGCAAGGCGTTCAACGCCCAGACCCAGGGTGTCGAGCCGGGTTTGCCGATCCCGGTGGTGATCACCGCGTTTGCGGACAAGAGCTTCACCTTCGTGATGAAGACGCCTCCTGCGACCATTCTGATCAAGAAGGCCGCCGGCGTGCAAAAGGGCAGCAAGACGCCGCATACCGACAAGGTCGGCAAGCTGACCCGCAAGCAGGCGGAAGATATCGCCAAGGCCAAGCAGCCTGACCTGACGGCAGCTGACCTGGATGCCGCAGTACGCACCATCGCCGGTAGCGCGCGCAGCATGGGCATTACCGTGGAAGGGGTGAAATAACATGGCACAAGTTTCCAAACGTTATAAGGCGCTGGCCGCCAAGGTTGATCGCAACAAGCTGTACGCGCTGGATGAAGCGCTGAAGCTGGTTAAAGAGACCGCCAAGGCCAAGTTTGATGAGTCCATCGATGTGGCAGTGAACCTCGGCATCGACGCCAAGAAGTCCGACCAACTGGTGCGCGGCTCCGTGGTGTTACCCAAGGGTACCGGCAAGACCATGCGCGTGGCGGTATTCGCGCAGGGTGCCAAGGCTGAGGAAGCCAAGGCGGCCGGCGCCGACATCGTCGGTTTCGACGATCTGGCCGAAAGCATCAAGGGCGGCAAGATGGATTTCGACGTGGTGATCGCTTCCCCGGACGCGATGCGTATCGTCGGCCAGCTGGGCCAGATCCTCGGCCCGCGCGGTCTGATGCCTAACCCCAAGGTGGGTACGGTGACTGCCGACGTGGCAGGTGCGGTGAAGAACGCCAAGGCCGGCCAGGTGCAATACCGTACCGACAAGAACGGCATTGTCCAGTGCACAATCGGCCGTGCTTCGTTCGCTCCGGAAGCCCTGAAGGAAAACATGCTGGCCCTGATCGATGCGCTGAACAAGGCAAAGCCCGCAACATCCAAGGGTGTGTACCTGAAGAAGATCGCGATCTCCAGCACCATGGGTGTCGGTATCCGTGTCGAGCAGGCGAGCCTGGTAGCGTAATGTTTCAAATTTGGCGGCGGGATTGCCCTGCTGCCATTTGTTCTTTGGACTGCTGGCGTGGCTGGCAGCATCAAAGACCGTAGGTGTCGAAGGTGCGGTTGGCTGGAGACTTAATCGATGGCGGCTTCATCGGCCCACGCAGATGGTGTGCCCGCGAGCAGGAAAGATTGTGGTTTGCTTCCTGTCTTGAGGACGCGGTCGTTAACCCGGATATCTTGACGATATCCGATATGAAGATGGAGAAAGACTTTGGCTCTTAATCTGCAAGAAAAGCAGGCAGTGGTCGCGGAAGTCAGCGCACAAGTGGCGCAGGCCCAGACCATCGTCGTGGCTGAGTACCGCGGCATTCCAGTTGCCGATATCACTTCCTTGCGCGCCAACGCTCGCAAGAACGGTGTTTATCTGCATGTGTTGAAGAACACGCTGGCACGCCGTGCGGTGCAGGGCACTCCCTTCGAGGGATTGGCGGACAAGATGGTCGGTCCGTTGATGTACAGCATGAGCGCTGATGCGGTCGCTGCTGCGAAGGTGGTGCACGAATTCGCCAAGACGAACGACAAGCTGGTCATCAAGGGCGGCGCCTACAACGGCAAGGTCCTGGATGCTGCTGCGGTTGCCGCACTGGCAAGCGTGCCGAGCAAGGAAGTATTGCTGGCGCAGTTGCTGGGCGTCATGAAGTCGCCGATCACGAGCATGGCTATCGTACTCAAGGCCCTGTCCGAGAAGAAGGCTGGCGCAGCTGCTTAACTAATCAATCATTCAATTTAGGAAGAACAACATGGCATTCGATAAAGACGCATTTTTGGCCGCACTGGACAGCATGTCCGTGCTGGAACTGAACGAACTGGTGAAGGCAGTTGAAGAGAAGTTCGGCGTGTCCGCCGCTGCAATGGCCGCTCCTGCTGCCGGTGGCGGTGCTGCTGCTGGCGGTGCTGCTGCCGCTGAGCAGACCGAGTTCACTGTTACCCTGAAGTCCGCTGGCGACCAGAAGGTCAACGTGATCAAGGTCATTCGCACCATCACCGGTCTGGGCCTGAAGGAAGCCAAGGATCTGGTTGACGGCGCACCGAAGGTGGTGAAGGAAGGCGTGAGCAAGGCTGACGCTGATGCAATCATCAAGCAACTGGTTGAAGCTGGCGCAACTGCTGAAGCCAAGTAAGCACAGCGTTTGCAGAGAGGCTGACGGAAAACCCGTCAGCCTTTTGCCGCTTCTGGAAACAAAACCGGATTGCGCGTTTTTGAGTTGTAGAAGTTAACGGTTAAGCGGTGCCCGGGCGCCGATTGTCCCTTACCTTTTCCTTCTGTAGTGGAGATATCATGAGCTATTCTTTTACCGAAAAAAAACGTATTCGTAAAAGTTTTGCAAAGCGCGTCGGCGCATTGCCTGTGCCGTTTTTGCTGTCCACCCAGTTGGAATCCTACAGCGATTTCCTGCAGGCATGGGTCGCGCCTGAACAGCGCAAGAACCAGGGCTTGCAAGCTGCTTTCAATTCCATCTTCCCGATCGAGAGCCACACCAAGTTCGCGCGTCTGGATTTCGTCAGCTATACGCTCGGCATGCCGCCATTCGACGTGCGCGAGTGCCAGCAGCGCGGTCTGACCTATGCGTCTCCGCTGCGAGCGCGCGTGCGCCTGACCTTGCTGGACAAGGAAGCTTCCAAGCCGACAGTGAAGGAAGTCAAGGAGCAGGAAGTCTATATGGGCGAGATCCCGTTGATGACACACACCGGCTCGTTCGTGATCAACGGTACCGAGCGCGTGATCGTGTCGCAGCTGCATCGTTCGCCGGGCGTGTTTTTCGAGCATGACCGCGGCAAGACCCACTCGTCCGGCAAGCTGTTGTTCTCCGCCCGCGTGATTCCTTACCGCGGCTCCTGGCTGGACTTCGAGTTCGACGCCAAGGACTTCGTCTACTTCCGTATCGACCGTCGCCGCAAGATGCCGGTGACCATCCTGCTGAAGTCGCTGGGTTACACGCCGGAGCAGATCCTGGCGATGTTCTTCCAGTTCGACACCTTCCATTTCGGCAAGAAAGGCATCCAGTTCGAAGTGGTGCCCGAGCGCCTGCGCGGCGAGATTGCGCGCTTCGACATCGAAGGCAAGGGTGGCAAGGTCATCGTGGCCAAGGACAAGCGCATCACCGTGCGCCACATCCGCGAGATGCAGGAAGCCGGCATCGACAAGCTGACCGTGGGCGAGGATTTCCTGGTCGGACGTGTATTGGCGCAGAACATCGTGGACAAGGATAGCGGCGAGATCATCGCCAATGCCAATGACGAGATCACCGAAACTCTGCTCGGCAAGCTGGAAGCAGCGGGCGTAGCCAAGATCAACACCCTGTATACCAACGATCTGGATCAGGGGGGCTTCATTTCGCAGACCCTGCGTACCGACGAGACCACCGACCAGTGGACTGCGCGCGTGGCGATCTACCGCATGATGCGTCCCGGCGAACCGCCCACTGAAGATGCCGTGGAAGCGCTGTTCAACGGTTTGTTCTTCAATGAAGATCGTTATGACCTGTCCGCCGTAGGCCGCATGAAGTTCAACCGCCGTGTCGGTCGCGACGAACTGACCGGTCCCGTCACGCTGTCCAACGAGGATATCGTGGAAGTGATCCGTATCCTGGTCGAATTGCGCAACGGTCGTGGCGAGATCGACGACATCGATCACCTGGGTAACCGGCGCGTGCGTGCGGTGGGCGAACTGGCCGAGAACCAGTTCCGCACCGGTCTGGCGCGCGTCGAACGCGCCGTCAAGGAGCGTCTGGGGCAGGCCGAAGCGGACAACCTGATGCCGCACGACCTGATCAACGCCAAGCCGATCTCGGCTGCAGTGAAGGAGTTTTTCGGTTCTTCGCAACTGTCGCAGTTCATGGACCAGACCAACCCGCTGGCGGAAGTGACGCACAAGCGTCGTATCTCCGCTCTTGGACCAGGCGGCCTGACCCGCGAACGCGCCGGCTTCGAAGTGCGCGACGTGCACCCGACCCACTACGGTCGCGTGTGCCCGATCGAGACGCCGGAAGGTCCGAACATCGGCCTGATCAATTCGCTGGCGCTGTATGCGCGCACCAACGAATACGGCTTCATCGAAACGCCGTACCGCAAGGTGGCGAAGAGCCGTGCGCTGGATGATGTGGAATACCTGTCCGCCATCGAGGAAAGCAAATTCACCATCGCCCAAGCGAATGCCGAACTGGACAAGAAGGGTCACTTCACCAACGACATCGTCTCCGCACGTCAGCACAACGAATTCGTGCTGGCCGAGCCGGACAAGATCGAATACATGGACGTGGCTCCGGCACAGGTGGTGTCCGTGGCCGCTTCGTTGATCCCGTTCCTGGAACACGATGACGCGAACCGCGCCTTGATGGGCGCCAACATGCAACGCCAGGCAGTGCCTGTGCTGCGTGCCGAGAAGGCATTGGTCGGTACCGGCATCGAGCGTACCGTGGCGGTTGACTCCGGCACGGCAGTGCAGGCATGGCGCGGTGGTCGTGTCGACTATGTGGATTCAGGCCGTATCGTGGTGCGCGTCAATGACGACGAAACTACCGCGGGCGAGGTCGGCGTGGACATCTACAACCTGACCAAGTACACCCGTTCCAACCAGAACACCAACATCAACCAGCGTCCGCTGGTGCGCGTGGGCGATGTGATCGCCCGCGGCGACGTGGTGGCCGACGGTGCATCGACCGACATGGGTGAACTGGCGCTGGGCCAGAACATGATGGTCGCGTTCATGCCGTGGAACGGCTACAACTTCGAGGACTCGATCCTGATCTCCGAGCGCGTGGTTGCCGAAGACCGCTTCACTTCGATCCACATCGAAGAGCTGACGGTGATGGCGCGTGACACCAAGCTGGGTACGGAAGAAATCACCCGCGACATTCCCAACCTGTCCGAAGCGCAGATGGCGCGTCTGGACGAGTGCGGCATCGTGCACATCGGTGCTGAAGTCGGCGTGGGCGACGTGCTGGTGGGCAAGGTCACGCCGAAGGGCGAGACCCAGCTGACCCCGGAGGAGAAGCTGCTGCGCGCGATCTTCGGCGAGAAGGCATCCGACGTGAAGGACACCTCGCTGCGCGTGAAGGCAGGTATCTCCGGTACTGTCATCGATGTGCAGGTGTTTACCCGCGAAGGCCTGCAGCGCGACAAGCGTGCGCAGCAGATCATCGACGACGAACTAGCTCGCTACAAGAAGGATCTGGCCGACCAGATGCGCATCGTCGAGGCCGACTTGTTCGCACGTCTGGAGAAGTTGCTGCACAACAAGGTCGCCAACGGCGGGCCGAAGAAACTGGCCAAGGGCACCAAGCTGAACAAGGAATACCTGCACAGCATCGAGCATCACCAGTGGTTCGACATCCGTGTCGCCGATGACGACGTGGCCGCCCAGTTGGAGCAGGTCAAGGAAGCGCTGGCGCAGAAGCGTGTGGAGTTCGATGCGGCATTCGAGCTGAAGAAGAAGAAGCTGACCCAGGGCGATGAGCTGCAAGCCGGCGTGCAGAAGATGGTCAAGGTGTATGTGGCTGTGAAACGCCGCCTGCAGCCCGGCGACAAGATGGCCGGCCGTCACGGTAACAAGGGTGTGGTGTCGCGCATCGTGCCGGTGGAGGACATGCCGCGCATGGCCGACGGAACGACCGTCGATGTGGTGCTGAACCCGCTGGGCGTGCCGTCGCGTATGAACATCGGGCAGGTGCTGGAAGTGCACCTGGGCTGGGCGGCGAAGGGACTGGGCAAGAAGATCAGCCAGATGCTCGACGCGCAGGCCAAGATCGCCGATGTGCGCAAGTTCCTCGGCAAGATCTACAAGGGCGACCAGGCCGACGAGATCGCCACCTTCAGCGATGAAGAAGTGATCGAGCTGTGCCGCAACCTGCGCGCCGGCGTGCCGTTTGCGACGCCGGTGTTCGACGGCGCCAGCGAAGAAGAGATCAAGGATCTGCTGGAGCTGGCCGATCTGCCGCGCTCCGGCCAGATCCAGCTGTACGACGGCCGCACCGGCGACGCGTTCGATCGCAAGGTCACCGTGGGTTACATGCACGTGCTGAAACTGCATCACCTGGTCGACGACAAGATGCACGCGCGTTCGACCGGCCCGTACAGCCTGGTCACGCAGCAGCCGCTGGGCGGCAAGGCGCAGTTCGGTGGCCAGCGTTTCGGCGAGATGGAAGTGTGGGCGCTGGAAGCCTACGGCGCGGCATACACGCTGCAGGAAATGCTCACCGTCAAGTCGGACGACGTCAACGGACGTACCAAGGTGTACGAGAACATCGTCAAGGGCGAGCACAAGATCGATGCGGGTATGCCGGAGTCGTTCAACGTGCTCACCAAGGAAATCCGTTCTCTGGGTATCGACATCGATCTGGAACGCCACTAAGCGCAGGCACAGGATAAAAGGAGTCACACATGAAAGCATTGCTCGATCTATTCAAGCAGGTCACACAGAAGGAAGAGTTCGACACGATCAAGATCGGTCTGGCCTCTCCCGAGAAGATCCGTTCGTGGTCCTACGGCGAAGTGAAGAAGCCGGAGACCATCAACTACCGTACCTTCAAGCCGGAGCGCGACGGCCTGTTCTGCGCCAAGATCTTCGGCCCGGTGAAGGACTACGAGTGCCTGTGCGGAAAGTACAAGCGCCTGAAGCACCGCGGCGTCATTTGCGAAAAGTGCGGTGTCGAAGTCACGCTGTCCAAGGTGCGCCGCGAGCGCATGGGCCACATCGAGCTGGCCTCGCCGGTCGCGCACATCTGGTTCCTGAAGTCGCTGCCGTCCCGTCTCGGCATGGTGCTGGACATGACCCTGCGCGACATCGAGCGCGTGCTGTATTTTGAAGCCTATGTCGTGACCGAGCCCGGCATGACTCCGCTGAACCGCGGCCAGTTGCTGTCCGAGGATGATTACCTCGCCAAGCTGGAAGAGTACGGCGACGAATTCTCCGCCGTGATGGGTGCGGAAGGCGTGCGTGCGTTGCTGCGCGCACTGGATGTGCCGGCTGAAGTCGAGAAGCTGCGCGCCGAACTGGAAGCAACCAGCTCCGAGACCAAGATCAAGAAATACGCCAAGCGCCTGAAGGTGCTGGAAGCGTTCATGCAGTCCGGCATCAAGCCGGAATGGATGGTGATGGAAGTGTTGCCGGTGTTGCCGCCGGAACTGCGTCCGCTGGTGCCGCTGGATGGCGGTCGCTTCGCGACCTCCGACCTGAATGACCTGTATCGTCGCGTCATCAACCGTAACAACCGCCTGAAGCGCCTGCTGGAGCTGAAGGCCCCCGAGATCATCGTGCGCAACGAGAAGCGCATGCTGCAGGAGTCGGTGGACTCGCTGCTGGACAACGGCCGTCGCGGCAAGGCGATGACCGGCGCCAACAAGCGTCCGCTGAAGTCGCTGGCGGACATGATCAAGGGCAAGGGCGGCCGTTTCCGCCAGAACCTGCTGGGCAAGCGCGTTGACTACTCCGGCCGTTCCGTGATCGTGGTGGGTCCGCAACTCAAGCTGCACCAGTGCGGCCTCCCCAAGAAGATGGCGCTGGAGTTGTTCAAGCCGTTCATCTTCGAACGCCTGGAAAAGATGGGCCTCGCAACCACGATCAAGGCCGGCAAGCGCATGGTCGAGGCGGAAGAGCCTATCGTGTGGGACATCCTGGAAGAGGTCATTCACGAACACCCGGTGATGCTGAACCGTGCGCCGACGCTGCACCGTCTGGGTATCCAGGCATTCGAGCCCATCCTGATCGAAGGCAAGGCCATCCAGTTGCATCCGCTGGTCTGCTCGGCATTCAACGCCGACTTCGACGGTGACCAGATGGCCGTGCACGTGCCGCTGTCGCTGGAAGCGCAGATGGAAGCGCGCACCCTGATGCTGGCTTCCAACAACGTCCTGTCGCCCGCCAACGGCGAGCCGATCATCGTGCCGTCGCAGGATATCGTGCTGGGTCTGTACTACATGACGCGCGAGAAGGTCGGTGCGCTGGGTGAAGGCTCCATCTATGCCGATGTGGCCGAGGTTCTGCGTGCCTATCGTTCCAACCAGGTCGATCTGCAGGCCAAGGTGGTGGTGCGCATCAAGGAGGTGATCACCAACGAGGCGGGCGAAAGGCAGGACAAGCAGACGCGTTACGAGACGACGGTCGGCCGCGCCATCCTGTCCGAAATCCTGCCGCCCAACCTGCCATTCAGCACGGTGAACAAGGCGCTGAAGAAGAAGGAGATTTCGCGCCTGATCAATACCAGCTTCCGCCGTTGCGGCCTGCGCGACACGGTGATCATGGCCGACCAGTTGATGTATACCGGCTTTGCCTATGCGACCCGCGCGGGCATCTCGATCTGTGTGGACGATATGCTGGTGCCGCAACAGAAGAACGAATTGATCGCAGCGGCCGAGAAGGAAGTGCACGAGATCCAGACCCAGTACACCTCCGGTCTGGTGACCCAGGGCGAACGCTACAACAAGGTGGTGGATATCTGGGGCCGTACCGGCGACCAGGTCGCCAAGGCCATGATGGACCAGCTCGGCGTAGAACCGGTGCGCGATCTGGCAACGGGCGAGATCGTCGTGGACAAGAAGGGCAAGGCGGTGACGCAGGAGTCCTTCAACTCCATCTACATGATGGCCGACTCCGGCGCACGCGGCTCTGCAGCGCAGATTCGCCAGCTGTCCGGCATGCGCGGCCTGATGGCGAAGCCGGATGGCTCCATCATCGAGACGCCGATCACAGCGAACTTCCGCGAAGGACTGAACATGCTGCAGTACTTCATCTCCACGCACGGTGCGCGTAAGGGCCTGGCGGATACGGCGTTGAAGACGGCGAACTCCGGTTACCTGACGCGTCGTCTGGTGGATGTGACGCAGGATCTGGTGATCACCGAAAACGATTGCGGCACGACCAATGGCCGTTCGATGAAGGCGCTGGTCGAGGGCGGTGAAGTGATCGAAGCCCTGCGCGAGCGTATCCTCGGTCGTGTGGTGGCTGCCGATGTGGTCAATCCTGAGACTGGCGAAACCTTGTACGAAGCCGGCACTTTGCTGAACGAAGACAAGGTCGAGCAGATCGAGTCGCTTGGTATCGACGAGGTGCGCGTGCGCACTCCGCTGACCTGCGATACGCGCTACGGTCTGTGCTCCAAGTGTTACGGCCGCGATCTGGGTCGAGGCGGTCTGGTGAACGTGGGCGAAGCTGTCGGCGTGATCGCCGCGCAGTCCATCGGCGAACCGGGCACCCAGCTGACCATGCGCACTTTCCACATCGGTGGCGCGGCATCGCGTACCGTGGTGGCAAGCCAGGTCGAGAGCAAGTCCAACGGTGTGATCAAGTACAGCCCGAACATGCGTACCGTGACCACGGCGCGTGGCGAACTGGTGGTGGTGGCGCGTTCCGGCGAAGTGCTGGTGACGGACGACCATGGCCGCGAGCGCGAGCGTCACAAGGTGCCGTACGGCGCCAACCTGACCGAGCGCGAAGGCAAGACTGTGCGCGCGGGCGAGATCCTGGCGACCTGGGATCCGCATACCCGTCCGATCATTACCGAATATGCTGGGCGCATCCGTTTCGAGAACGTGGAAGAGGGCGCAACTGTTGCCAAGCAGATCGATGAAGTGACCGGTCTGTCCACCCTGGTGGTAATCGATCCCAAGCGATCCACCACCGGCAAGGGCGTACGCCCGCTGGTGCGTTTGCTGGATGATGCAGGCCACGAGATCAAGATCGCCGGAACGGATACGCCGATCTCGGTGACCTTCCAGGTCGGCTCCATCATTACAGTGGAAGACGGGCAGCATGTGGGCGTTGGTGATGTGCTGGCGCGCATCCCGCAGGAGAGCTCGAAGACGCGCGACATCACCGGCGGTCTGCCGCGTGTGGCCGAACTGTTCGAGGCGCGTTCGCCGAAGGATGCGGGCATGCTGGCTGAAGTCACCGGCACGGCTTCGTTCGGCAAGGAAACCAAGGGCAAGCAGCGCCTGGTGATTACCGATACCACCGGAGAAGCGCATGAATTCCTGATCACGAAGGACAAGCATGTGCTGGTGCACGACGGTCAGGTGGTCAATCAGGGCGAAATGATCGTGGACGGTCCGGCCGATCCGCACGACATCCTGCGTTTGCTGGGTATCGAGGCGTTGGCGCAGTACATTACCGACGAGGTGCAGGACGTGTATCGCTTGCAAGGCGTGAAGATCAACGACAAGCACATCGAAGTGATCGTGCGCCAGATGCTGCGTCGCGTACAGATCATCGACGAGGGCGACACCACTTTCATTCCGAAGGAACAGGTTGAGCGTGCCGAACTGTTGCAGGAAAACGAGCGTGTGGCCGCGGAAGGCAAGCAGCCGGCCACCTACCAGCACATGCTGCTGGGTATCACCAAAGCATCGCTGTCCACGGATTCGTTCATCTCCGCCGCCTCCTTCCAGGAGACGACGCGTGTGCTGACCGAGGCGGCGATCATGGGCAAGAAGGACGATTTGCGCGGTCTCAAGGAGAACGTCATCGTGGGCCGCCTCATCCCGGCAGGTACGGGCCTGGCTTACCACACGGCACGCCGCAAGCAACGCCTGGGGCTGGACATCGCCGAAGGTGCGGGTTTGGCCGAATTGGCGGCAGCAGCGGAGACGCAAGAGGGCGCCTAATTGCTTGACAGGAATAGGCTTCGTCAATAGAATGCGCGGTCTTTTTAGCCCGTGCATTCCTGTGCGAATCGAAGTCGGTTCAGTTGCAGAGCGATTATTTTTAGTTAATCAATTAATTTTTAAACAGTTTTCAGGAAGCGAGAAACAATGCCAACCATTAACCAGTTAGTCCGCACAGGCCGTACGGCGGAAGTGACCAAGAGCAAGGTGCCGGCTCTTGCGGGTAGTCCTCAAAAGCGCGGTGTCTGTACGCGTGTCTACACCACGACGCCAAAGAAGCCGAACTCGGCGCTGCGTAAGGTCGCCAAGGTGCGCTTGACCAATGGTTTCGAGGTCATCTCCTACATCGGCGGTGAGGGGCACAACCTGCAAGAGCACAGCGTGGTCTTGATTCGCGGTGGCCGTGTGAAGGACTTGCCTGGTGTGCGTTATCACATGGTGCGCGGCAGCCTGGATACGGCTGGCGTGAAGGATCGCAAGCAGTCCCGCTCCAAGTACGGCGCGAAGCGTCCGAAAAAAGCGTAATTCCGAATTACAGATATAACTGAGGTATTGATATGCCAAGACGTAGAGAAGTCCCCAAGCGCGAAGTCCTGCCCGATCCGAAGTTCGGAAATCAGGATTTGTCCAAGTTCGTCAACGTACTGATGACTGCCGGCAAGAAGTCGGTTGCTGAGCGCATTTTGTATGGTGCGCTGGAGCAGGTTGGAAAGAAGAGCGGCAAGGACCCGATCGAGGTGTTCAATCAGGCGATTGCCAATGCCAAGCCTCAGGTGGAGGTGAAGAGTCGTCGCGTGGGTGGTGCCAATTACCAGGTTCCGGTCGAGGTTCGTCCTTCCCGTCGCATGGCCCTGGCAATGCGCTGGCTGAAGGAATTTGCGCGCAAGCGCGGTGAAAAATCTATGGGTATGCGTCTGGCTGGCGAGTTGATCGATGCATCTGAAGGTCGCGGCGGTGCGGTGAAGAAGCGCGAAGAAGTTCATCGTATGGCCGACGCCAACAAGGCTTTCTCGCATTTCCGTTTCTAAAAGCATAAAGACAAGGTTAGGTATACCGTGGCACGCAAAACACCAATCGAACGCTATCGCAATATCGGCATCAGTGCGCACATTGATGCGGGTAAAACTACGACCACTGAGCGCATCCTGTTCTATACGGGTGTAAGTCACAAGATCGGTGAAGTGCACGATGGTGCTGCTACGATGGACTGGATGGAGCAGGAGCAGGAGCGCGGCATTACCATCACCTCGGCTGCGACCACCTGTTTCTGGAAGGGGATGGATAACAACTTCCCTGAGCATCGCTTCAACATCATCGATACGCCGGGGCACGTGGACTTCACCATCGAGGTGGAGCGTTCCATGCGCGTGCTGGACGGTGCCTGCATGGTTTACTGCGCTGTGGGTGGTGTGCAGCCCCAGTCCGAGACTGTGTGGCGTCAGGCCAACAAATACAAGGTGCCGCGCCTGGCGTTCGTGAACAAGATGGACCGCACTGGCGCCAACTTCTTTAAAGTGGTCACGCAGATGCAGACCCGTCTGCGGGCGAACCCTGTTCCTCTGGTGATCCCGATTGGCGCCGAAGAGGGTTTTACGGGTGTTGTCGATCTGATCAAGATGAAGGCAATCATCTGGGATGAAGCCTCTCAGGGGATGAAGTTCGAATATACGGAGATTCCGGCGGAGCTGGTGGCGACTGCCAAGGAATGGCGCGAGAAGCTGGTCGAGAGCGCTGCAGAGGTGTCCGAGGAGATGATGAATCTTTACCTCGAAAACGGCGACTTGTCTGAAGAGCAAATCGTTCAGGGCATCCGCACGCGTACCATTGCATGCGAGATTCAGCCGATGTTGTGCGGTTCTGCGTTCAAGAACAAGGGCGTTCAGCGCATGCTGGATGCCGTGATCCAGTTCCTGCCTTCTCCGGTCGACATCCCCGATGTGACGGGCGAAAGCGAAACCGGCGAGCCGATCAGTCGCAAGGCCGACGATAGCGAGAAATTCTCCGCCCTGGCGTTCAAGTTGATGACCGATCCGTTCGTTGGCCAGCTGACTTTTGTGCGTGTCTATTCCGGCGTGCTGAAGAAGGGCGATACTGTATACAACTCCGTGCGTGGCAAGAAGGAGCGTATCGGCCGTATCGTGCAAATGCACGCGAATAATCGCGAAGAGGTCGATGAGATTCTGGCGGGCGATATCGCCGCCTGTATCGGCTTGAAGGAAGTGACCACCGGCGAGTCGCTGTGTGATCCGGACAAGCCGATCATCCTCGAGCGCATGGTGTTCCCGGAGCCGGTGATTCACGTTGCCGTCGAGCCGAAGACCAAGGCGGACCAGGAAAAGATGGGTATTGCGCTGGGCCGTCTGGCCGCGGAAGATCCTTCGTTCCGTGTGCGTACCGATGAAGAGTCCGGCCAGACCATCATGTCCGGCATGGGCGAGTTGCACCTGGAGATTCTGGTTGACCGCATGAAGCGCGAATTCGGCGTGGAAGCCAATGTGGGCGCGCCGCAGGTTGCGTACCGCGAAGCGATCCGCAAGTCCGTGGAAGTGGAAGGCAAGTACGCCAAGCAGACCGGCGGTCGCGGTCAATACGGCCACGTTTGGATCAAGATGGAGCCGAACGAGACGGGCAAGGGCTTCGAGTTCGTCGACGCGATCAAGGGTGGTACTGTTCCTCGCGAATTCATCCCGGCGGTTGAAAAGGGCCTGCGCGAATCGCTGCCGAGCGGTGTGTTGGCCGGCTTCCCGGTCGTTGATGTCAAGATCACATTGTTCGACGGTTCCTACCACGATGTGGACTCCAACGAAAACGCGTTCAAGATGGCTGCATCCATGGCGTTCAAGGACGGCATGCGCAAGGCCAGTCCGGTGCTGCTGGAGCCGATGATGTCGGTGGAAGTGGAGACGCCGGAAGACTATACCGGCACGGTGATGGGTGACTTGTCCTCCCGTCGCGGCATGGTGCAGGGTATGGACGACCTGCCCGGCGGCGGCAAGACAGTCAAGGCTGAGGTGCCCTTGTCCGAGATGTTCGGTTACTCGACCTCGCTGCGTTCCGCAACGCAGGGCCGTGCGACCTACACCATGGAATTCAAGCACTACACCGAAGCGCCAAAGAACGTTGCTGAAGCAGTGATGAACAGCAAGAAATAATTTAGAACTAGTCGGAGAGATTAATCATGGCAAAGAGTAAATTTGAACGTACGAAGCCGCACGTGAACGTAGGGACGATTGGGCACGTAGACCACGGCAAGACCACGCTGACAGCGGCGATCACCACCGTATTGTCGAAGAAGTTTGGCGGCGAAGCCAAGGCATATGACCAGATCGACGCAGCGCCGGAAGAGAAGGCGCGCGGCATCACCATCAACACCGCCCACGTTGAATATGAAACGGCGACGCGCCACTACGCCCACGTTGACTGCCCGGGACACGCCGACTACGTCAAGAACATGATCACCGGTGCTGCCCAGATGGACGGCGCCATCTTGGTGGTATCCGCAGCCGACGGCCCGATGCCCCAGACTCGCGAACACATCCTGCTGGCCCGCCAAGTGGGTGTTCCCTACATCATCGTCTTCCTGAACAAGTGCGACATGGTGGACGATGCCGAACTGCTGGAACTGGTTGAAATGGAAGTGCGCGAACTCCTGTCCAAGTACGAATTCCCCGGCGACGACACACCCATCATTCACGGCAGCGCCAAGCTGGCAGTGGAAGGCGATCAGAGCGAACTGGGCGAACCCTCCATCTTCCGCCTGGCAGAAGCCCTCGACAGCTACATCCCGACACCCGAGCGCGCCATCGACGGCGCCTTCATCATGCCCGTGGAAGACGTATTCTCCATCTCCGGCCGTGGCACCGTGGTGACCGGTCGTATCGAGCGCGGCATCGTCAAGGTTGGCGACGAACTTGAAATCGTCGGCATCAAGCCCACCCTGAAGACCACCTGCACCGGCGTCGAAATGTTCCGCAAACTGCTGGACCAAGGCCAGGCTGGCGACAACGTCGGCGTGCTGCTGCGCGGCACCAAGCGTGAAGAAGTCGAGCGCGGCCAGGTTCTGGCCAAGCCCGGCTCCATCACCCCGCACACCAAGTTCACGGCCGAGATCTACGTGCTGGGCAAAGACGAAGGTGGCCGTCACACCCCGTTCTTCCAGGGCTACCGTCCGCAGTTCTACTTCCGTACCACCGACGTGACCGGCGCGGTCGAACTGCCGGCAGGTACCGAAATGGTGATGCCTGGCGACAACGTCAGCATCACGGTGAACCTGATCAACCCGATCGCGATGGAAGAAGGCCTGCGCTTCGCGATCCGCGAAGGCGGTCGTACCGTCGGCGCAGGTGTGGTTGCCAAGATCATCGAGTAAGAATACAATGCGCGCCCTCGCGCGGCTTGCGCCGCGCGTTTTCGTTCTTTAAACCAGCGGCTATGCCGCGTAGATGCAAGAGAAGATTATGCAAAGTCAAAAAATTCGCATCCGCCTGAAGGCGTTCGATTACCGTTTGATCGATCAATCCGCGTTGCAGATCGTGGATACGGCAAAGCGTACGGGTGCTGTGGTCAAGGGCCCGGTTCCGCTGCCCACCAAGATCGAGCGTTTCGATGTGTTGCGTTCGCCGCATGTGAACAAGACTTCGCGCGATCAATTCGAGATCCGCACACATCTTCGACTGATGGACATCGTTGATCCGACAGACAAGACTGTCGATGCGCTGATGAAGCTGGATCTGCCGGCTGGTGTGGATGTGGAAATCAAATTGCAGTAATTGTGGTCAAGTAGTTTTGCAGTATGAATCGGCTGACCAATTGAAGTCAGCCCCTTAATAAAAGGAAATAAAATGAGCTTAGGACTTGTCGGTCGCAAGATTGGCATGACCCGCATCTTTACCGACGACGGTACGTCGTTGCCGGTAACCGTGCTGGACGTGTCCAACAATCGTGTCACCCAGATCAAAACCGCTCCCACGGATGGCTACAGTGCGGTGCAGGTTGCGTACGGCACCCGTCGTGCCAGTCGCGTGACCAAGGCTGCTGCGGGGCATTTCGCCAAAGCCGGCGTCGAGGCTGGTAGCGTGCTTAAAGAATTTACCGCTACGCCTGAGCAGCTGGCCGGCCTGACCGTCGGTGGCAAGGTTGGCGTGGATATCTTCCAGGTCGGGCAGAAAGTCGATGTCACAGGCGTGACGATCGGTAAGGGTTATGCTGGTACCATCAAGCGTTACCACTTCAAATCCGGTCGTGCAACGCACGGTAACTCCAAATCTCACAACGTTCCAGGCTCAATCGGTATGGCGCAGGATCCGGGCCGCGTGTTCCCGGGCAAGCGCATGACCGGCCACCTGGGTGATGTGCAGCGTACCGTGCAGAATCTCAAAATTGTTCGTATCGATGCCGAGCGCCAGTTGTTGCTGGTGATGGGCGCTGTTCCAGGTGCTCCTGGCGGCGATGTTATCGTGCGTCCGGCAGTGAAGGCAGGTGCATAATGGAATTGAAAGTCATTAGCGAAAACGGCAAGGCGGCGGCAAGCGTGAACGCGTCCGACGATTTGTTCGGGCGTGAATATAACGAAACGCTGGTACACCAGCTGGTTACGGCCTATCAGGCCAACGCCCGTTCTGCCAACAGCAAGCAAAAAGGCCGTAGCGAGATTGCCAAATCCACGCGTAAGCCATTCGCCCAAAAGGGTACCGGCCGTGCGCGTGCTGGTATGGCGTCCAGCCCGTTGTGGCGCGGGGGCGGCAAGATTTTCCCGAACAGCCCGGATCAAAACTACACCCAGAAGATCAATCGCAAGATGTACCGCGCGGGTCTGGCCTCCATCTACTCGCAACTGGTGCGCGATGGTCGCTTGAGCGTGGTTGATGCTTTGTCGGTGGAAGCTCCCAAGACGAAATTGCTGGCGCAAAAGATCAAGGCTATGGGCCTGGATCGCGTCCTGATTATCACTGACAGCATGGATGAAAATCTGTATCTGTCGTCGCGCAACCTGCCAAACGTGCTGGTGGTTGAGGCGCATCAGGCCGATCCCGTCAGCCTGGTTCGTTTCCCCAAGGTTCTGGTGACACGTGGGGCGATCGCAAAAATCGAGGAGATGCTGGCATGAGCGCACAAAAAATCAATGAAGAGCGTTTGCTGAATATCCTGTTGGCGCCGCAAATCTCCGAGAAGGCGACTTTTGTTGCGGAGAAGAATGAGCAGGTGATTTTCCGTGTGGCCTCCGATGCTACCAAGCCGGAAGTCAAGGCGGCGGTCGAGAAGCTGTTCAACGTTACGGTTGACAGCGTTCAGATTGCCAACGTAAAGGGCAAGCAAAAGCGTTTCGGCCGCTACATCGGTCGTCGTCAAGACTGGAAGAAGGCCTACGTGAGTCTGGCAGCCGGTCAGGAAATCAACTTTGCCGCAAGCGAGCAGGGGTAAAACATGGCATTGATCAAACTCAAACCGACATCTCCGGGAACTCGTGCAGTTGTGCGCGTGGTGACGCCGGAATTGCACAAGGGCAAGCCTGAAGCGTCGTTGCTGGAAAAGAAGACCAGGACCGCTGGGCGCAACCATAATGGCCACATCACTACGCGCCACATGGGTGGTGGGCATAAGAAACACTATCGCCTGGTGGATTTCAAGCGCGACAAGGATGGAATCCCGGCAAAAGTCGAACGTCTGGAATACGATCCGAACCGTAGTGCGCACTTGGCATTGCTGGTGTATGCGGACGGCGAGCGTCGCTACATCATCGCTCCCAAGGGGATTTCCGCGGGGGCTCAATTGATGAGCGGGCCGGAAGCGCCGATCAAGGCCGGAAATGCCTTGCCGTTGCGCAATATTCCGGTTGGTTCAACTATTCATGCGATCGAGATGTTGCCTAACAAGGGTGCTCAATTGGCCCGTTCGGCGGGGGCCTCCGTGCAGTTGCTGGCGCGCGAGGGTAGCTATGCCCAGTTGCGCTTGCGCTCGGGCGAGATCCGCAAGGTGCATGTCGATTGTCGTGCAACCATCGGTGAAGTGGGTAATGGTGAGCATTCCCTGCGTTCTATTGGCAAAGCTGGCGCGAATCGTTGGCGCGGTATTCGCCCGACAGTGCGCGGTGTGGCCATGAACCCGGTCGATCACCCGCACGGTGGTGGTGAAGGAAAGACTGCGGCGGGCCGTCATCCGGTCAGCCCGTGGGGTGTGCCAGCCAAGGGATTCCGTACGCGTCGTAACAAGCGGACTAGCGGCATGATCGTGCGCCGTCGCTTTCAGGTTTAAGGGGTAATAGATATGGCACGTTCAGTTAAAAAAGGCCCGTTCGTCGATCTGCATCTGATGAAGAAGGTGGAGGCGGTGCGTACAACCAACGATAAGCGCCCAATCAAGACATGGTCGCGTCGTTCCACGGTGCTGCCCGAATTCGTCGGCTTGACGATCGCGGTGCACAACGGCAAACAGCATGTTCCGGTGTATGTTTCCGAGAACATGGTTGGCCACAAGCTTGGCGAATTTTCCTTGACCCGCACTTTCAAAGGTCACGCTGCCGATAAAAAAGCAGTCGCCAAGAAATAAGGAGACATGATGAGTACAAAAGCAGTCATCCGTGGTGTTCGCCTCTCAGCGCAAAAGGCTCGTCTGGTCGCCGATCAGATTCGCGGCTTGCCGGTTGCGCAAGCCTTGAACATCCTGGCCTTCAGCCCGAAAAAGGGTGGAGGCATCATCAAGAAGGCACTGGATTCCGCGATCGCCAATGCAGAACACAACGACGGTGCCGACATCGACGAATTGAAGGTTACTACCATCTACGTGGACAAGGGAACATCTTTGAAGCGCATGATTCCGCGTGCAAAAGGGCGCGGTACTGGCATTGAAAAGCAAACCTGCCACATTACGATCACAGTCGGGAGCTAAAGCATGGGTCAGAAAATTCATCCAATCGGGTTCCGTCTGAGTGTTCAGAAGAACTGGAGCTCCAAGTGGTATTCCAATAGCAAGCACTTCTCTGAATTGCTGCTGAAGGATATCGAGGTGCGTGACTATTTGAAGAAAAAACTGGCTGGTGCCGGGGTTTCCAGGATCGTTATCGAACGGCCGGCAAAAAATGCCAAGATCACTATCTACACAGCTCGTCCAGGTGTGGTGATCGGTAAGAAAGGCGAAGATATCGAAGTCCTGCGCAACGAGCTGAAGAAGCGCATGGGCTTGCCTGATGTGGGGTTGAATATCGAAGAAGTGCGCAAGCCGGAAGTGGACGCGCAGTTGATCGCCGATTCCATCACCCAGCAACTCGAGAAACGTATCATGTTCCGTCGTGCCATGAAGCGTGCGATGCAGAACGCGATGCGCCTCGGCGCGCAAGGCATCAAGATCATGAGTTCGGGTCGTTTGAATGGTATCGAGATCGCGCGTACCGAGTGGTACCGTGAAGGTCGGGTGCCGTTGCATACCCTGCGTGCCGATATTGACTACGGCACATCGGAGGCATTGACTACCTATGGCCTGATCGGAGTGAAGGTTTGGGTTTACAAGGGTGATCATCTGGCTGGGCAGCAGGAAATCGCGGCCCCAGTCGTTGCGGAGCCAGAAAAGAAAGTAAGAAAGTCGGGGGCAAAACATGCTACAGCCAGCTAGAAGAAAATACCGCAAGGAGCAGAAGGGCCGTAATACCGGCGTTGCGACTCGCGGCAACAAGGTCAGTTTCGGCGAATTCGGCCTGAAGGCCGTCGGTCGCGGGCGCCTCACGGCGCGCCAGATCGAAGCGGCACGCCGTGCCATGACTCGTCACATCAAGCGCGGTGGACGTATCTGGATCCGTATTTTCCCGGATAAGCCGATTTCCAAGAAGCCAGCCGAAGTGCGTATGGGTAATGGTAAGGGCAGTCCGGAGTACTACGTTGCCGAAATACAGCCTGGCAAGATGCTGTACGAGATGGACGGCGTAGATGAGGTGTTGGCGCGTGAGGCTTTCCAGTTGGCTTCTGCCAAGCTGCCAATCGCCACCACGTTCGTGGTTAGACAGGTAGGGGCATGATCATGAAGGCAAGTGAACTGAAGACTAAGTCGGTGGCCGATTTGCAGCAAGAGCTGCTGTCCCTGAACAAGGAGCAATTCGGCTTGCGCATGCAGGTGGCGACACAGCAATTGAGCAATACCAGCCAATTGACCAAAGTGCGCCGCAACATCGCACGTGTGAAAACGATATTGACAGAGAAGGGTGTGCAGCAATGAGTGCAACGAATCTGAAACGTGAATTGACCGGGACTGTTGTCAGCAACAAGATGGACAAGACGGTCACCGTGCTGGTTGAGCGCAAGGTCAAGCACCCGGTGCTGGGAAAAGTTGTGCGCGTTTCCAAAAAGTACCATGCACACGATGAAAATAATGAGCTCAATCAAGGTGATGTGGTTACCATCGAGGAGACTCGCCCCATGTCCAAAACCAAAACTTGGCGCGTTTCCAAGTTGCTGGAAAAGGCTAACGAGATTTAATTCGACAAATTAAAGCTTGTGCATTTTGACAAGTTTGAATAGAATGCGCGGCTTCGTTTCACCGTCGCTTGCGGCGGCCTAACCCGAACGGGTTCCAAAACTAGCCGCCGCAGGCGGACAAAGTTGGAGATTGAAAAATGATACAAATGCAGTCTGTTTTAAATGTGGCCGACAATACCGGTGCACGTTCTGTTATGTGCATCAAGGTGCTGGGTGGTTCCAAGCGCCGTTATGCGGGCGTCGGCGACGTGATCAAGGTTAGCATTCGGGATGCGGCCCCGCGTTCGCGCGTCAAAAAAGGCGAGGTTTACAGCGCCGTGGTGGTGCGTACTGCCAAGGGTGTGCGCCGCTCGGACGGCTCGTTGATCAAATTCGATGGCAATGCGGCTGTTTTGCTGAATAACAAGCTGGAGCCGATTGGCACCCGCATTTTTGGACCGGTGACTCGTGAGCTGCGTAATGAGAAGTTCATGAAGATCGTCTCTCTGGCACCGGAAGTGCTGTAATCGGCAGTCGAGGAAAAATCATGCGCAAGATTAAAAAGAATGACGATGTGATCGTCATCACCGGCAAAGACAAAGGTAGTCGCGGCAGCGTGTTGAGCGTGCTGGATAACGACCATGTCCTGGTGAGCGGTATTAATAAGGTTAAAAAACACCAGAAGCCGAATCCGGTGAAGGGTACGACGGGTGGCATCGTGGAGGTGGAGAAGCCGATTCACATCTCCAATATCGCGATCTACAACGCGACTACCAAGAAGGCCGATCGTGTGGGTGTTAAGCAGCTGGAGGATGGTCGCAAAGTGCGAGTGTTCAAGTCCAGCGGCGAAGTGATAGCGTAAGGGGTAAGAGCATGGCTCGTTTAAACGACTACTACAAGAAGACGGTGGCGCCGCAGCTGATGAAGCAGTTTGGCTACAAGTCCGTCATGGAAGTGCCGCGCATCGAGAAAATCACCCTTAATATGGGTGTTGGTGAGGCGGTGGCTGACAAAAAAGTAATGGATCACGCTGTCAGCGATATGCAGAAGATTGCCGGGCAAAAGCCGGTTGTGACGAAATCGAAGAAGTCCATTGCCGGCTTCAAGATTCGCGAAAATTACCCGGTTGGCTGCAAGGTGACCCTGCGCCGCGATCGCATGTTTGAGTTTCTGGATCGTCTGGTGACGATCGCTATTCCGCGTATACGCGATTTCCGCGGCATTTCCGGGAAATCTTTTGATGGCCGTGGCAACTACAACATGGGCGTCAAGGAGCAGATCATTTTCCCCGAGATCGAGTACGACAAGATCGACGCCTTGCGTGGCATGAACATCACGATCACGACTACGGCGAAGACCGACGAAGAGGCCAAAGCGCTTCTGTTGGCGTTCAAATTCCCATTGAAGAACTGAGGGCGATATGGCTAAGACCGCATTGATTAACCGCGAGCAGAAGCGTCGTGACACGGTGAAGAAATTTGCTGCCAAGCGTGCTGAACTGAATGCGATTGCGACCAATATGTCGCTAAGCGAAGAGGAGCGCTTTGCTGCGCGTCAAAAATTGCAAGCGTTGCCGCGCAATTCCAGTCCGGTGCGCCTGCGTAACCGTTGTGCGCTGACTGGTCGTCCGCGCGGCACGTTCCGCAAGTTCGGATTGGGTCGTACCAAGTTGCGTGAGTACGCGATGCGCGGCGAAATCCCTGGTGTAGTCAAGGCAAGCTGGTAAGGGTGAATTTATGAGCATGAGTGATCCTATCTCCGATATGTTGACGCGTATTCGTAACGCGCAAATGGCGGAAAAAGTAACGGTGTCTATGCCTTCTTCCAAGATCAAGGCGGCTATCGCCAAGGTTTTGCAGGACGAAGGTTATGTTGACGGTTTCAAGGTTGTGACTAACGATGGCAAGCCCGTCCTGGAGATCGGCCTTAAGTATTACGCTGACCGCCCGGTCATCGAAAAGATCCAGCGAGTAAGTCGTCCTGGGTTGCGGGTATATAAGGGTAGCGAAGATATCCCGCGCGTGATGAACGGATTGGGTATCGCTATCGTTTCCACCTCAAAAGGTCTGATGACGGACCGCAAGGCACGTGCCAATGGTATTGGCGGCGAAGTCCTGTGCATTGTCGCGTAAGGGGGAAGCATGTCTAGAGTCGCTAAAAATCCTATCGCTGTTCCCGCTGGTGTTGAAGTGACGGTGGCAGCCGATAAAATTTCCGTAAAGGGGCCGCTGGGTACCCTGACGCAAGTGTTGAAGGGTGACGTTGCTGTTGAGCGCCAAGGTGATGCTTTGCTGTGCAAGGCCACCAATGAATCGGCGCAAGCTGATGCGCAGTCCGGGACAATTCGTGCTTTGCTGGCGAACATGGTGGTTGGTGTCAGCAAAGGTTTCGAGCGCAAACTGACCCTGGTTGGCGTTGGTTATCGGGCGCAAGCTGCGGGTGATTCGTTGAACCTGACGCTGGGCTATTCGCATCCCGTGGTGCACAAGATGCCCAAAGGTGTGAAGGTTGCAACGCCAAGCCAGACCGAAATCGTGTTGACAGGTCCGGACAAGCAGCAAGTCGGACAAGTTGCCGCTGAGATCCGGGCATATCGTGAACCTGAGCCTTACAAGGGCAAGGGAGTGCGTTATTCCGACGAAGTGGTGATCCTGAAAGAAACCAAGAAGAAATAATCGAGGTTGATATGTTGAACAAGAATGAAGCGCGTCAGCGCAGAGCACGCAAAACCCGTGCACGCATCGCTGAACAAAAAACTGTGCGTCTGGCGATCCACCGCACTAACCTGCATATCTATGCCCAGGTCATCTCTGCTGACGGTGGCAAGGTGCTGGCAAGTGCCTCCACGCTGGAAGCGGATGTGCGCAAGAGCGTCGGCAATGGCGGCAACGCTGCCGCTGCTGCTGTGGTCGGCAAGCGTATCGCCGAAAAGGCCAAAAGCGCCGGGATCACCGCAGTCGCATTCGACCGTTCCGGCAACAAGTACCATGGTCGCATCAAGGCGCTGGCTGATGCCGCGCGCGAACATGGCTTGCAGTTCTAATCTGGGGTGAACCATGGCACAAGCTAAACAAGGCAAGAATCAGCAAGTAGAAGACAAGGGTGACGGCCTCATCGAAAAGATGATCCACGTCAACCGCGTGACCAAGGTTGTGAAGGGCGGCCGTATCATGGGCTTCGCTGCACTGACCGTGGTGGGTGACGGCGACGGCCGTATCGGCATGGGCAAGGGAAAGTCCAAGGAAGTGCCGGTCGCCGTGCAGAAGGCGATGGAAGAGTCCCGCCGAAAGCTGGTCAAGGTGAATCTGAAGGAAGGTACGCTGCACCATGCAGTGATCGGCCGTCATGGTGCCGCCAAGGTTTATATGCAGCCCGCCTCCGAAGGTACCGGCATTATTGCGGGTGGAGCGATGCGTGCAGTGTTCGAGGCTGCCGGTGTGCGCAATGTGCTGGCAAAATGCATTGGTTCCAGTAACCCGTATAACGTGGTGCGTGCCACCTTGAACGGATTGAAGGCGCTGAATTCTCCAGCCGAGATTGCAGCAAAGCGCGGCAAGAGCGTAGAAGAGATTACGGGGTAAGCCATGGCACAAGCTAAAACGGCGCAAGCCAAAAAATTGAAGGTGACGCTGGTGAAGAGCATTATCGGCACCAAGGAGTCTCACCGCGCGACGGTGCGCGGTTTGGGGCTGCGTCGTATGCACCATACGGTCGAAGTGGAAGACACTCCGGCAGTTCGTGGCATGATTAATAAAGTGTACTACTTGGTCAAGTGCGAGGCGTAAATGCAACTCAATCAAATTAAACCTGCTGCGGGTTCTAAGCACGCCAAGCGTCGCGTTGGTCGCGGAATTGGTTCCGGTCTTGGCAAGACTGCTGGTCGCGGCCATAAAGGACAGAAATCTCGTTCCGGCGGTTTCCATAAGGTCGGTTTCGAGGGTGGCCAGATGCCGCTGCAACGCCGTTTGCCCAAGCGCGGTTTCGTATCTTTGACACGCGACGACACGGCGCAAGTGCGTTTGTCCGATCTGCAAAAGTTGCCGGTTGACAACATCGATCTGTTGGCATTGAAACAAGCCGGTGTTGTACCAGCGACTGCGCTGACTGCCAAGGTTGTGTTGTCGGGCGAGATCAAGCGTGCGGTGAAGTTGCAAGGCCTGCTGTTGACCAAAGGCGCGCGAGCTGCAGTTGAAGCGGCTGGCGGTAGTATCGCGGAATAAGGGTAATCTGTGAACAAGGCAGTGAGCAAAAGTAAGTACGGCGATCTGGGGCAACGTCTCTGGTTCCTGCTGCTTGCATTGATCGTCTACCGGATCGGTGCGCATATCCCGGTTCCCGGTATCGATCCGAATGTGCTGGCGGATCTGTTCAAGTCGCAAAAGGGCGGAATTCTAGGCATGTTCAACATGTTCTCGGGTGGTGCCCTGTCGCGCTTTACCATATTTGCGCTGGGCATCATGCCTTATATTTCTGCCTCCATCATCATGCAGCTGGCTGCGATTGCGGTTCCCCAGCTTGAGCAGTTGAAGAAGGAAGGCGAGGCCGGCCGCCGCAAGATTACGCAGTACACTCGCTATGGCACCCTGTTGCTCGCGTTGTTCCAGGCATTTGGCATTTCAGTGGCTTTGCAGTCTCAGGCTGGCTTGGTCTTGCATCCTGGATCGATGTTCCAGATGACGACGGTGGTGACCCTGGTTACAGGAACGATGTTCCTGATGTGGCTGGGTGAGCAGATTACCGAGCGGGGGTTGGGTAACGGCATCTCGCTGATTATTTTCGCGGGTATCGCTGCAGGCTTGCCGAATGCGCTGGGCAATACACTGGAAATGGCGCGCACGGGAGCATTTTCGATTCCGCTGGTGCTGACACTGTTCATTGGCGCGATTTTGGTCACTGGGCTGGTGGTTTTCGTTGAGCGCGGCCAGCGTAAAATCCTGGTGAACTATGCCAAGCGCCAAGTTGGTAACAAGGTGTATGGCGGGCAAAGTTCTCATCTGCCGTTGAAGCTGAACATGGCTGGCGTCATTCCGCCGATCTTCGCTTCCAGCATCATCCTGTTTCCCGCGACGCTGGCGGGTTGGTTCGGATCGGGTCAGAACATGACTTGGCTGAAAGATGTGAGTGAAAAGCTGTCGCCGGGGCAGCCGATTTATGTGCTGTTCTATGCAGCAGCCATCATATTCTTCTGTTTCTTCTATACGGCGCTGGTGTTCAGCCCGAAAGAAACGGCTGACAACTTGAAGAAGAGCGGCGCATTCCTGCCAGGTATCCGTCCAGGCGAGCAGACTGCGCGCTACGTCGAGAAGATCATGCTGCGTTTGACCCTGGTGGGTGCGGTATACATCACCTTGGTGTGTTTGTTGCCGGAGTTCTTGGTGGTGAAGTGGAATGTCCCATTCTATTTCGGGGGGACCTCGCTGCTGATCTTGGTGGTGGTGACTATGGATTTCATGGCCCAAGTGCAATCGTATATGATGACTCATCAGTACGAGAATCTGTTGAAGAAGGCCAATTTTAAGGCTGGGTTGACGCGATAAATGGCGAAAGAAGACGTCATCCAGATGCAGGGTGAAGTTGAAGAGTCCCTGCCCAACGCGACATTCCGGGTGAAGTTGGAAAATGGCTTTGTTGTGCTCGGCCATATTTCCGGCAAGATGCGTATGCATTACATACGCATTCTTCCTGGTGACAAGGTGACGGTTGAAGTGTCGCCCTACGATTTGAGCAAGGCGCGTATCGTTTTCCGCGCCAAGTAAGTTGAGAGAAGCAAGGAGAAGCAAATGAAAGTGCAAGCGTCCGTGAAAAAAGTGTGCCGCAACTGCAAGATAGTGCGTCGCAACCGCGTGGTTCGTGTGATCTGCAGCAGCGATCCGCGTCACAAACAGCGCCAGGGTTGATTGAGTTAAATCGCCTCTGGATGGTACAATTTACGACTTTTGAATAAATAGGGTAGCTGCATGGCTCGTATTGCCGGTGTAAACATTCCAAACCATCAACACGCCGAGATCGCACTGACCGCGATCTATGGCATCGGGCGCACTCGCGCGCAGCAGATCTGTGCTGCAGCGGGTGTGGTCACTTCCACCAAGATCAAGGATATCAGCGATTCCGACATGGAAAAGCTGCGTGACGAAGTCGCCAAGTTCACAGTGGAAGGCGACCTGCGCCGTGAGATCTCCATGAACATCAAGCGTCTGATGGATCTGGGTTGCTATCGTGGCCTGCGCCATCGTCGTGGTTTGCCGTGCCGTGGTCAGCGTACACGTACCAATGCACGTACCCGCAAAGGACCGCGCAAGTCCATCGCCGGCGCGAAGAAGTAATTTAGTAGAGGAACTAAGACATGGCAAAGCCCAGCACGAGAGTGCGCAAAAAAGTTAAAAAGAACGTTGCCGAAGGTATCGCGCACGTTCACGCATCCTTCAACAACACCATCGTGACCATTACCGACCGTCAGGGCAATGCCTTGGCTTGGTCCACCAGCGGCGGTAACGGCTTCAAGGGCTCCCGCAAGAGCACTCCTTTCGCTGCGCAGATTGCGGCTGAGCAGGCTGGCAAGACGGCGGTGGAGTGCGGGGTCAAGAATCTGGAAGTGCGCATCAAGGGCCCTGGTCCTGGTCGCGAATCCGCAGTGCGCGCGTTGAACGCGGCAGGTTTCAAAATCACCAGCATTTCGGACATTACGCCGGTACCGCATAACGGTTGCCGTCCTCCGAAAAAGCGTCGTATCTAAGGAGCATAGATCTTGGCTAGAAATCTTGATGCAAAGTGCCGCAAATGCCGCCGCGAAGGCGAAAAGCTGTTCTTGAAGGCTGAAAAATGTTTCACTGACAAGTGTGCGGTGGAGCGCCGTGCCTATGCACCGGGCCAGCATGGACAGAAGAAGAACACCCGTCTGTCCGAGTACGGTGGCCAGCTGCGCGAAAAACAAAAGCTGCGCCGAATCTACGGCATGCTGGAAGGCCAGTTCCGCCTGACTTACAAGCGTGCTGAGCAGTCCCGCGGTATCACTGGCGAAAGCCTGTTGCAACTCCTCGAATCCCGCTTGGACAACGTGGCCTATCGTATGGGTTTCGGTGGCTCGCGTGCTGAGGCCCGTCAGACCGTACGCCACAACGGCGTGCTGGTGAACGGCAAGCGCGTCAACATTCCTTCCTTCCAGGTGCGCCCTGGGGATGTGGTTGAAGTGGCGGAAAAATCCAAGGGGCAGCTGCGTTTGAAATCCGCAGTCCAGGCAGCCGAACAACGCGGCTTCCCGGAGTGGATCGAGGTGGATGCCAAGGCGTTCAAAGGAACCTTCAAGGCGGTTCCCCAGCGTTCTGAATTGCCTGCCACGATCAATGAGCATCTCGTGGTCGAGTTGTATTCCAAGTAATCCACGCGGAGTAGGATATGTCTAATAATTTGTTGAAACCTCGCATCATTGATGTTCAGCGCATCTCTGCCACCCAGGCGCGGGTTGTGATGGAGCCGTTCGAGCGCGGCTATGGCCACACCTTGGGCAATGCCCTGCGTCGTGTCCTGCTGTCTTCCATGCCAGGCTATGCGGTGACGGAAGTCAAGATCGCGGGTGTGTTGCACGAATACTCATCCATCGACGGCGTGCAGGAAGACGTAGTCGAGATCCTGCTGAACCTGAAGGGGTTGGTGCTCAAGCTGCACAATGCGCGCGAAGCGACCTTGCATCTGCGCAAGTCCGGTGCGGGTGTGGTCACTGCTGCGGACATCGAAGTGGGTGCCGACACTGAAGTTATCAATCCGAACCATGTCATCGCACATCTGGCTGCCGGCGGCAAGCTGGATATGGAAATCAAGGTCGAACAAGGCCGCGGCTATGTATCCGCTATTTCGCGCATGCAGCCTGGCGCAACCCGCCCGGTCGGCCATATCGCTCTTGACGCTTCGTTCAGCCCGGTTTCCCGCGTGAGCTACGCTGTTGAAAGCGCGCGTGTCGAACAACGTACCGATCTGGACAAGCTGATCATGGACATCGAGACCAACAGCGCCATCGATCCGGAAGAAGCAATCCGCTATGCCGCGCGCATCCTGGTTGACCAGCTTTCCGTGTTCGCTGCTCTGGAAGGTACACCGGCTCCGGTCGAAAAGCCGCAAGCTCCTAAGGTCGATCCGATGCTGTTGCGCCCGGTCGACGATTTGGAACTGACCCCGCGTTCTTCCAACTGCCTGAAGGCACAGAGCATCCATTACATCGGCGACCTGATTCAGAACACCGAAGCAGATCTGTTGCGTACCCCGAACCTGGGCCGCAAATCGCTCAATGAAATCAAGCAAGTGCTGGCAGAACACGGCCTGTCGCTGGGCATGAAGTTGGAAAACTGGACGGCAATGTCCGAGAAATAAGCTTCTTCAGCCGTGAGGCTGGATAGCAAGAGAGGAAAATCATGCGTCACCGTTTAGGACTGAGAAAACTTAACCGCACCAGTAGCCACCGTCTGGCGATGTTGCGCAACATGACCGTTTCGCTGCTGCGTCACGAAGTCATCAAGACCACCCTGCCGAAGGCCAAGGAACTGCGCCGCGTTGCCGAGCCTATCCTGACATTGGGCAAGAACCCGAGCTTGGCCAATCGTCGCTTGGCGTTCGCCCGCCTACGCGATCGCGAGATCGTCACCAAGCTGTTTGACGAACTGGGTCCGCGTTATGCTGCCCGCAATGGCGGATACTCGCGTATCCTGAAGTTCGGCTTCCGCAAAGGCGACAATGCGCCGATGGCGTTGGTTGAACTGATGGATCGTCCGGCAGATGCTCAGCCGGTAGATGCAGGCGAATAAGCAGGACATTCTCAATGCGATAAAACAGGGCCGGACTTGATCCGGCCTTGTTTTTTGCAGCACTGGCTAGGCAAACCAGCGTAAAAAGGCTGCAGCTGAAATCGCGGTGATCGCAAGTGCGGAAGACGATGCCCATGCTTTTTCTTTTCCGCGCTCGCTCCAGCGGGTGCTTTGCCAGAGATAGATTATCAGCAGCGCGATGCCGAGCGTGGCACATGCCATCTTGATCAGCAGGGCAACGATGGCAATTCCCGAAATATCGGGAAATTGATGGTAGTAGTAATAGCTGACCATGCCGAAAGTGGCGCCGCTCACGGCCTGCGTCAGCCAGCCGACCAGTACCAGCTGCGCCAATTTGCGGCGCGCCACGTTATCGCGCACCCTCCTGGCAATCAGCGATCCTGCCACCGTCGCCACGGCGCCAAAATTGTGTACGACCTGGATGGCGCTGTAGCTCAGGTTTTGCGCAGTGCTCATTGTGCAGTCACATCTACACAGCTTTCCACGCCTGTCGGGGCATGCGATTTGGTATTCACGGTCAGGCAGATGTGATGCTTGCCGGCAGGCAGGGCATCAAGTTCGGCGCTTCCTTTCTTTTCCCGCAAGACGTCCACTCGGTTGCCGTCGACGTAGAGGTGCAGGTGGTCGCCGGTTGAACCGAGCGCGGCCTCGTAGACAACCGGGGTCTTTTTGCCGGCACTTACCATGGCGCCATTCGCGGGGGAACTGATGCTGATGGAGCCATCCGCGGCAAAGGCTGAAGCGCATAGCAGAGACAAGGCGAGGGGGGCTAACTTGTTGATGTTCATGATCGTTCTCCTTGGGTGGATTATTGGAGCAAACGCATCGCCATCTAACATTAACCAATAAATATTGTCAAGTATTGTGCGAAAATGGCCGCAGGTGCGAAGCACTGTGGAGAGTCTGCCGCAGCAGGAAAATCAGTAAGGCCTTTTTCCAGCCCAGTTGCCCGGCGGCTGATATTGGCAGACCCAGACTTGTTCGCGGGTGTCTTCGCACACTGCAACGGCGCAACCGACGGTTGTCGAGGTGCGCCAGACCAGTTGCGTGTAATGTCCGCACATCTTGCCTCTGGCGCAGCGATTGTTCTTATAGTCGTAATTGGCGCGCTCGCCTGCCCAGTCGTCCACTACCGCGTCCGGGCCGATCATCTGCAAATCCCGTTTGCCGTTCGACCATTCCACGGCGCTGGCCCAGAACAGGTTCTCGCCATAGCGTCCATCAGGCTGACTGTGTTGCATCCTGCAACGGTTGTCCTGCTTCAGATGGTCCGCCCACTCCTGGGCCGAAGCAGCCAGGTCTTGTGAGTAGACCAGCGGGGGAACGCCGACTGTCTTGCGCCAGCGATTGTGGGCAGCAACCATTTCATCGGTGTCGAAACCGCTTGCCAGCGTTGGCAATGCGCCCAGCAGGCAGCCGGCAAGGAAAAGCCGCCTGATCATCTATCGAGCAGTTTCTGCAAATACGGCCCCGTCACACTGTCCGGGTTTGCTGCGATATCCCGGGGCGAGCCTTGCGCAACGATGAGGCCGCCGCCATCGCCGCCTTCCGGGCCCAGATCGACGACCCAGTCGGAGGTCTTGATCACATCCAGATTGTGCTCGATGACGACCACGGTATTGCCCTGGTCGCGCAGCTTGTGGATGACCTTGAGCAGCAAATCGATATCGTGGAAATGCAGGCCGGTAGTCGGTTCGTCGAGGATATACAGCGTACGTCCGGTATCGCGCTTGGACAACTCGAGCGACAGCTTGACGCGCTGCGCTTCGCCGCCGGAGAGCGTGGTCGCACTCTGTCCCAGCGTGATGTAACCCAATCCCACATCGAGCAGGGTCTGCAATTTGCGCGCGATGATCGGCACCGGCGCGAAGAATTCATGCGCCTGTTCCACCGTCATGTTGAGCACCTGGTGGATATTCTTACCTTTGTACTGGATTTCCAGCGTTTCCCGGTTGTAGCGATGGCCGTGGCAAACATCGCATGGTACGTACACATCCGGCAGGAAATGCATCTCAACCTTGATCACGCCATCGCCCTGGCAGGATTCGCAGCGCCCACCCTTGACGTTGAAAGAGAAACGTCCCGGGCCGTAACCGCGTTCGCGTGCCGCCGGTACGCTGGAGAACAAGTCGCGGATCGGCGTGAACAGGCCGGTATAAGTCGCGGGATTGGAGCGCGGAGTACGCCCGATGGGCGACTGGTCGACGTTGATGACCTTGTCGAAGAACTCGAGGCCTTCGATCGCGGCGTAAGGAGCGGGCTCGGCGGTGCTGCCATACAGATGTTGCGCCACTGCGTTATACAGAGTGTCGTTGATGAGCGTCGACTTGCCCGAACCGGAAACGCCGGCGATGCAGGTGAGCAGGCCGACCGGCAGGTCCAGCGTGACATCCTTCAGGTTGTTGCCGCAGGCGCCGATGATCTTCAGCCTGCGCTCCGGGTCGGCTTTGCGGTATTTCTTCGGCGCGGCAATGCTGCGTCGTCCGACCAGATAATCGCCGGTGAGCGATTGCAGGTTGGCGCACACTTCATCCGGTGTGCCTTGCGCCACGACGCGACCGCCATGTTCGCCCGCACCCGGGCCCATGTCCACCACATAGTCGGCAGTCCGGATGGCATCCTCGTCATGCTCCACCACGATCACGCTGTTGCCCATGTCGCGCAGGCGTTTCAGCGTGTCCAGCAGGCGGTCGTTGTCGCGCTGGTGCAGGCCGATGGAAGGTTCATCCAGCACGTACATCACGCCGGTCAATCCGGAACCGATCTGCGATGCCAGGCGGATCCGCTGCGCCTCGCCGCCGGAGAGCGTCTCGGCGGAGCGTTCCAGCGACAGGTAATCCAGTCCCACGTTGTTGAGGAAGGTCAGGCGGCTGGCGATCTCCTGCACGATCTTTTCGGCGATGGCCTGCTTGTTGCCGGGCAGGGCCACGTTGCGGAAAAAAGTCAGCGCCTGCTTCAGCGGCAATGCACTCAAATCATAAATGGTGCGATCGGCGACGCGAACATGGCGCGCTTCCTCGCGCAGGCGTGTGCCTTTGCAATCCGGGCATGCGCAGGTATTCAGATACTTAGCCAGTTCCTCGCGTACCGTGGGCGAATCGGTCTCGTTATAGCGGCGCTCCAGATTGTTGACGATGCCCTCGAACGGGTGTTCGCGCGTGACCCGTTTGCCGCGCTCGTTCAGGTACTGGAAGGCGATCTCTTCGCGGCCGCTGCCGTACAGCAAGATTTTCTGGATCTTGTCGGGCAGATTCTCGAACGGGCGTTCCAGATCGAAATCGTAGTGCTTTGCCAGGCTGTCGAGCATCTGGTAGTAGAACTGGTTGCGCCTGTCCCAGCCCTTGATGGCGCCGCCGGACAGCGACAGCGAAGGAAATGTCACGATGCGCTGCGGATCGAAGAAGCTGATCACCCCCAGGCCGTCGCACTTCGGGCATGCCCCCATCGGGCTGTTGAAAGAGAACAGGCGGGGTTCCAGTTCCTGCAGCGAATAGTTGCAGATGGGGCAGGCGAACTTGGCCGAGAACAGGTGCTCGATGCCCGTATCCATCTCCACCGCCAGCGCACGACCATCGGCGTGACGCAGGGCGGTCTCGAACGACTCAGCCAGGCGTTGCTTGATGTCCGGCGCCACCTTCAGGCGGTCCACCACGATTTCGATGGTGTGTTTCTGGTTCTTCGCCAGCTTCGGCAGGTTGTCCATTTCGCACACCTTGCCGTTCACGCGCAGCCGCACGAAACCCTGCGCGCGCAGTTCGTCGAACAGCTCCAGCTGTTCACCCTTGCGCTCCACCACGATGGGCGACAGGATCATCACCTTGGTGCCTTCCGGCAGGGCCAGCACTGCATCCACCATCTGTCCCACCGACTGCGCCCGCAGCACGATATCGTGTTGCGGGCAATACGGGTCACCGGCACGCGCGAACAGCAGACGCAAATAATCGTGGATCTCGGTGACCGTGCCGACCGTGGAGCGTGGATTGTGCGAGGTGGCCTTTTGTTCGATGGCGATGGCGGGCGAGAGCCCCTCGATCAGATCGACATCGGGCTTTTCCATCAACTGCAGGAACTGCCTGGCATAGGCGGATAACGATTCGACGTAGCGCCGCTGCCCCTCGGCATACAGGGTGTCAAAGGCGAGTGAGGACTTGCCCGAGCCGGATAGACCGGTGATCACCACCAACTGGTTGCGCGGCAGATCGAGGTTGATGTTCTTCAGGTTGTGGGTGCGCGCACCGCGTATCTTGATGTATTCCATGCCCGCCAGCTGCAAGTAAAGACGACCCGCCAATATACGCGAAATCGCCAGCTTTCCCAAACGGCCGCAAGTTCTGTCCCGCAAGCTCTTGCGTTATATTGACCGGGCGGCGCGGCAGGGCTGTGGGGTAATATATGGCCCGACATGCCGCCGTGGCCGGGCCCCATCATTCGAATCTTAAGTCAGAGGACATCATGGGTATTTTAGGGATTGCCTTTGTAAGTGCCTGCATCTATTTCTGGTCGATGCAGCAACACTATATTTTCGAGCCTACGAACGATTTGCAGACAACGCCCGAGCGGGTGGGGTTGAAGGCGGACGAACTCCGCATCAAATCGGGGACAGGCAGCGAAAGCGGCGAACTGTTTTCCTGGTGGATTCCTGTCGACGCAAGCGGCGCCCCCACGATGCTCTACCTGCACGGCAACGACAAGAACGTCGGTTATTACCGCGAACTTGAGTACGCACGAGAGATGCACAAGCTCGGCTACAACGTCCTGATGATCGATTATCGGGGCTATGGCAAAAGCACCGGTGGGCAACCCAGCGAAGCCAAGGTGTACGAGGATGCCGAATCCGCCTGGAACTATCTGGTCAAGCAGCGCGCCCTCGTTCCGAACCGCATTTTCATCTATGGGCACTCTCTGGGCGGGGCGATTGCCATCGATCTGGCGGTCCATCATCCGGAAGCGGCCGGGATCATCGAAGAGTCCTCGTTCACCACGATGACGGCGATGAGCAACATCGATTATGGCTTCATGCCCACCAGCCTGCTGATCCATGAGCGTTTCGACTCGCTGTCCAAGATATCTCAGCTCAAGATCCCGCTGCTGATCATCCACGGCACCTGGGACAGGACGGTTCCCACCCAGATGGCTCAGCAACTCTACGATGCCGCCCCCGAACCCAAGACCCTGAAGCTGATCAAGGGCGGGGATCACGAAGACAATTGCATCGTTGCCAGAGTGGAGTGCCGCCAGATATTCTCATCTTTCGTGTCGCAGAACCTGCATTAGCCGTGCGGGCATCTTCCAGCCTGCCGACTCCAGCGAAGTAATGGACTTTTACCAAGCTTCCGGTAGAGGTCTGCTAAAATACTCGACTATCGCCTTCATCTCTGCTTTATGTCGACCACATCCATCTCCATGACCCCACTTGAGCGGCGCGCCAGCATTGGCCTGGCCGGCATCTATGGCCTGCGCATGCTGGGACTCTTCATCATCCTGCCGATCTTTGCTTTGTATGCCGAAAAACTGCCTGGCGGGCAGAGCCATTTCCTGATCGGGATTGCGCTGGGCGCATACGGCCTGACGCAGTCCATCCTGCAGATTCCGGCCGGCTGGCTGTCGGATCGATACGGGCGCAAGCCGATCATCGTGATCGGGCTGTTGCTGTTCGCGGCGGGCAGTTTCATCGCGGCATCGGCCGACGACATCTATTGGATCATCGCCGGGCGCGTGATGCAGGGGGCCGGTGCGATCAACGCGGCAGTGATGGCGCTGACCGCCGACCTGACGCGCGAAGAACATCGTACCAAGGCGATGGCGATGATCGGCATGACCATCGGCGTTACCTTCTCCGTCTCGATGGTGCTGTCGCCGTTGCTGTATAAGCACATCGGCATGTCCGGGATGTTCTCGCTGATCGGCATCCTGGCCTTCGTTTCCATCGCCGTGGTGCTGTGGTTCATCCCCAATCCCGCCATCACGCGCTTCCATTCCGATACCGAAACCAATACCGGAAAACTGGCCGAGGTGCTGCGCAACAAGGATCTGCTGCGCATGGATTTCGGCGTGTTCACGCTGCATGCGATCCTGATGTCAGTGTTCATGCAGGTGCCGTTCATCCTGCGCGCCGACGGGCTCGATGCGCAGCACCAGTGGCAGGTCTATCTGCCGGTGATGCTGATCGCTTTCGCCCTCATGGTGCCGCCGATCATCATCGCCGAGAAGAAGGCGAAGATGAAGCAGGTGTTCATGGCCGCCATCGCGCTGGCAGCAGTGGCCCAGCTGGCGATCCTGTTCCTGCATGGCAGCATCTGGGGGGTGGCTATCTCCCTGTTGCTGTTCTTTACCGCCTTCAACGTGCTGGAAGCGACGCAGCCCTCCATCGTCAGCAAGATCGCGCCGCTGGCTGCCAAAGGTACGGCGATGGGCGTGTTCAGCAGCGTACAGTTCCTGGGCGCGTTCTTCGGCTCTGCCATGGGAGGGCTGCTGATGCAGTTCTATGGCGGCAATTCGGTGCTGGTGTTCGCAGTCGGCATGCTGCTGCTGTGGCTGGCGGTCGCTTCCGGCATGCGGCCACCGCGTCCCCTGATGACCAGGATGTATCATCTGCCCGAATTGAGCGAAGAAGCAGCGCGTGCAATGCAGCAGTCTCTGGCACAATTGCGGGGAGTGAGTGAAGTGCTGGTGGTGGCTGGCGAGCAGATCGCCTGCCTCAAGGTGGAAATCGGCGGGTTCGACGAAGACGCGGTTGAAAATCTAGTGAAAGGGGCTTGAGATGTCGGTGAACAAAGTGATCCTGGTGGGGCGTCTGGGTAAGGACCCGGAGACCCGTTATATGACCAATGGCGAGGCGGTGACCAACGTCACGCTGGCGACTTCCGAGAACTGGAAGGACAAGAGCGGCGAGAAACAGGAAAAGACCGAGTGGCACAATCTCGTGTTCTATCGCCGCCTGGCCGAAGTGGCGGGCGAATATCTGAAAAAGGGTTCGCAGATCTACGTCGAAGGCAAGATACAGACGCGCAAATGGCAGGATAAAGAGACGGGCAAGGATCGCTATACCACCGAGATCATCGTCAACGAAATGCAGATGCTGGGCAGCAAGTCCGGCGGCGGCAGCTTCGAGGTGGTGGAGAATCAGTCGGCCGCTCCGGCACGCAGTGCCGCCGCCAAACCCGCGGCCAGCACTGGCAAGAGCAATTTCGACAACTTCGATGACGATATCCCCTTCTGATCTGGATAATATCTAAATTGTTAAGATAGCGACCGCTTCGGCGGTCGTTTTTCATTGACCCTCCCGGGAAAATCGAGCCGGCCATATCATCTGCCTCGATCGGCAAGCGCTGGGGACGGCAGTTCGATTAAAGTCTGGCTGGCCATGGTCGATAGCAGGCAGAACGCTGCGATATTTGTCTTTTGCCGGCCTCGGCTCAGGCGGATAATCGCCAGGAATGGTCGCCGACATGACGCCGGTTGCCTGCGGGAAGGAAAACCGTGATCGATTCAGACTTCAATTGCCAGCAGCATGCGCAGCGCCGTGGCGACGCCGGACGAGCATCGGGCATTCAACGTGCAGCGCTGGCTGCCGGCCTGATGCTGGCCTCCTGTTTGTCACCCGCCTGTATTGCGGCAGGTGTTCCGGCTTCTACTTTCGGCACCACCATCGGCAGCGGACTGCTGTGTCTTGACCAGATCGATCCGTTCTTCTTCTGGTCCTATTTGAAAGAGTCTTTCGGGGCGCCCTACAAGCAAGAAGGCGGAGCTTATTGGTTCAAGGTCCAGACATCGCTGTGGGGGATGCAGGTGTCGGATATCCTGGTAAGCGACGGGTCCGGCCAGCTGGTTTTCCTGGCCGCGACGATCAAGGCCAAGCCGGATGCGCTGTCGGATGCCATTCTGGGCAGTACCGGCATCGGCTACATGAAAGACGGAACCATGCGTTATGCACCGATGGAGTCAGGGCTGGGCAGCAGGATCGTTTATGCCGGCCAGGATGCCAGAATATATTGCGCAAAATATAATCCGGACAGCTGGCGCTGACGCCCCGGAAAGATATCCCTCATCCCGATTCCCCGGCCGAACCCGCATGCAAAAACCGTCCCTGCCACACCCGAACCCGATCTTGGGCAATCGCGGCTTCATCAAACTGCTGGGTTTCCGTTTCCAGATATCGCTGGCTTACCAGATCATCGCCGTGGTGGTCGGCTGGCATATCTATCAGTTGACGCATGATCCCTTTGACCTCGGGCTGGTCGGATTGGCAGAGGTGATTCCCTATTTCGGCTTTGCCCTGTTTGCCGGCTATGTCGTCGATCATCACTCGCGCCGCATGTTCGGTGTGCTGGCCAGCATGGTTCTGGGTTGCAATGCGCTGGTGCTGCTGGCAGTCGCACTTGGCATGACGGCCGGCGATGAACTGACCTGGATTTATGCTGCCGTCGCGGCCGGCGGCATGGCGCGCGCCTTCATCGGTCCCTCCTACAATGCGCTGATCGCACTGGCTTTGCCGCGGGAGCATTATGCCCGAGCCGCCGGGATCGGCAGTTCCGTCTTCCAGTCGGCGCTGGTGCTGGGTCCTGCATTGGGCGGGGTGCTGGTGGCCTGGTTCGGTATCGCCGCCGGTTATCTGGTGGCCGCCATTCTCAGCCTGATGGCTGCGGCATCCTTGTTCATGCTGCGCATCGCGGAACCGCCGGCGGCGGCCAGCGCCCCGATATTCGCGAGCATCGCCGAGGGGCTGCGTTTCGTGTTCGGCAACCAGATCATTCTGGGGGCACAGGCGCTGGACATGTTTGCCGTGCTGTTCGGCGGCGCCGTCGCCATGTTGCCGGCTTTCATCCATGACGTCTTCCACTACGGACCGGAAGGTCTCGGCATCCTGCGCGCGGCCCCGGCAATCGGGGCAATCGTCACCGGAATCATGCTTGCGCGCCATCCATTGAGTCGGCATGCGGGCAGGTACCTGCTGGCCGCGGTCGCGGGATTCGGGGCCTGCATCATCCTGTTCGCCCTCACCAGCCATTTCTGGGTGGCCGCCTTCTTGTTGATGCTCTCGGGGATCTGCGATGGCGTGTCGGTGGTGATGCGCAGCACCATCATGCAACTGATGACGCCGGACACCATGCGCGGCCGCGTCTCGGCCATCAACGGCATCTTCATCGGCTCCTCGAACGAGCTGGGCGCTTTCGAATCCGGCCTGGCGGCGCGGCTGATGGGGCTGGTTCCGTCGGTGGTTTTTGGCGGGGCGATGTCCTTGCTCATCGTTGCCGTGACCGCGCGTCTGGCACCAGGACTGCGCAAACTGAACCTGCAGCAGTTGCACTAGGTGTGCGACGGCAGCCGGAGGCCGGCAGCTTGCTTCAGTGCCTGATCAGCGCCAGCGATAGTTCGGGCCAGTAGGTGATGATCAGCACGGCGACCAGCAGCATGGCCACGAACGGCAGCACGGCGCGGAAGATCTCCAGCATCGGCCGGTCGAAACGGTAGATGGCGATGAACAGGTTCATGCCCATCGGCGGCATCAGGTAGGCGATCTCCATGTTGGCCAGGAAGATGATGCCGAGATGGACCGGGTGGATGCCGTAGCCCACCGCGATCGGCAGGATCAGCGGCACCATGATCACCAGGGCCGAAAAGATATCGAGCATCATGCCGAGCAGCAGCAGGAAGATATTCAGCAGCAGCAGGAAACTGTAGGCATTGTCCACATGGGTGCGGATGAAGCTGAACAGCTTGGCCGGGATCTCGGCGTCGAGCAGGTAGTTGGTGGAAGCCAGCGACATGCCCAGCACGATCAGGATGGCGCCGACCAGCACCATGGATTCGCGCATGATCCTGGGCAGGTTGGTGAAGGTGATCTCGCGGTGGATGAGCACCTCGACGATGAATACATAGATGGCTGTGACTGCCGCTGCTTCGGAGACGGCGAAGTAGCCGCTGTAGATGCCGCCGAGCACGACGACGGGCAGCGGCAGTTCCCAGCCGGCCTCGCGCAACGCGGCCAGCGCCTCGCGCCAGCTGAATGGCTGGTGTACGGCCTGCGATCCGCGGTTCTGCCACAATCCATACAGCGATAGCAGGAATACGATCAGCAGGCCGGGCAGGATGCCGGCCAGGAACAGGTCGCTGATCGACACCGAATGGCCGATGTTGAGCTGCTGCGCCACCACGCCGTAGAGGATGAGCGGCAACGAGGGAGCGAACAGCAGGCCGATGCTGCCGGAGGTGGTGACCAGGCCGAGGCTGAAGCGTTCGGGATAGCCTGCCTGTTTGAGGGCCGGGTACAGCATGCCGCCGAGCGCCACGATGGTCACGCCGGAGGCGCCGGTGAAAGCCGTGAACATCGCGCAGATGACCAGTGCCACCGCCGCCAGTCCGCCGGGCATCCAGCCGAAGAAGACATTGGTGATGCGCACCAGGCGCCTGGGGGCATTCGATTCGGCCAGCAGGTAACCGGCGAAAGTGAACAGCGGGATGGCGAGCAGCACCGGCATCTCGGCCAGGCGGTAGATCTCGATGGCGACGACGGTCAGGTCGACATCGTCGCGCGCAAAATTCACCATCACGCTGGCGGCGATGACCGCGAACAGCGGTGCGCCGAGCAGCATCATGGCGATGAGCGCGATGCCGATCAGGATCATGGTCATTCCGCCACCTCGCGCCCGCGGGCCTGCTGTACATGGTGCACGAAGCGCAAGGCATAACGCAGTGCGATCAGCGTGAATGCCAGCGGCAGGATGCTGGCAGCGACCCACACCGGCAGCGAGCCGAAGACCATTTCGCCAGATTCGTGTGCGCTCTGCATGAAGCGCAGCGCCTGCCACGCCAGCACCAGGCACACCGCCAGCGTGAACAGGTCGGTCGCTGCTACCACTCCCGACTTGAGCCGGCCCGGCAACCAGCGCGCGATGGCGTCCACATGGATATGCTTGCCCTCACGGCTGGCGGCGACGGCGCCTAGGAATGCCACCCACAGCACCAGCAGGCGCAGCAACTGATCGGCACCGAAGATGCTCGTGTCGAAGAAATTGCGGAACAGTATCTGCGCAGCGGCCAGCAACACCATCGATGCCAGCATGGCGATGAGCAGTGCGTTCTCGGTCCAGGTGACGACCCTGATCAGGCGGGCCAGCACGGGGGGCAGGTTGCGGGTCGGCATGCGCTAGTGGTGGCTGCGGCGGTATGCATCGAGATTGCCGCGCAGCTCCTTGACCAGAGCCGGCGAGAACACGCCCTGGCTGGTCAGTCGTTCGATGGTCTGGTCGGCGGCGGCGTGCAGCTTGGCCATCTCGTCCGGCGCCAGCGAAACGAACACGATGCCCTGCTTGCGCAATGCCTCGCGCGCACTGTTGTCGTCGATGCGGGTCTGGCGATTCATTGCCGCGTACACGCGTTCCATCACTTCGCGCATGACCGCCTGGTCGGCCGCGCTCATGCCGGAAAATGCCTTCTTGTCGACGGCCAGCGCACCGAAGATGGACATGGTCGGCACATCGGTCAGGTACTTCACCTTGGTGTGCCATTGCAGCGCGATGGCGCCGGAGGCGGTCGCGCCGATGGTGGTGATGAGCCCGGTCTGCAGGCCGGTGAGTACGTCGGTGAGCGGCAAGGGCAGCGAGGGAGCGCCCAGCGTCTCGAACATCGCGCGGCTGATATCGTCGCCCTCCGGCACCCAGATCTTCTGGTTCTTCAGGTCGTCGACGTGCTGCAGCTGCGTATTCGACATCAGGTAGGCGAAGCCGCCGTCGGTGATGCCGAAAGTCACGAAGCCGTGATCCTCGATGCCTTGCGCGATCTTCTTGTCCATGCGTGCGCGCACATAATCGAGTTCATCGTAGGAACGGAACAGCATCGGCAGGCTGTAGACCTGCGCATCGGGATATATCTCGGCCAGCGCGCCGCCGGTAAGCGCACCACCCTGCAATTGGCCGGCGCGGATCTTGCGCAGCACCACGCGGTCGCTGCCCATGCTGCCGCCGGGATAGAATTTGATGGTGACGCGTCCTTCGGTGCGCTTCTCGATCTCTTCGCCGCCCTTGCGCAGCTCCTGCATCCACTGCGTGCCATCCGGCGCCAGTGTGGCGATCTTCAGGTTCAGCGCCTGGGCCGAGCCCACCGGGCCGGCCAGCAGTGCCGCAAACATGAATGACAACAGTGCACGCATTTTTTTCCCTTCACGCCTCAACGGACGATTGTGTTGTTCTTAAAAATAGCTGTCTGCGCTCGCCAGCAACTCGCGCGCCTGGCGTTTTGCCAGCACGTTGCTCAGCGTCAGCCCGGGTTCGACGGCCTCGGCATCGAGCACCTCCTGCAGCAGCCGGTCGTGCAGCGGCCGGTCGTAAGTGATGCGCGCATAACGGCGCGCATATTCTACCTTGGCCATCAGGTCCCGGCCTGCGGAGAGTTCGATGGCGCGCTCGAAATGCATGCGCCCTTCCTCCGGTTTGCCGCCCAGCGCCGGCGGCAGCAATGTGGCGAACACGCCCAGATATAGGTGCGCTTCGCCGTGGCTATAGGTTTCGTCCAGTTCGACCACGCGCATCATCATGGCTTTCACCTTGGGCAGGCTGGCGATCGCGTTCCAGTCGCTGCTGTTGGCTTGTATCCAGCCGGCCCAGGCCGCGCCGCTGGCATATATCAGCGGCACATCGTCCGCTTTCAGTTTGCCGATGGCGGCGACGAATTCATCGTAGGGGCGCTCCAGCAATCTGCACAGCTGCGCGTCGTGGGCGCACAGCGCGCGATCGCTGTAGGCGCGAGCCTTGCGCGCCAGGCGTTTGGCGCGCTCCGGTTCTTTGACGAACGCGGCTGCATAGGCGCCATATAGCTTGCTGCCCGACAGCAACAGGTTTTCGTTCTTCGGGTCGCCCTCGATCAGGCTGTCGACCAGCAGCAGGTAGGAAGGCATGCCGGCCTCCACCGTTTCCGGGTCGTCCTGGTTGAGGATCGCGCTGGACAGGTTGTCGGCAAGCTTGCCGGAGGCGGATGTGACAAAGCCGGCACAGCCGGTCAGGGCGGACAGCGTCAGCAGATAGGCGATCAGGCGGGTCAGGTGCATGGTTGGGGCGGGATGGTTTCGTACGGTTTGTTTTCTGCGCAAGCTAAACCATTTCCATGGCATGTGCAACCGTGAAGGGGCGCCATGCGGTCTGTTTTTTGCGGCATCTTTATCTAGGTATATTGTCGAGCGGCAGGTTCGTTGGTAGTGTACCTGCTATCAAGGTGCGGGTGTTCGGCGCGGGATGTCTGGAGCGTGGGCGGATGATCGATGAAGATGGGCGGGATCGGCAAATGAAAAAAGACTTTTGGCTGGAACGTTGGGAGCGGAACGAGATCGGTTTCCACCAGGACGAGATCAATCCGTATTTGCGGCGATACTGGCAGGAATTGTTTCCAGCCCGGGATACCCGGGTGTTCGTGCCGCTGTGCGGCAAGAGCCTCGATATGCTGTGGCTGCGCAAGCAGGGCTGCCCGGTGCTCGGCGTGGAGCTCAGCGCCATCGCCGTACAGGCGTTCTTCGAGGAAAACGGCTATGCGCCGAGCCATACGGTCAGCGGCAAGTTCGAGCAGTGCGAGGCGGGCGACATCCGCATCCTGTGCGGAGACTTCTTCGACCTGCAGCGCGGGGATCTGGCACAGGTGAACGGGGTGTACGACAGGGCATCGCTGGTTGCGCTGCCGCCCGAGATGCGCGAGCGCTATGCCGGCCACCTGGCGGAGATCCTGCCGCCCGGGACGCAGATCCTGCTGGTCACGTTCGATTACCCGCAGGCGGAAATGCAGGGGCCGCCTTTTGCGGTTTCCATCGACGAAGTGGAGGCGCTCTATGGCAGCCGTGCCAGCATACGTTTGCTGGCGCAGCATGATGCCTTGCCGGACAATCCGCGTTTCCGGCAACGCGGCCTGAGCCGGTTGCAGGAGAACATCTTCCTGCTGACACTGGGGTAGGGAGCGGGGCGAGCATTCTCGTTATCGGTATAGGGGATTTACCGCGTGCCAGGTATGCGGGAGCCGATTTGATGTGATAATGGACCATCTGCAGCAGCCCGGTGATGCGGGGACTCTCAAGGAGTGCGACATGTTCCAGGTCAGAATCCATGGTCGTGGCGGTCAAGGGGTGGTGAGCGGAGCGGAGATGCTGTCCATCGCCGCCTTTTTGCAGGGCAACTACGCGCAAGCCTTTCCCAGTTTCGGTTCCGAACGCACCGGCGCCCCGGTGGTCGCCTTCTGCCGCATTGCCGACCGCGAGATCCGGTTGCGCGAGCCGGTCATGCAGCCCGATGCGCTGATCATCCAGGATCCTACCTTGCTGCATCAGGTCGATGTGTTCGGCGGCCTGCGGCAGGACGGTTATGTACTGATCAACACTTCACGCAGTTTCGAGGCGCTCGGTATCGGCGAAATCGCCACCGGGCGGCGGGCGGAGCGCTTGTGCACCGTCCCGGCGAGCGAACTGGCCTTGCAGCATGTCGGGCGTCCGTTGCCGAATGCCGCGCTGCTCGGCGGCTTCGCAGCGCTCAGCGGCAAAGTTGATCTGGCTTCGGTGGCTGCCGCGGTGCGCGAGAAGTTTTCCGGCAAGGTGGCCGACGGCAACATCGCCGCCGCCACCGCCGCCTACGATTTTGTGCAACGCAAGATGCAGGAGGCAGCCCATGTCGCTCAAGCAATGTGAAGGTTCGCGCGCCGTCGCCGAAGCGGTCGCGCTGTGCCGCCCGGAAGTGATCTGCGCCTACCCGATCTCGCCGCAGACGCACATCGTCGAGGCGCTGGGCGAGATGGTGAAGTCCGGCGAGTTGCAGCCTTGCGAATTCATCAACGTCGAATCCGAGTTCGCCGCGATGTCGGTGGCCATCGGCGCTTCCGCCGCCGGCGCGCGCGCCTACACTGCCACTGCTTCGCAGGGCCTGCTGTTCATGGTGGAGGCGGTGTACAACGCGGCCGGTCTCGGCCTGCCGATCGTGATGACCGTGGCGAACCGCGCGATCGGCGCGCCCATCAACATCTGGAACGACCACTCCGATTCGATGTCGCAGCGCGACTGCGGCTGGATACAGCTGTTTGCCGAGACCAACCAGGAGGCGCTCGACCTGCACATCCAGGCATTCCGCCTGGGCGAGGAACTGTCGCTGCCGGTGATGGTGTGCATGGACGGTTTCATTCTGACCCATGCCTACGAGCGGGTCGACATGCCGACGCAGGCCCAGGTGGACGCATACCTGCCGCCGTTCGTGCCGCGCCAGGTGCTTGATCCGGACGAGCCGGTGTCCATCGGCGCGATGGTCGGTCCGGAAGCTTTTACCGAAGTGCGCTATCTCGCGCACGCCAAGCAGATGCAGGCGCTGGAACTGATCCCGCAGCATGCCGCCGAATTCAGGAAGATCTTTGCCCGCGATTCGGGCGGGCTGGTGCGTCCCTATCGTTGCGAAGATGCGGAGACCATCGTCGTCGCCCTCGGCTCGGTGCTCGGTACCATCAAGGATGTGGTGGACGAGATGCGCGACGAGGGCCACAAGATCGGCGTCCTGGGCGTGGTCTCGTTCCGCCCCTTCCCGCTGGCCGCGGTGCGCGATGCGTTGCAGGCTGCCCGGCGCGTCGTGGTGCTGGAAAAAAGCCTGGCGGTGGGTATCGGCGGTATCGTCTCCACCGATGTGCGCATGGCGCTGTCCGGCTTGCCTCTGCCCACCTGTACGGTGATCGCGGGACTCGGCGGACGCGCCATCACCAAGGCCTCGCTGCATAATCTGTTGCACCAGGCGCAGCGGGATGAGCTGGAACAGCTGACCTTCCTCGATCTCGACGGGAAGCTGATCGAGCGTCATCTGCAGCGCGAGAAGCAGATGCGGCGTTCCGGCCCGCTGGCCGAGAATATCCTGCGCGATGTCGGCGTCGTCGCCGCGCGCATTGCCTGAGGAGGAAGACGCCATGCCGTTCCAGCCCGTCAAGTTCTACCAGACCGGCACCTTCACCGTCGGCAACCGCCTGCTGGCGCCGGAAGAGCGCAGCGTGCAGGCCAACATGCAGCGTACCAATTCGCTCAATTCCGGGCATCGCGCCTGCCAGGGCTGCGGCGAGGCGCTGGGCGCGCGCTATGCCATCGATGCGGCGATGAACGCAAGCAACAGGAGGCTCATCGCGGCGAACGCCACCGGTTGCCTGGAGGTGTTCTCCACGCCTTATCCCGAGACCTCGTGGCAGATCCCGTGGCTGCATTCGCTGTTCGGCAACACCGCAGCGGTCGCCACCGGCATCGCCGCCGCGATGCGCGCCAAAGGCCGCCGCGACGTGCGCGTCATCGCGCAGGGCGGCGACGGCGGCACTACCGACATCGGTTTCGGTTGCCTGTCCGGCATGTTCGAGCGCAACGACGACGTGCTTTACATCTGCTACGACAACGAGGCCTACATGAACACCGGCGTGCAGCGTTCCAGCGCGACGCCGCCCGCTGCGCGTACGGCAACCACCATGCCGGTCGGCCCCGAACCCGGCAACGTGTTCGGGCAGGGCAAGAACCTGCCGCAGATCGCCATGGCGCACAACATCCCCTACGTTGCCACCGCCACTGTCGCCGACCTGCACGACCTCGAATACAAGGTTAAGAAGGCCATCGGCATACGCGGCGCGAAGTACATCCATATCTACGTGCCGTGTCCGCTCGGCTGGGGTGCGGCGTCGCACGACACCATCAAGCTGGCGCGCCTGGTCAAGGAGAGCGGGCTGTTCCCGGTCTACGAAGCCGAGCACGGCGTGGTCACCAGCGTCTCCAGGATCCGCAAGCGCGTGCCGGTGGAAGACTATCTCAGGCTGCAACGCCGTTTTGCCCACCTGTTCGGCAAGGTGCCTGCGGTGGCGACCATCGCGCGCATCCAGGCAATGGCGGACCACAATATCCGCAAGTTCGGCCTGATCGAGGAAGGAGCGGACCGATGAACAAGCCATTCGCCATCACCCTCGATGTCGGTTCCTCGCTGGCCAACCATACCGGTTCGTGGCGCACCCTGCGCCCGCTCTATGTGGACCGGCTGCCGCCGTGCAACAACGCCTGTCCGTCCGGCGAGAACATCCAGGGCTGGCTGTTCCATGCCGAAGCGGGCGACTACGAAGCGGCCTGGCGCGTGCTGGTGCAGGACAATCCGTTGCCCGCCGTGATGGGGCGCGTCTGCTACCACCCGTGCGAGACTTCATGCAATCGCGGCCAGCTGGACAGTGCCGTGGGTATCAACTCGGTGGAGCGCTTCCTCGGCGACGAAGCCATCAAGCGCGGCTGGAAATTCGATCTGCCGGAGAAACATTCGGGCAAAAAAGTGCTGGTCGTCGGCGCAGGGCCTTCCGGGCTTTCTGCTGCCTATCACCTGGCACGTTTCGGCCACCAGGTCACGATCTGCGATGCCGGTCCGTATGCCGGCGGCATGATGCGGTTCGGCATCCCCAAATACCGCCTGCCGCGCGATGTGCTGGATGCCGAGGTGCAGCGCATCCTCGACCTGGGCGTCACGCTCAAGCTCAACACCAGGGTGGACAACGTGCTTGATGCCATGCAGGGCGGCGGTTTCGATGCTGTCTTCCTCGCTGTCGGGGCGCACATCGGCAAGCGCGCCTACATCCCGGCAGGTTCGGCGGCGAAGATACTCGATGCCGTCTCCGTACTGCGCTCGATGGAAGGCGAAGAGCAGCCCATGCTCGGTCGCCGGGTGGTGGTCTACGGCGGCGGCAACACCGCCATCGACGTGGCGCGCACTGCCAAACGCCTCGGTGCGGAGGAGGCCGTCATCGTCTACCGGCGTACCCGCGAGAAGATGCCCGCGCACGAGTTCGAAGTCGAGGAGGCCTTGCAGGAAGGCGTGCTCATCAAATGGCTGTCGACCATCAAGCAGGTCAGCGACGAAGGGGCCCTCACCATCGAAAAGATGCGGCTGGACGAGCACGGATTCCCGCAACCTACCGGCGAGTTTGAGGCGCTGTCATCGGATACGCTGGTGCTGGCGCTTGGCCAGGATGTGGATCTGTCGCTGCTCGACGGCGTACCCAGGCTGGAGATCAGGGACGGCACCGTGCAGGTCTCGGTCAACCTGATGACCGGTTACCCGGGCATCTTCGCCGGCGGCGACATGGTGCCTTCCGAACGCACCGTGACGGTGGGGATCGGCCACGGCAAGAAGGCCGCGCGCAACATCGATGCCTGGCTGCGCGGCGAGACTTACTCGGCAGGGCCGAAACATGAACTGGCCAATTACGAGAAACTCAATCCCTGGTATTACGACGACGCCCCGAAGACGCTGCGTCCCACCCTGGACATCCTGCGCCGGCTGTCCACCTTCGAGGAGGTACAGGGCGGACTGGATGAAAGCAACGCCTTGTTCGAAGCGCGCCGTTGCCTGTCTTGCGGCAACTGCTTCGAGTGCGACAACTGCTACGGCGTCTGTCCCGACAACGCGGTGATCAAGCTGGGGCCGGGCAAACGCTTCGAATTCAATTACGACTATTGCAAGGGCTGCGGGATCTGCGTTTCGGAATGTCCGTGCGGGGCGATCAAGATGGTCCCGGAAGAAATCTAGCCGGACTTCGAAGACGGTCTTCAGGATGCCTGCCGGGAGATCAAGTCGATGAAATGCAAGGTTTATTCTTGATTCCGGCAGGCGGCGTATCGGCCGCGCCCTGAAAACGTGGTTGCAAATAAGAATATCATCATATTATTATATATGGATCGATCAAGGCAGCATCTGCTCACTGGAGCCGTGCATGAGATTCTTTGTTGAACACCCACTGACCAAAAAGGTCGCCATCGTTACCGTCGTCAAGCTGCTCGGCTTGCTGGCGTTGTGGTGGTTGTTCTTCAGCGGTCCCAGCGACCGCGACCTGACGCCGGATCAGGTCGGCAACGCGATTTTGCATCCCTTAACCCCAAAGACAACATCACAGCACAGCCATGAGGAGGAAAAATGATAAGTACTGAACTGGTCGACCTTTCGAGGTTGCAATTCGCGGTCACCGCGCTGTATCACTTCCTGTTCGTTCCGCTGACCCTGGGCATGACCTTCCTGCTAGTCATCATGGAGGGTTCCTACCTGGTGACCGGACAGCAGATCTACAAGGACATGACCCGCTTCTGGGGCAAACTGTTCGGTATCAATTTCGCGCTCGGGGTCACCACCGGGTTGACCATGGAATTCCAGTTCGGCACCAACTGGGCATACTACTCGCACTACGTCGGCGACATTTTCGGTGCGCCGCTGGCGATCGAGGGCCTGATGGCCTTCTTCCTCGAGTCGACCTTCATAGGCCTGTTCTTCTTCGGTTGGGACAGGCTGAGCAAAGGCCAGCATTTCATGGTCACCGTGCTGACCGCCATCGGCTCCAACCTGTCAGCACTGTGGATCCTGATCGCCAACGGCTGGATGCAGGACCCGGTCGGTGCCGAATTCTCCTACACCACCATGCGCATGGAGCTCACCAACTTCTGGCAGGTGATCTTCAACCCGACCGCGCAGGCCAAATTCGTGCATACCGTCTCCGCCGGTTATGTCACCGCTTCGCTGTTCGTATTGGGCATCTCGTCCTGGTACATCCTCAAGGGACGCGACCTGGAGTTCGCGCGCCGCTCGTTCCGCATCGCTGCCGCCTTCGGCTTTGCCTCCGCGTTGTCGGTGATCGTGCTGGGCGACGAGTCCGGCTATACCATCTCCGAGTCGCAGCAGACCAAACTGGCCGCAATGGAGGCGATGTGGCATACCGAACCGGCTCCGGCCGCGTTCAACCTGTTCGCGCTTCCCAACGAGAAGGAGCAGCGCAACGACCTTGAGGTGCAGATTCCCTACGTGATGGGCATCATCGGCACTCGCTCGTTCACCAAGGAGATTCCCGGCATTGCGGAGATCAAGGAAAAGAACCGCAAGCGCATCGAATCCGGCATGCTCGCGGTGAGCGCCATGGAGACGCTGCGTCGCGACAAGAACGACGCGGCGGCCAAGGAGGTGTTCGAGGCACACAAGCAGGATATCGGTTTCGGCCTGCTGCTGAAGAAATACACTGAAGACGTGGCCAAGGCGACGCCGGACATGATCCAGCAGGCGGTGGACAGCACTGTGCCGCGCGTGGCGCCGATGTTCTGGTCGTTCCGGATCATGGTCGCGCTGGGATTCGCTTTCGCACTGCTGCTGGGCCTGTCGCTGTACCACACGGTGCGCGGCACTTTCCTCAGGCAGCGCTGGCTGCTGCGCTGGGCCGTGCTGTTCATCCCGATGCCGTGGATCGCCGCCGAATTCGGCTGGTTCGTGGCTGAATACGGCCGCCAGCCGTGGACCATCTATGGCGTGTTGCCCACGCACCTGTCGGCCTCCAGCCTCTCGGTCGGCAGCCTGTACGGATCGCTCACCGGCTTCGTCGTGTTCTACACCGGACTGCTCGTCATCGAGATGTACCTGATGGTCAAGTTCGCGCGCAAGGGACCCGCCAGCCTGGGTACCGGCCGCTACCACGCCGAGCAAACCGCAACTGCCACTATCTAAACGAGGAGATAGACATGCTGGATTACGAAACACTCAAATTCATCTGGTGGCTGCTGGTCGGCGCACTGTTGCTCGGCTTCGCCATCATGGACGGCCACGATATGGGCGTCGGCACGCTGCTGCCTTTCGCCGGCAAGAACGACACCGAGCGGCGCATCATGATCAACACCGTCGGTCCGCACTGGGACGGCAACCAGGTCTGGTTCATCACCGCCGGCGGCGCCATCTTCGCCGCCTGGCCGCTGGTGTATGCCACTGCCTTTTCCGGTTTCTACTGGGCCATGCTGGCGGTGCTGTGGGCGCTGTTCTTCCGCCCGGTCGGCTTCGACTATCGCAGCAAGATCGAGAACCCGACCTGGCGCAAGACCTGGGACTGGGGGCTGTTCGTCGGCGGCGTCGTACCCCCGCTGATTTTCGGCGTGGCGTTCGGCAACCTGCTGCAAGGCGTGCCGTTCCACTTCGACGACACGTTGCGCAGCTATTACACCGGCACCTTCTGGGCCCTGCTCAATCCGTTCGCACTGCTCACCGGAGTGGTCAGCTCGGCGATGATCACGGCGCACGGTGCCAATTACCTGATGATCCGTACCGAAGGCGATGTGTACCGCCGGGTTCGTACCGCATCGCTGGTGTTCGGCACCCTGACGCTGGCCGCTTTCGCCGCCGCCGGGGTCTGGCTGGCGAATGGCATCCACGGCTATGTCATCACCAGCGTGATCGACCACAACGCCTTGCCCAATCCGCTGGACAAGACCGTCGTCACCCAGGCAGGCGCATGGCTCAACAACTACAGCCTGTATCCGGCCACCAAGCTGGTGCCGGCCATCGGTTTCGCCGGCGGCCTGCTGGCGATCGCTGCAGCCTGGTTCAACAAGCCGCTGACCGCTTTCGTCAGTTCGGCGCTGGGTATGCTGGGTATCATCGGCACGGCGGGCGTCTCGCTGTTTCCGTTCATCATGCCGTCGAGTTCCGATCCGCGCTCCAGCCTGACGGTGTGGGACAGCGTGTCGTCGCACATGACGCTGGGGCTGATGCTGGGCGCGACCGTGATCTTCCTGCCGCTCATCATCGTCTACACCAGCTGGGCGTACAAGATGATGTCCGGCAAGGTGACTGAAGCCTTCATCAAGGCCAACGACAAATCCGCTTATTAGAAAGGAGAACGACGATGTGGTATTTTGCTTGGATACTGGGCGTCTCGATGGCGGTGCTGCTGGCCATCGTCAACACCATGATTTGCGATGCGCAGGCCTGCTCCGCGGAGCAGGAAAAGGACCGTTCCTGATCGGCGCGTCCTCCCTGCCGGCACCGGGCCGGATGCGGCAGTGCCGGCAGGGCGCAGTTGAATGGGTACGCGAGAAGCAGATGTAGCCAGTTTTGTATTTGAACTTGATCGTATTACCGAAGGAGAGAAAATGTCGCGAGTCGTAATTCTGGGCGCGGGTATATCCGGACATACCGTTGCCCGATATCTCAATAAATGGATAGGCAGGCAGCACGAGATCGTGGTGGTGTCGCCGAATGCAAAATGGAACTGGATCCCATCCAATATCTGGGTCGGCGTGGGACAGATGGCCGAAAAGGACGTCACTTTCGATCTCGCCGAACTGTACGGCAAGACCCATGTGGACTTTCGCCAGGCCAAGGCCGTCTCGATCCACCCCGAAGGCAATACCGGCAGCGCGCAGCCCTTTGTGACGGTCGAATACACCAACCCGGCCAAGGCCGGGGTGCAGGAGAACATCAGCTACGATTTTCTGGTCAACGCCACCGGCCCCAAACTGAACTTCGGCGCGACCGAAGGACTGGGACCGGAGCATGGCCACACCGTCTCCGTGTGTACCGCCAGCCATGCGCAGGAAGCCAACCACAAGCTGCAGGCCAGCATCGATGCCATGCGCAGGGGCGAGCTGCAGACCATCGTGATCGGCACCGGCCATGGCATGTGCACCTGCCAGGGGGCTGCGTTCGAGTACATCTACAACGTCGATCACACCTTGCGCGAAGCCGGCGTGCGCGACAAGGCCCGCCTGATCTGGATCAGCAACGAATACGAGCTGGGCGACTTCGGCATGGGCGGCGTGCACATCAAGCGCGGCGGCTACATCACCAACGGCAAGACCTTTGCCGAGTCGCTGATGGTCGAGCGCGGCATCGAGTGGATCACCCGTGCGCATGTGAAGAAGGTCGAAGCCGGCAAGATTCATTATGAAACCATGGACGGGACATTCCATGAACTGGCATTCGACTTCTCCATGCTGATCCCGCCATTCGCCGGCGTCGGCCTGAAAGCGTTCAACAAGACCGGCGAGGACATCACCAGCCAGATGTTCGCGCCCAACGGCTTCATGAAGGTCGATGCCGACTATACCCAGCGCCCCTATCTGGAATGGTCGGCCCGCGACTGGCCGAAGACCTATCAGACACCCTCCTTTCGCAACATCTTCGCGGTCGGTATCGCCTTTGCGCCTCCCCACCTGATCAGCAAGCCGATGCAAAGTGCCAACGGCACGCCAATCAATCCGACGGCGCCGCGCACCGGCATGCCGTCGGCCGCCATGGCCAAAGCGGTTGCCATGAGCATCCGCGACATGCTGAACGGCGCCGACAAACCGACGCATACCGCATCGATGGCCGAGATGGGCGCAGCCTGCGTTGCTTCCACCGGGTCGCACATCTTCAAGGGCACTGCGGCGACCATGACCGTATTCCCGGTAGTGCCGGACTACGAGAAATATCCGGAGTTCGGCCGCGACATCGACCTGACCTTCGGCGAGATCGGTCTGGCCGGCCACTGGATGAAGTATCTGCTGCACCATGCCTTCATCTACCAGGCCAAGCTGCGTCCGGGCTGGTCGCTGATCCCGGATTGATCAACTCAACATTTACAAGGACCGAACATGGGCAACATCACCAACAGAGAGCCGTACCAGCAGGCCTACTACCCTCCGGCACCGACCGGCTTCACCCGCTTCATGCGGACCTGCCTGCTGTGGCAGCTATACCGCTTCGTGGTCATCAACCTCAAGATGCTCAAGCTGATCACAAAATCGCATCACTAAGGCTGAAACAGCCCCTGTCTCCGCGAGGAACAGGGGCTTTTTCTCGCTTGTCGCAAATCCTACAACACCCCATCCCCGTCTTGTTCCACACACGCGAGTTGAGCGTGCGATTCAGGTAATTTCCCAATTAAACAGTCTGTTGATCTGATCGACAGGGGTTGGCACGCAGTTTGCGAATACTCGGGCACAGACCACCCGATAGGAGCGAACCATGATCAACCTGACACCCAACGCGATCTCCGCTGTGGAGAGATTCATCAAAGGCGCCGCCACGCCCGTGGCTGGACTGCGCATCGCCATCTCCGGCGGCGGCTGCTCCGGTTTCCAGTACGGCATGTCGCTGGAAGAGGCCAGGAACGAGGACGATACGGTGCTGGAATACGGCCCGGTCACCCTGCTGGTCGATCCGCTGTCCGCGCCACTGCTGGAGGGGGTGACCGTCGATTTCGTCGACAGCCTGAACGGCAGCGGCTTCAAATTCGAAAACCCGAACGCCAGCTCCAGCTGTGCGTGCGGTTCATCTTTCTCGGCCTGACGATCATGTGCATGATCGTTTCCCTCGCTTCCGTTCCCCCTCTGGTGAAACAACTAGCCAGTCGACTAAGCCCGCAAGCGGGCAAGTCGCTGGTTATCCCCGAGGGAGGGGAGTGCGGTCGGTCGCTACGCAACTTTGGATACTAGGAGAACACCATGTGGGACTACTCGGACAAGGTCAAGGAACATTTCTTCCAGCCGCGCAATGCCGGTGTGCTGGAAGGCGCGAACGGGGTCGGCGATGTCGGCTCGATCAGCTGCGGCGATGCGCTGCGCCTGATGCTCAAGGTGGAGCCGGAGACGGACATCATCCTCGATGCGCATTTCCAGACTTTCGGTTGCGGCTCGGCCATCGCATCTTCCTCTGCACTCACCGAGATGATCAAGGGCAAGACGCTGGACGAGGCGCTCAAGGTCAGCAACCAGGACATCGCCGATTACCTCGACGGCCTGCCGCCGGAAAAGATGCACTGCTCGGTGATGGGGCGCGAGGCGCTGCAGGCGGCCGTGGCCAACTATCGCGGCGAAGTGTGGAGCGACGACCACGAAGAAGGCGCGCTGGTGTGCAAATGTTTCGCCATCGATGCGGTACTGATCGAGGACACCATCCGCGCCAACAATCTCAGCTCGGTGCAGGACGTGACCAACTACACCAAGGCCGGCGGCGGCTGTTCCTCCTGCCATGAGGGCATCGAAGAGATCCTGGTGAAGGTGATGGCTGAGCGCGGCGAGAACTTCAAGCCCGGCACTCCGGCCAGGGAAGAGGCTGCGCCGGCCGGCATGACCAACCTGCAGCGCATCCGCAAGATCGAGGCGGTGCTGGAAACGGTGCGTCCGCAACTGAAGCGCGACGGCGGCGACATCGAACTGGTGGATGTGGACGGCAAGACCATCTACGTCAACATGACCGGCGCCTGCTCCGGCTGCCAGATGGAAGCGCTGACATTGCAGGGAATCCAGCAGAAGCTGATGGAGGAACTGAAAGAGTTCATCAAGATTGTGCCGACCAAGGCAGGCGCGTTGAGCCGGGCGAGTTGCAATCCTTAATCGAGTACTGAGTGCTGAGTGCCGTGTACCTCAGGCTCGGCACTCAGAACTCAGCACTCAGAACTGAAATTCACCGAAGGGGAATTTAAAATGGAAGGCATCTATTTCGACAACAACGCCACGACTCGTGTCGATGAGGCGGTAGTTGAGGCCATGCTGCCGTACTTCACCGAGCAGTTCGGCAACCCTTCGTCGATGCACAGCTTCGGCAACAAGGTCGGCCTCGCAATCAAGAAGGCGCGCATGCAGGTGCAGGAGCTGCTCGGCGCGGAACACGACTCCGAGATCGTCTTCACTTCCTGCGGCACCGAGTCGGATTCCACCGCGATCATCTCCGCGCTGAAAGCGCAGCCGGAGCGCAAGGAGATCATCACCACCACCGTCGAGCATCCGGCCATCCTTACGTTGTGCACGCATCTGGAAAAGGAAGGCTACAAGGTGCACCTGCTCAAGGTGGACAGCAAAGGCCGCATCGATCTGGATGAATACAAGAAGCTGCTGAGTGATCAGACTGCCGTGGTGTCGGCGATGTGGGCGAACAACGAGACCGGTACTTTCTTCCCGGTGGTCGAGATGGCCGAACTGGCACATGCCGCCGGTGCGATGTTCCACACCGACGCGGTGCAGGCCGTGGGCAAGGTGCCGCTGAACCTGAAGGATACGAAGATCGACATGCTCTCCGTGTCCGGCCACAAACTGCATGCCCCCAAGGGCATCGGCGTGCTGTACCTGAAGCGCGGCACCCGTTTCCGTCCGCTGCTGCGCGGCGGTCACCAGGAACGCGGCCGCCGTGCCGGCACCGAGAATACCACCTCCATCGTCGGGCTGGGCAAGGCTGCCGAGATGGCGCTGGAAGCAATGGCCTACGAGAACAGCGAAGTGAAACGGCTGCGCGACAAGCTGGAAGCCGGCATCCTGGCCAAGGTGCCACGCTCTTTCGTCACCGGCGACCCGGACAACCGCCTGCCCAATACCAGCAACATCGCGTTCGAGTTCATCGAGGGCGAGGCGATCCTGCTGCTGCTGAACAAGTTCGGCATCGCCGCCAGCTCGGGTTCTGCCTGCACTTCCGGCTCGCTGGAGCCTTCGCACGTGATGCGCGCGATGGGCATTCCCTACACCGCCGCACACGGCACGGTGCGCTTCTCGCTGTCGCGCTACAGCACCGAAGCGGAAGTGGATCGCGTGATCGCAGTGGTACCGGAGATCATCGCGCAACTGCGCAAACTGTCGCCGTACTGGGAGGGCAACGGCCCTGCGGCTGAACCGGAAAAGGCGTTCGCGCCGACCTACGCATGAACAAAGTCGCCCTCACCCCAACCCCTCTCCCAGAGGGAGAGGGGCTAGGGATGATGGCCGCTTCACAAGTATCTGCTATCCGTGTTGAACGCAACGAAACGTAACTTTCAAGGAAATTGAAATGTCCCGCACGATCACCATCGACGACACCACCCTGCGCGACGGCGAGCAGACCGCCGGGGTGGCCTTCACCCTGGAGGAGAAGCTGGACATCGCGCGCCAGCTAGATGCGCTCGGTGTGCCTGAGCTGGAGGTCGGCATCCCGGCGATGGGCGAGGAGGAGCGCGACAGCATCAATGCGGTCGCCTCGCTAGCCCTGAATGCCAGGCTGGTGGCTTGGTGCCGCATGTGCAAGCCGGACATTCTGGCGGCGGAGCTGGTCGACGTGCATTACATGGACCTGTCGATCCCGGTGTCGGACATCCACCTGAAAAAGAAGCTGGGCCGCGACCGCGCGTGGGTGCTGGAGACCATTTTCGACCTGGTGCCGTTCGCCTGCGAACAGGGCATGGGCATCATCGTCGGTTGCGAGGATGCCTCGCGTGCCGATCCCGATTTCATGTTGCAGGTGGCCGATGCGGCGCAGGCTGCCGGCGCCTGCCGTCTCCGTTTCGCCGATACCCTGGGCGTGATGGAACCGTTCGGCGTGCACAAGGCGATCTCGGCGCTGCGCAGTGCGGTGGATATCGAGATCGAGATGCACGCGCACGACGATCTCGGACTCGCCACCGCCAACAGCCTGGCTGCGGCGGTGGCGGGTGCCACACATATCAATACCACGGTGAACGGCCTGGGCGAACGCGCGGGCAACGCGCCGCTGGAAGAGGTCGCACTCGGGCTGAAGAAGCTCTACGGTCTGGAGACCGGCCTCGACCTTGCGCATTTCACCGATCTTTCCAGGCTGGTGGCGACCGCATCGGGACGCCCGGTGCACTGGCAGAAGAGCGTGGTGGGCGAGGGCGTGTTTACGCACGAGGCGGGCATCCATGTCGACGGCCTGCTCAAGGACCCGGACACCTATCAGGGTTTCGACCCGGTCGAGGTGGGCCGTCAGCACAAACTGGTGGTCGGCAAGCATTCCGGTGCGCACGGCATCATCGCCGCCTATGCCACCATGGGTCTCAACCTGAGTCAGGCCGAGGCGCGCGCGCTGCTGCCGGACATCCGCAGTTTTGCCGAGCGCGCCAAACGCTCGCCTGCCGACCAGGAACTGCTGTTCCTTTACCAACGCTACATCGGGCGTCAGCCCAGTGCCGCGCACTAGGAGATGAACATGCCACTAGATGCTCACCCTCTTCCCACCCCCTCTCCCGCAAGCGGGAGAGGGTGGCCCGCAGGGACGGGTGAGGGGTGCGTTCAAAGTCAAAAAACGTTGGGCTTCTTCACGCTTCTACGCGAAGACGTGAGCTGCGTATTTCAGCGTGACCCGGCCGCACGTTCGCGCTTCGAGGTGCTGACGACTTATCCCGGCGTGCATGCCATCCTTATGCAGCGCATCGCACATCGGTTATGGAAATTCGGTCTGCGCTATCTGGCGCGCCTGCTGTCCTGGTTTGCGCGGCTGACCACCAACATCGATATCCATCCCGGCGCCACCATCGGCAGGCGTTTCTTCATCGATCACGGTGCCGGTGTGGTGATCGGCGAGACGGCCGAGATCGGCGACGACGTCACGCTGTATCACGGCGTCACACTTGGCGGCACCACATGGAACAAAGGCAAGCGCCATCCGACACTCGGCAACGGTGTTGTGGTTGGCGCGGGTGCAAAGATACTGGGCGCGATCACGCTCGGCGAGCAAGTGCGTGTCGGCGCCAATTCAGTCGTGGTCAAAGATGTGCCTGCGCACCGCACCGTGATCGGGATTCCCGGTAAGATCGTGTTGCGCACCGAAGAAGCCGGCACCGACAACATCTACGGCATCAACCTCGACCATCATCTGATCCCCGATCCGGTAGGCCGTGCCATCGCCTGCCTGATGGAGCGCATCGAAGTCCTGGAAGGACAGTTGCGCAAGCAGGGTGAGCCGGTGGATGGACTATGCCACACCTGCGAAGCAGACGATCTGTGCGGCACGGAAGTGGCGCGCCAATTGAGGAAAGAATGATGGACCTGCTCGATTTCGAACAAGCCGAGTTGTATTTCGATGAACCGCTGGCGCCGGAGATCGCCGACCTCATCGTATCTGCGGCCGACAAGTACGGCAGCGAGGAAGCGGAAGGCATGTTGTTGCGCGCCAGTTTCATGGCACCGCAGCATCTGATGGTACTGGTGGCGCTGTACCGCTATTACTTCTACCAGCACCGCCTGGAAGATGCGTTGCTGGTGGGCGAGAGCACGATGGCGGTGGTCGGGCGGCGGCTGGAATTCCCGGAGACCTGGCGCTATCTGAACGAAACCAGCCTGGGAGCCGGGGTGATGCGCTCGATGGGACTGGTGCGCTTCTACCTGACGGTGCTCAAGGCGACCGGCTATATCAACCTGCGCCTGGGGCGTTTCGCAGTCGGGCGGGCGATGCTGGAGAAACTGGTCGAGCTGGACGGCCACGACCGCATGGGCGGCAAGGCATTGCTGGAAGTGTTGCAGCAGGTGCTGGATGATGAAGGAATGGTGCCAAGGAGGGCATGATGGAAGAACTGTCATTGGACGAAGCGATGGAGGAACTGGTCTCCGCCGAGGATTTTCTGAACTACTTCGGGATTGAATACGACCCTGCGGTGGTGCATGTGAATCGTCTGCATATCCTGCAGCGCTTCCACGACTACCTTGGCAAGACGACCTTGCCGGAAGTGGAGGATGGCCGCCGCTCGATCTATACCACGCTGCTGCGCCAGGCGTACCTGGACTTCGTGAAGTCCGATGCGCTTACCGAGAAGGTGTTCAAGGTGTTCCACATGCACGAGCCGCAAGTGAAATTCGTGCCGATCAGTTCGATTTCGGTGAGCAAGCCGAAGTAAGGCGGGGGAATAATCGTGCTGCCCAAATTTCAGTTTGGCGACGAAGTCCGCATCGTGCGCAATGTGCGCAACGACGGCACCTATCCCGGACTGGCCATCGGCACGCTGCTGATCCGGCGCGGTTCCACCGGTTTCGTCATGAACGTTGGCACATTCTTGCAGGACCAGCTGATCTATACCGTGAACGTGCTCGAACAGAACAAGATCGTCGGCTTCCGCGAAGAAGAGCTCATCGGCGTCGACGATGTATGGATACCCAGCAAATTCGAAAGTCGCGAACGGGTGCGCAGCAGGATATCGCTTGCCGTGCGCGGCGAAGTGCGGGTCACGCCGGGGATGGAGGGGGAGATACTGAAGGTCTTCCGCGACGAGCACGATGGCGTGCAATACCACGTGATCTTTCACGACCGGGTGCTGCAGGTGCCGGAAACCGCGCTGGAGGCAACCCGGGTCTATGGCGATGAGGAGCAATCCGATGCCTGATGCGACCGAATCCGGTGTGGCCTATCTTGCGCTCAAGGCTGCGCAAAAGCTTTACGGCAAGGCCACGGATGACTTGCGGCGCGGAGAGTTCGAGCGCGTCCAGGCCATGGCACAACGGCAGCATGAGGTCGAGACCCGTGTCCTGGCTGCGACCGAGGCGCGCGACGTCGTGGTGCCGCCTTCCACGCTGGCGGCGGCGATGGCGGAGATACGCGACCGTTATTCCGACGAAGAGGAATTCGTCGCAGACCTGGCGCGCAACGGGCTGGACTCGGCCAGCTTTGCCGCCGCGCTGGAGCGCGAGATGAAAGTCGAGGCCATCCTGGAAAAGGTGGCCACCCAGGCTGCCAGCGTCAGCGACATGGATGTGGAGTTGTATTACCAATATCACCCGGAACAATTCCGCCGCGCCGAGACGCGGCTGGTACGCCATATCCTTATCACCATCAACGACAGCACCGCCGAGAACACGCGCGTGGAGGCAAGACGGCGTATCGATGCGATAGCTGCGCGACTGGCGAAAGAGCCGCAACGCTTCGAAGAACAGGCGCTCAAGCATTCCGAATGCCCGACCGCGCTGGATGGCGGCAAGCTGGGCGATTTGCCGCGGGGCAAGCTGTTCCCACAGCTTGATCACGCGCTATTCGAACTGGAGGCGGGCGGCGTGAGCGGGGTGATCGAATCCGAGCTTGGTTTTCATGTACTGCGCTGCGACACGATCACCGTGGCCGGCGTGCTGGGTTTCGACCAGGCCAGGCCACATATCCGCAAGTTGCTGGAGCAGAAACGCAAGCGTGTGTGCCAGCAGGCATGGATCAGGCAATTGCTGGGGGCTGAATAACCCCGACCCGCCGGATCAGTGTTTCTGTTGTGCGGCCTCATACAGCGGCATGACGGTCGGCAGCAAAGCCTCGATCTGCTGGACGCGATTTTCTTCCGCCGGGTGGGTGCTGAGGAACTCGGGAGGTCGGCCGCCGCCCTGGCTGGCCTGGAGCATCTTCTGCCACAGGCTGATGCCGGCACGCGGGTCATAGCCGGCACGCGCGGAAAGTTCCAGGCCGATGCGGTCGGCCTCGCTTTCGTCGGTACGGCTGAATTTGGTGGCGACGAGCTTTTCGTATCCGACGGATGCCAGGTCCGCCGAACCTGCGCCGAACCCGAGCAGGGCGGTGCCGATATCGATCGCGGTCTGTGCGGCGATGGCCTGCGACAGTTGTTCGCGCGAATGCTCGCGCAGTGCGTGCGAGATCTCGTGCCCCATCACGATGGCGATCTCGCTGTCGCTGAGGTGGAGTTTGTCGATCAGCCCGGAATAGAACATGATCTTGCCGCCCGGCATGCAGAACGCGTTGAGCTCGTTGCTGCTGATGACGTTCACTTCCCAGTGCCATCCCGGCGCATCTTTGCGGAACACCTCAGTCTGCGGTTCGATCCGCGCCGCTACCGCCCGCACGCGCTGCAGCATCGCGGCATCTTGGTTCAGAGCGCCTTTGCCGGCCGAGTCCGATTTCAGCTTGGTATAGCTTTGCGCGGCCATCTGGTCGAGCTTGGCGGACGAGACGAGCAGCAGTTGCGGACGGGTCGCGCCGACGGCACCGCTGTCGGTGGTGGTCGTACAGCCGCTGAGGGTGGCGCATGGCAGAGCAAGCAGGGCCGCTGTGAAGATTCTGAATACGGTCATGTTGGTGAAAGCAGGCGCTGCCCGGATCGGCAGTGCTGATGAATTCCTGTCCGGCATTTTACCCTGAAGCCTGTTTTTGCTCATCTGTTTGCGGGTGAACTCGTCATCGACATGGCCATCCTTGATCAGGCGAGATCAATGTGCCTCATGCCGGGTCGTTGGTGATGTGAGATTCAGGTCGATGATTTCTAACTGCTTATCCAGCCTTGTTGTATGAAATATATATCACAAGTTGACATTATCAATTTGTGATGTTAATTTTATTCCAACACAATTCTGATGTGGTTTGCGAAGCAAAAGCAGTTTGGTGGTTGTTGGTGGTTGTTGGTGGCAGAAGCGGGTTGAGGCGCGAGCCGTTTTTTTTGCCCTTAAAGATGTATTCAAAATATACCAATAGTGGGGGGATAGTGATGAGAGTGAGCATGACAAAAGCGGTGAGGGCGCTGGTTGTGTGCCTGGCACTATTGCCCGGGCTGGGCTGGGCCGCACAACGCGAATTCAACATGACGATAGACGAGGTCACGATCGAAGTGGCGCCCGGATTCGTCAACAAGGTGTTTGCCTTCAACGGGCAGGTGCCCGGCCCGCTGATTCACGTCAAGCAGGGGGATGAGGTGACCGTGCATGTGACGAACAACACGACTCTGCCTCACACCATGCATTGGCATGGCGTCAACCAGATAGGTTCGTGGCACAACGATGGCGTGCCGGGAATCACGCAGGATGCGATCCAGCCGGGCGAGTCGTTCACGTACAAGTTCACGGTCGATCGTCCTGGCAGCCTCTGGTATCACTGCCATGTCAATGTCTGGGAGCACGTCGCCACTCGCGGCATGTGGGGGCCGCTGATCATCGATCCGAAGAATCCGAGCGACCTGGAAAAGAAAGTGACCAAGGACGCGATCCTGATGATGAACACCTGGGAGTCGGCCTATGCCAATACCTATGGCAAGGGCGGCGCGCCGCAGGATGTCTCGGATTATTTTTCCGTCAATGCCAAATCGTTCCCGTATACGCAACCGATCCGCGTGAAGAAAGGCGATGTGCTCAGGTTGCGCTTCTTTGGCGCGGGAGACGAATTCCATGAGATGCACATGCATGGACACGACATGCTGATCACGCACAAGGATGGCTATCCGCTGGCACACCCGTATTACGTGGACACCATCTCTGTCGGCCCCGGCGAACGCTACGACGCCATCGTCGAAATGAAGAATCCCGGACTATTCATCATGCATGACCATGTCGACAAGCACATGACGAACAACGGCGCCATGCTGGGTGGCCCGGTGACCGTGTTCGAATATGAAGGAATCAAGTTCGATCCGTTCTATGCGTGGAAAGACAAGGTCTATGACCCGAATTTCTTCTACAGCGAATCGCTGGCGCAGGGATATGGATTATTCAACAACCCGACTTTCCAGGGAAAGCCGATTGAACAAGCCAGAAGGCGGAGGTGAAATGAAAAAGCTGATCGTTATTGCATTGGCCTGTCTTGCGGCACCCGCACTGGCCGCTGATGGGGCGGCGATCCTGAAGAAGGACTGCGAGTCTTGCCACAACCTGACCGGACCGGCGCCGCAGACGTTGAAGGAACTGTGGGCCATCAAGGGGCCGAATCTGGCTTACGCAGGAAACAAATACCGCAAGGAGTGGCTGGTCGGCTGGCTGCAGCAACCGCGGCAGATACGTCCGGCGGGGGAATTCTATGCAAAGCATATCAAGACAGGGGAGAAGCACGATGTCGTCGATGAATCGACCATCAAGCCCCATATGGCCCTGCCGGCTCCCGATGCAGCAGCAGTCGCTGCAGAGCTGATGAAACTGAAACAGCACGACGACCTGATCGCGAAAGAGAAGATCGAACCGGGAACCGGCTCAAAGATGATGGGCGAAATGATGTTCGACAAGTTCCTGGGATGTTCCGCCTGCCATCGGATCGAGCCTGATTTCGGCGGCCTGTCCGGCCCCGAGGTTTATACCGCCGCCAAGCGTCTGCAGCCGGAATTCATCGCCAGTTTCATCCGCAACCCGCAGGTCTGGGAGCCCAAGACCTGGATGCCGAACAAGCATGTGTCGGATGCGAATATCCAGAAACTGGGCTACTACTTTGAAGCGATAGCGACGGAGAACGGAAATGCCAAATAACACGATCCTATTCATTCTGGCGGCACTGCTGTTTTCCGCACCTGCCGTCGCCAAGGAAAGCGCTGCCGACAACTACGGCACCTATTGCGTTCAATGTCACGGCCTCAAAGGTAACGGGAACGGCATCAACGTGCGTGACATGGAAGTGCAGCCGCGCGATCACACCGATGCCAAGGCGATGTCGGCGCGCTCGGATGAGACCCTGTTCAAGGTGGTCAAGGAGGGAGGGCCGTCGATAGACAAGTCCATCCTGATGCCGCCATGGGGAGACACCTTCAGCGACGAGGAGATCCGCGATCTGGTCCAGCACTTGCGCATGTTGTGCAAATGCAAGTTTGGTTCGTGACAGGAGTTGAAGAGCGGCAAGGATTCAGGGGAAAGCAAAAGAAGCAGAAGGAGGAGGAGAGGAAGCAGTAACAGCAGTAGAGGAGGCAATGGCAAGTGAGTAGTTGTGTTTAACGTAGATAAACAGGGAGAGCATGAATGAAAAAAATGAAGAAAGTGACTTGTGTGGCGTTTGCCGCGGCAGCCTTGCTTTCGACGTCGGGGGCGTTTGCCAAAACCGTCGAAATCACGATGACGGCCAGGGAAGTTGACGTTGCGACCAATGGCAAGGCGGTCGGCGGGGCAGACACCATGGCGGCGTGGACGTTCGATGGCACCATCCCGGGTAAACCGGTGCGGGTGAACGAGGGTGATACGGTGGACTTCACCCTGATCAACCCCCCGGAGAACAAGAACTCGCACGCGATGGATTTTCACGCTGCGCAAGTGAACGTCCTGGATGAGTTCGCACCCGTCAAACCCGGCGAGCAGAAGCATTTCAAATTCGAAGCCAAGGTTCCCGGCGTGTTCATGTATCACTGCGGCGCAAGCCCGATGGTGCAGCATATCGCACGCGGCATGTACGGTGTGATCATCGTCGAGCCCAAGGACAGGAAGAACTATCCGAAAGCGGATCGCGAATATGTGCTGGTACAGCAGGAGTATTTTCCGGATGTGGAGAACTACGGCGCCATGCTGAACGACGCCAATGCGTGGAAGGGGTCGCTGATCAACGGCAAGGTCCTGCACTACGATCCGGTACATGACCCGAACGGCGGTCACGACGTGCTGGAGGCACTGCCGGGCGAGCGTGTGCGTATCTTCTTCCTGAACGCCAACGTCAACCTGCCGGTTGCATTGCACCCGATCGCCAGCATCTGGGATCGCGTGTACATCAACGGCAATCCGAAGAATACGCTGTATGGCATCCAGACCTACAACGTGGCAGTGGCCGAAGCCGACACTTTCGACATCGTCACGCCGAAGGACAAGGATGTGGCGGGAATCGCGATCGTCGACCATTCGATGAATGCGGCCCTGCGCGGTGCGATCACTGTACTGGTGAGCAAGAAAGACGCCGATCCGAAGAAGGGTCACGGCGAGCAGATCATCCTCAAGTAGTTGTGGGCTTTGGGGGAGGCCAATCCTCCCCCTTTTTTATTCAGGAATCGCCAGCATGAGCAGGAAGCAGGTCACCAGTGTCGTTTTGATTGCCGCGATCCTGCTGGTGTCATTTTTTCTCGCTCGTCCATTGATTGCACATCCGGACGCAGCGAAACGTGCAGAAGCACTACCCCAGATCAATAACATGGGGCCCGACAAATACTGGGTCTGCCCCATGCATCCGGAAATCACGCAAGACCATCCGGGCGTCTGCCCGATCTGCGGGATGAAGCTGGTTGAATCCGGCACCGCCGAAATGCACGCGCATGGCATCCGGGTCGACAGCGCCATCGAGCAGCGTCTCGGCGTCCGGCTGGCCCGCAGCAGACAAGAGACGGTTGCGCAGCCCATCGAGACTTACGGCAACGTGGTCGTTGCCGAGAATCAGGCGTTTTCCGTGCAGCCGAAGTACGAAGGCTGGATCAAGAAGCTGTATGTCCATGCCGTAGGTGAAGAGGTCAGGGCCGGACAGGTCCTGTACGATTTCTATTCGCCCGACCTGGTCGCGCGGCAGCGCACGTACCTGAGTTCCATCGAGCGCAGGAAGCAGTTGCTGGAAACCATCCAGACCACACCGGATACCGAAAACGATTATGTGATGGAAATGGCGATGGATGCCGCCAATGACAGGGCCAAGCTGCACCAGGAAGAAGGTGTCAGCGTCGAGAGCATCCGTACCATCGAGGAAAAGAAGCAGGCCAGCGATGTGGTGCAGATCGTGGCCGCGCGTTCGGGCGTGGTCAGTCAGGTCAATGTCAGGGAAGGCAGCTATGTCATGCCGTCGAATCCGTTGCTGGTGCTGGCCGATGTATCCCGGGTGTGGGTGGAGATCGCGCTCTACCCGGACCAGGCCGGGCAGGTGAAGCGCGGCGACAGCGTGGTCATCCGCGACGCGAACGGGCAGGAGACACATGCCCGCCTGAGTTTCATCAATCCCTTGTCGAACAACAACAAGGTGATTGCCAGGGCAGTGCTGGACAATGCGAACCGGCATTATCGCCCCGGCACTTTCGTCGATGTCACCATCCTGACCCGGCCGCACCAAGCGCTGGTGGTACCGCGCTCGGCTGTACTGTATACCGGCCGGGGGAACGTCGTGATGCTGTCACGGGGCGAGGGGCATTTCCTGCCTGTCGCCGTCACGACCGGCGTGGAGAGCGGCGACCGGGTGGAGATCCTGGATGGCTTGCAGGAAGGCGCCGAAGTCGTGGTCAATGGCCAGTTTCTGCTGGATTCGGCGGCTTCGCTGAGTGCCGCGTCCGAACGCATGCATGGTCACTGAAGATGATCCGGCGCATCATAGATTGGTCCATCGATAACCGCCTGCTGGTTTTGGCGCTCGCGTTTCTGCTTGCCATCGCCGGCATCCGCGCGACGCAGCGGATGACACTGGATGCGATCCCCGATCTGTCCGATGTGCAGGTCATCGTCAAGACGCCCTATCCGGGGCAAGCGCCGGAAGTGGTCGAGGACCAGGTCACCTATCCGCTCACTTCCGCACTGTTATCTGTGCCGGGATCGACCGCCGTACGCGGTTTTTCGATGTATGGCGAATCCTATCTCTATGTCCTGTTCAGGGAGGGTACCGATCCTTACTGGGCCCGTTCACGGGTGCTGGAGTACCTGGATCAGGCTGCAGCCCGCTTGCCCAAAGGGGTGGTGCCAACGCTCGGGCCGGATGCCTCCGGTGTCGGCTGGATATTCGAGTATGCGCTGGTGGATCGCGGTCATCGATACGATGCCGACCAGCTGCGGGCGGTGCAGGATTTTTTCCTGAAATACGAATTGCAAAGCCTGCCCGGTGTGGCTGAGGTGGCGACGGTCGGCGGCATGGCCAGGCAGTTCCAGATCGAAGTCGATCCCGACCGTCTGGCCGCATACCGGATCACGTTGCAGCAAGTAGCGGAGGCGGTCAGGGCCAACAATTCCGCCAGCGGAGGCGCGGTGATGGAGCTCGGGCGCACCGAATTCATGGTGCGCTCAAAGAACTACCTGAAGGATCTCGATGATATACGCAGCATTCCGCTGGCCGTGGACGATCGGGGTATACCGGTGCGCCTGCAGGATGTCGCGCATATCGGCACCGGTCCGGCACCGCGCCGGGGGGTTGCCGACCTGGACGGGATGGGCGAGGCAGTCGGCGGCATCGTGGTGATGCGCCATAACCAGAATGCCCTGGAAACGGTGAATGCGGTCAAGCAGCGTTTACAGGAGATCCGCTCCGGGCTGCCCGAAGGCGTCGAACTGGTGGTGACCTATGACCGCTCCGGGCTGATCCTCGATGCAGTGCATACCCTGCAAGGAAAATTGATCGAGGAGTCACTGGCCGTGGCGCTGGTGTGCCTGCTGTTCCTGTTCCACATGCGCTCGGCGCTGGTCGCCGTGGTGACCCTGCCGCTGGGCATTCTGGTCGCCTTCATCATCATGCAGGCGCAGGGGGTGACGGCCAACGTGATGTCGCTGGGCGGCATCGCCATCGCTATCGGCACGATGGTGGATGCTGCCATCGTGATGGTCGAAAACATGCACAAACACCTGGAGCGCATGGGAGAGACAGGCAACCGATGGGAAGCGGCGCGGCACAGCGCACGGGAAGTCGGTCCGGCATTGTTCTTTTCCCTGGCGGTGATCACCGTTTCGTTCATGCCGGTATTCACGCTGACCGGGCAGGAGGGAAAGCTGTTCACCCCGCTGGTCTATACCAAGACCTATGCAATGGCGGCGGCAGCGATGCTGGCGGTGACTCTGCTGCCGGTGCTGATGGGGTATTTCATTCGCGGCAGAATCGCCGGCGAACAGCGCAATCCGCTGAACCGCTTGCTGCAGGCGGGCTACCGCCCGGTGCTGCTCTGGGTGCTGGGCAGGCGCAGGCTCACCCTCGCCCTGGCCGGGGTGCTGCTGGTATCGGCGTTTTATCCCCTGGGCCGGATCGGCAGCGAATTCATGCCGCCGCTATACGAAGGCGATCTGCTTTACATGCCGACCACGCTGCCCGGCATCTCGCTGGACGAGGCTGCCAACCTGCTGCAGGTCACCGACCGCATCATCAAATCCATGCCAGAGGTGGCGCGCGTGTACGGCAAGGCCGGACGTGCGGATACGGCGACCGATCCGGCGCCGTTGTCGATGTTCGAGACCACCATCCTGCTCAAGCCGAAGAGCCAGTGGCCTGAGGGCGAGAGCGTCGAAGACCTGGTGGCCAAACTGGATCGCGAAGTCCGGCTGCCCGGATTGACCAATTCATGGGGCTATCCCATCCGCACCCGCATCGACATGCTGGCGACCGGCATACGCACTCCGCTCGGCATCAAGATCACCGGGCCGGATCTGCGCGGGATCGCTGAGCTGGGGGGCGCGATCGAAGCTGCATTGAGGAAAGTTCCAGGCACCCAGGATGTGTTCGCGGAACGAGTGGTCGGCGGGCATTATCTCGATATCCAGGTCAACCGCTGGAATGCGGCGCGCTACGGGGTGACAGTCGCCGATGTCGAGAAGATGGTCCAGGGGGCGATCGGCGGCGAGGACATCGGCACGATGATCGCGGGGCGCGAGCGTTTTTCCATCAACCTGCGCTATCCGCGCGAACTCAGAGGCTCGCTGGCGAAAGTGGCGGAGAGCAGGGTGACGCTGCCGAGCGGCGAGCAGGTTCCGTTGCGTGAATTGGCGCATTTCGCCATCGAGGACGGGCCGGCAGAGATCAAGAGCGAAAATGCGCGACTGGCGGGTTATGTCTATCTCAATGTGGCAGGGCGAGATTTGGGTGGGTACGTACGGGAAGCCAGGGAGGCCATCGGGAAGTCGGTCAGGGTCGGCCCCGGCTATGCGATCACATGGTCCGGGCAATATGAAAATCTGGAACATGCCAGACAGCGTTTGTCCTGGTTGATCCCGTTCACCCTCCTGCTGGTGATGTCGCTGCTTTACCTGCATTTCCGGCAATGGGACAAAGTATGGCTGGTGCTGCTGTGCCTGCCGTTCTCGCTGATCGGCGGCGTCTGGACGGTTTACCTGCTCGGTTACCAATTGTCCGTCGCGGTTGCGGTGGGATTCATCGCGCTGGCGGGCGTCGCTGCCGAATTCGGCGTGGTCATGCTGCTTTATCTCGATCGTGCCATCGATGCGTTGCGCGAATCGGGGCGCACGATCGACAGCGCGGCCCTGCGCGATGCGGTGATGAGCGGTGCCGTGATGCGCCTGCGCCCGAAGATGATGACGGTGTCGGTGATCGTTGCCGGATTGCTGCCGGTTATGTTCAGCGATGCGGTCGGCACCGATGTGATGAAGCGGATCGCGGCACCCCTCGTCGGCGGAATGCTCACCGCACCGCTGCTTTCGCTGGTCGTGGTGCCGCTGATCTACCTCGGATGGCAGGAGAAACGGCTGGTTCGTGCCGGCCAGTCGGATTCGGACAGTACGATTCTTAACCAAGTGAAAGGAGACGCAACATGAAACAACTGATGATCTTGCTGGCGGCGCTGGCGCTGTTCCCGATGGGCAATGCATCTGCCCACGATGGCATGGACATGGGGGGGATGAGCACCAGTGCCGATGCCAATAAAGGCGTCGGCGTGGTCGAGGCGGTCGACCGGGAGAAGGGGACGGTGACGCTGAGCCATGAGCCTATCGCCAGTCTGGGATGGCCGGCCATGACCATGGATTTTGCCGTGGGCGATAAGAAACTCTTCAGCAAACTGGCGACGGGAAAGAAGGTCGAGTTCCAGTTCGTGAAGCAGCATAACAGCTATGTGGTAACCGGCGTGAAGTGAGCCGCATGATGGACCAGCGTGTCGTCCTGCCGGGCTTGATCGACGGGAGCCCCCAAATCTGCCGGGCTCCCTCGTTCTTGCGCGCAAGCTTACCGATCCGCCTTGCGGCAGATCGCGTCAGACTGTCTGGCGTCGTCCTGGCCATCTTCGCACTGCTCAACAGTGCCGGCGCGTATGCCTGTGCCGCTTGCGGATGCACGCTGTCGCGCGACTGGGAATCGCAAGGGATCTCGAGCAAGCCTGGCTTCACGGCGGACCTGTCGTACGACTACCTCAACCAGAACCGCCAGCGCTACGGCACCGCGGCGGCCTCCCCCGCCCTGATCAACAGCCAGCTCGCTGCCGGCCAGGAAGTCGAGGCCTATACCAGAACTCAGACCGTCACCGCCTCGCTGATCTATAACGACGACGACTGGGGGATCAGCGTGCAGGTCCCCTATGTCATGCGCAGCCACGGCACCTACGGCACCACCGCCCCGCTGGGCTCCAGCTACTCCGCCTCGGCGGACGCCAGTGTGGGCGACATCCGCCTCGTCGGTCGCTATACCGGCCTGTCCGAGGAGGGGGCCAGCGGCCTCATCGCCGGCATCAAGCTGCCCACCGGCAATTTCGGCAAGAACTTCGACAGCGGCACCGCCGCCGGCACCCCGCTGGACGCCGGCCTGCAGATCGGCACCGGCTCCACCGACCTCATCCTCGGCGCCTACACCACCGGCACCGTCGACACCTACGGCTGGTTCCTGCAGGGCACCGTCCAGCATGCCGTGGCCACCCAGCAGGCGCTGGGCAACCTGTACTACCGTCCCGGCGACGCCTATCAGCTGAACACCGGCATCCGCTATGCGGGCTTCGGCGCCAAGGTCTCGCCCATGCTGCAGCTGAACGTGATCAAGCGCGAGGTCGACAGCGGCGCCTTCACCGTCCCGGTCGATCCGGTCACCGGCGTGTCGGTCAGCGGCGGCACCCTGGCGTATCTGGCCCCCGGCGTATCGGTGCGTGTCGGCGGCGGCGCGTCCGTCTACGGCTTCGTGCAGATCCCGATCTACCAGAACGTCAATTCTCTCCAGCTGACGCCGGGCTATACCCTGACGCTGGGGCTGAGGCAGTCTTTCTGAGGCGAACCGGATGATGGAACCCCGCATGATGATGCCCCCCCGCATGGAACGATCCTTTCTGCCGCCTGCGCCGATCTCCTGGGCGGGCGCGCTGCTGGCGCTGCTGCTGTGTTCGGCCCCCGCGGTGCGGGCGGGTGCCTGGGACCTGAAGGACACGGCCGGGGTGCATCACACGCTGGCTGCGGAGAAGGGCAAGTGGGTGCTGGTGAATTTCTGGGCGCCGTGGTGCCCGCCCTGCCTGCAGGAGATGCCCGAGCTGGAGGCGCTGCAGCAACAGCGCAAGGATGTGCAGGTGATCGGTGTGGCCGTGCTGTACCGCAAGCGGCAGGAGGTGCTGGAGGCGGTGCGCTCGACGGCGGTGTCGTATCCCGTGGTGCTGGGCAATGAAGATATCGCCAGCGATTTCGGCGAGATGCACGGCATGCCCACCAGTTTCCTCTACGATCCTTCAGGCAAGCTCGTCGGAAAACACGATGGACCGGTCACCAGGGAGGAGGTGGAGGAAATATTGGACAGCAAGGTGTCGCCTGGCGGCGGCAGGTTTTGATGGATGAGGCAATATCAGGAGCACATCAACCAGTTACGCATGCGTTGCAATAATGTTTCTCCGCGGTTTGCCTGAGGTAGGTAACTATGGGAGGATGTCCTCCAGCCATACCCCGTCAACCGCTTTTCAGGAGAACGCTATGTCAAGAATGCACAATGTTGCTTTACCTGTAGCGCTGCTTTGCTCGGCGCTGGCCTTGTCGGCCTGCGCAACCAAACCGAAGGAGGTTGCCGCTGAGCCAGCTCCGGCGGCGGCTGCCGAAAAGACGGCCGCACCTGAACCTGCGCCTGCACCGGCAGCGGTTGCCGAACAGGCCCCCGCGCCCGCAGCGGCGGCCGAGCAGGCCGCACCCAGGCCCGTAGTCAAGAAAGCCAAAAAGAAAAAAGTAGCCAAGGCAGCACCGGCCCCGGTCGCAGCACCCGCACCTGAGCCCGCACCAGCACCGGCACCCGCTCCGGTGGCGCAGCCGGAACCGGCCCCGGCACCGCCTCCCGCCGTGTCGGTTGCTCCGGTCCCCAAACCTGCCGAGCCGGGCTTGCTGGAAAAATACTGGCTCTGGTTGCTGGGCATCGTCATCGTCGTGATCGCCGTCGTGGCCTTGCGCAAGAAGAGCTAGCGCGAGCAGACCCGGATGGATCGGCGCCTTGCAGAAGGCGCCGATTTTTTTCGCCTGTGCATGGTGATAGACTGGGCATGCGAGTGGGGGGCGCTGCCTGTGCCGATCCCCGAACTTCAACCTTGGCCTGGGAGATCATCATGGATAACGACAGGGAACACGATGCCGAAGCGGACGACGGCACGCCATCGAAAGCGGAGCTTGCCCGTGCCAAGCTGAAGGTCGTCGCGCATTATGCGACGATCGCTTTCGCACCGGTCGTGTCTGTCGTCGCGCTGACCGTCGGTGTGATCGCCGTGGTCAACAACCAATCCCAGGCGGAGCGCGCCCAGTTGGCCGAGTTGGCCGCCAGGGTGGATAGCCTGAATGCAAGCCTTGGCGGCAGCCGGGCCGAACTGGAAGCGCTCAAGTTCGCCGTGACGCGAGACAAGGCCCTGCATGCGGAGGAGCGCAAAAAGCTGGATGAGCAGGACGAGATGATCGTGCAGAGCGTGACCCGCTTGCAGATCAAACTCAAGATGACGCCCACCCTGGAGATGCAACTGCAACAAGCCGCCAGTTCACCCGTGGCGGTCAGTGCGGTCTCTGCGCCGGCCGCAGTGCCTGCCGCGGCAGCAAGCGGCAATAAGGAAACCGTACCTGCTGCCGTACCTAAGGGCGTCGACAAGACGCCCGGGCAGGTGAAGTCCCTGAAAGAAGCGATCCAGAAATTCAACGGTAAATAAGCCGCGCCATATCTGGGCGGTGAGCGGGACAGGCTGCGCTAGCCCCGGCATACCGCCAGTTCATTCCATTCCGTCGTGTAGCGTGGCGACCGGTTCTCCCTGCGCATCGCCCAGCGTGCGCTGGTTCCTTCCCCCAGCAGCCGGATCGTTCCGCTGCCCATCCTGCGGTTGATGCGATCCAGCGTGGTCATCAGCGTGCAGGTTCTCTGCTGCAGGACAACATCGTCGAACAGCGTATTGGGTTTGTCCGCCGCATCGATGATGTGGGTGAGCGTGATGCCGGCCTTCTGATAGGCGTAGCCGCTGCGGTGGATCTGGCCCAGCCCGTATAAGGCTGCGCGGCAGAACAGGCGGGTGTCGTTGCTCGGCCCGGCCAGCGGTACCAGGATGCTCTGCTGGTATTGCGGGTCGCGTTTCCGGTGCGGGTTGGTGCGGATATATACCTGGATGCCGCCTGCCATCGAATGCTGTTGCCGCAATTTTTCGGCGGCACGGGTGGTGTAGGCGATCAGCGCCTGTTCCAGGTCGACGAGGCTGGCAGTAAGCGTGCCGAATGAGCGCGAACAGGTGATCTGGCGTTTTGCGGGGGCGACGTCATCCAGTTCCAGGCAGGCGGCGCCGTTCAATTCTTCGACGATGCGCGCCAGCACGATACTGAACCTGGCGCGCAGCCGGTTGGCCGGTGCGCGTTTCAGGTCGAGCACGGAACGGATGCCGATCGCTTCCAGTCCGGGTACGGTGTGCCTGCCGATGCCCCACACTTCGCCCACTGCGATGGAGGAGAGCAGGGTATCCAGTTCGGCCGGGGACAGGCGGTTGAAGTCGCACACCCCGCCGAGGCGGCGATCCTGTTTGGCGACATGATTGGCGAGTTTGGCCAGCGTCTTGCTGGGAGCGATGCCCACGCATACCGGGATGCCGACGCATCGCCTGACGGTTTCGCGTATCTGTTGGCCGTAGGCGGTGTGGTCGGCTGCGATGCCGCCCAGGTCGAGGAACGATTCGTCTATCGAGTAGACCTCCTGGGCCGGGCTGAAACGCGAAAGCAGGGACATCACGCGGTTGGATATGTCGGCATACAGGCTGTAATTGGACGAGAGGGCGACGATGCCGTGCCGTTGGGCGAGGTCTTTCATCTGGTACCACGGTGCCGCCATCTTCAGTCCGAGATCCTTCGCTTCCTGCGAGCGCGATACCACGCAGCCGTCGTTGTTGGAGAGCACGACGACCGGCTTGCCTTCCAGCCCGGGCTGGAACACGCGTTCGCAGGAAACATAGAAGTTGTTGCAATCGACCAGCGCGATGGCGCGGCGCATCACACCCTGTGCACGTTCCACTGCACCACCCCCCAGATGGAGAAGTCGTATTCGGCGGTGACGGCAACATCGGGGTAGTCCGGATGGGCGGCGCGCAGCACCTTGCCTTGCGGGGTATGGAGCAACTGCTTGACGGTGAATTCGCCATCGATCACAGCCACCACCACGCAGCCGTGCGCGGCCGGTACGGAGCGGTCCACCACCAGCAGGTCGCCGTCGAAGATGCCGAGGTCGCGCATTGAATGTCCGGCGACACGCATGAAAAACGTGGATTCGCGGTGCTGGATCAGGTGCTCGTCCAGGCTGAGGCGTCGCTCGACATAATCGTCGGCAGGCGACGGGAAGCCTGCCGGCACCGCCTTGCGCAACAGGGCGCGCTGCCTTTCGAACATGGACTTGTTGGGGTGTGTCAGCGACAGCAAGGCGGAATGCGCCTGCCGGCGCCGCTGGGAGGAAAGGTCGGGATTGAAATTGGCCATGGCATGATAGATACAGAACGAACGTTCTTTGAATACTAAAGAACGTTCGTTCTGTTGTCAATCCTGTGCCTGCATCATCCGGCCGGGAGCAATGCCAGTGCCTGGGTTTCGCAGGAGCGGCGGATGTCTTCATCCAGCGTCTTCAGCCATGCGGCAGGCATTTCCACCATCCCGTACAAGGCGCCTGCCAGCATGCCCGCGATCGCGCCGGTGGTGTCTGCATCGCCGCCGCGATTGACCACGTCGATCAGGCAGGTGCGGAAATCGTCGGTATCGAAGAAACTCTGGAATACCGCCTGGATCGTGTCGACGATATAGCCGCTTGGGTTGCCGATCTGGCGTACTGCGCGGAATCCGAATTCGGGATGGCGAGCGACCAGCGGGTGGGCATGTTGGTGCAGCAGGTGATTCTTGCCGGCGCCGCGCAGCGCATCCTGCACCATGAGCGCCAGACATTCGCAGGCGGCATCGGAGAGCGCGGAGTGATGGGTGACATGGGCCTGCACGCGGCAGGCGGCGCGCACGGTTTCTTCCGCCTGGCCGAAAGTGGCGAGCGCCACCGGCAACACGCGCATCGCTGCGCCGTTGCCCGCATCGTGATCGGAGTAGGGGGCTTCCGGGTCACCGGTCCTGCGGAATCGCAGCAGGTTGCGCCGCACGGTGTTGCCGATGTCCACCGGCTTGGCGCGCATCCAGGCATCGAAAGCCTGTGCGGCGGCGAGCGCGTCGACTCTGCCTTGTGCAAGGATGGCATTGCCGAGCGCCAGCGACATGGTGGTGTCGTCGGTGACCTGTCCCGGCTTGAGATGCAGCCAGCCGCCGCCGCGCAGCGTGTCGTGTACGCGGTATTGCGCAGCGATCTCGCGCGGCGTCATGAATTCCACCGTCGCACCCAGCGCATCGCCGATGGCGAGGCCGAGGTAGGCAGCGATGGCGCGGTCGGTGGTGATCATGGCAATGCGGCTCCGTTCGTCCAGGTAATCAGCCTGCGTGTGAGGTCGGGGCCGTAGCCACTGGCAACCATGGCATACGCGCTTGCAGGTGTGTCAGGCAGCCATCCTTTGACAGCCTGTACCGGAAGACTGGCCGTTTCGGCAATAGTTCCATCGGCTGAGCCGTCACGCGCAATACCAGCCATCGTCGAATGCCCGCCTGGAGTCAGGCGATCACTCCTCTGGGCCGAAGCAATTCAGGTAGTCGGTGCAGTATTCGCAGCTGGGCGCCCGGCATGCGTTGATGCCTTCCTGTTCGCATAACTGCTTGTACAGGAATTTCTTCCACTTCATGTCGTGCACGTTCTTTGCCGCGAGTGCGGGGAAATTCTGCGTCATCAGGCGACTGAGATGGTCGCGCGACCACAGTCCGAGATCCTGCCACAGATGGTCGCTGGCCATGCAGGCGGCGGTGACGATCTCCGCCATCCATTGTTCCGACATGCATCTGTGGGCGCGGTGTTGCAGCAGCAGGCCGAGCACGTCGTCGCGCTCCGGTGCGCGCGGGTCGGCTTCTGCTGCCTGGCAACGGATGACCAGTTCGACGCCGGGGAAATGTTCCGTCAGCAGCGCGGCGAAGTCTTTTTCTTCCAGCCCGAGGCCCGGCGGCAGCGCGCCCACGCCGCCGATCTGGCTGGAGATCATCTGCGCGAACAGTGCGTCGTTGGATAACCCGGCCGCGTGCGCCATCAGTTCCGCATACAGTCCGTGGTTCGGCTGTGCGGCAATCTTTTGGGCGGGCATGATGTCTGGCTGCATGGTCGCTCCTGCGGTCGTGTGATAAAGGTTCAAGCCTTGACGCTGATGTCCCCGCCCAGCACTTGCGCCTGACAGGCGAGCCGCTGGTTGCTGGCGGCCATGTTCTCCTGCAACACACGGTCTTCCAGTACCGAACGTTCGCTCATGTTCTGCATGCCGGAGGCGATGCATACCAGGCATGTGCCGCATTCGCCTTCGCGGCAGCCGTAGGTGATGCCCGCACCGATCTTCTCGGAGATTTCGATCAGCCGGGTGCCCGCAGGGACGGTGACGGTGAGGCCGAGTTTCTCGAAGGTGACGTTGGCCTTAGGCATGATGGGATTCCTCGGATACGGGACAAGGCTGTGCGTGATGTTCCTTTGGACAGGCCTCGATGTCGCCGTAGTTATAAAAGTCGCGCAGCGATTCGTTTGCCTCCTCGCCCGCTTGCGGGAGAGGATTGAGGTGAGGGGGACGGCCTAGGCCGTCGGGTCTTGCATCGTTGAGCCCGATCCATGCGCGCACCGCATCGGCATCGAAGCCGGCGCGGCATTCGCCGTCCACTTCCATCAGCGGGCGCCGGATCAGCAGCGGTTCGGCAACCATCATTTCCAGTGCGGCATGTGCGTCCAGTGCGGCGGGATCGACCTCGCCCGATTTGACGCGCGGCGCGCTGGGATTGAACCATTGCGCCACCGGCAATGCGCCGAAGAAGGGGCGCAGGTCCGTCGCGTTCCATTTCTCGGTGAGCAGGTTCTTCGCCAGTACGGTATGGCCCGATGCGGCCAGCCACACCTTCTGTTTGGTGTTGTTGCCGCAGCCCGGCTTCTCGTAGAAGACGACAGTGGTCATGATGCAATCCCTCAGGCCGCCAGTTTCTGCAGCGGAATACCGGTGAGCGAACCCGGCGGGTTCATCGCATTGCCGTCCTCGTTGAGGATCGCACCTTCGATCGGGCAGATGGTGGCGCACTGCGGGTCCTCGAAATCGCCCGCGCATTCCGTGCATTTGTCCGGGTCGATCAGGAAGTGCGGCTTTGCCTCGTGGATCGCCTTGCTCGGGCACAGCGGCTCGCAGGCCCAGCAGTTGACGCAGGATTCGATGATTTCGAGTGCCATGATCTATTCCTTCTTTAAATCAACTTTCATTAACTCGTCATTCCGGCGAAGGCCGGAATCCAGATGATTAAATACATTCCGCGAAGCGGGACAACATCACGGTTTTGTCCGTTCTACGGGACATATTTTTTCACTGGATTCCGGCCTTCGCCGGAATGACGTAGTTTTACGATTCGTTATGCCACTTTCTGCTGTTCGTCCAATTTCGGTTCCAGCTTGCCCGCCACGCGCATCTCGTCGTACACCTTGAGCACGGCATCCTCGATGGCTTCCATCGCATGCTCGCCGTTGGGCTGGATGCCGGCGGCTTCCAGTGGCCCCCAGGGTTCGTAGCCGACCTTGCTGCACAGCACCACTTCACAGCCGGCCAGTTCGCGGATGGTCACATCCAGCGCGCTTTCGCCGTCGCCGCAGGTGTCGCCCCCTTCGCAATAGGGGATGGTCTTACGGTGGCCGATGAAGCGCACGCCTTCGGACGAGGCTTCGTAGATCAGGAACTCGCTGGCGTGGCCGAAGTGTTCGTTGATCACGCCGCCGCCCTTGGTGGCAACCGCCATCAGCACAGGGCGCGCAGGAATTAACAATTGCTTTTCACTATTGCTTCCTCGCCCGCTTGCGGGAGAGGATTGAGGTGAGGGAGATCCTTTGAGGCCCTGGATGTTGACCAGTTGCACCTTGGCTTCTTTCGCCAGTCGCTTGCTCTCCAGTTCTTCGTTGATGGCCGCATGCACCTCGGCGCGCATTTTCATCGCTTCGGGATAGTTGATCTCCATCGCCTCGATCTTGTCCATCGTGAACTCGGCACCGCGATCCTCGCCCAGCAGGCCCACCGCATCGGCGCGGCATTGGCGGCAGTGGCGCATCATGTTCATGTCGCCGGCGCAGGCATCCTGCAGCGCCTGCAATTCGTCATGGGTCGGGCCGCGCTGGCCGGTGAGACCGTAGAACGTGCCGTGCTCGGCTTCGGAGATCAGCGGCATCACGTTGTGCAGGAAGGCCCCCTTGGATTTGACGATCTTCGAGACTTCTTCCAGGTGCTTGTCGTTCACGCCCGGGATCATCACCGAATTCACCTTCACCAGGATGCCCCTGGCGACCAGCATCTCCAGTCCCTTCTGCTGCTGTTCGATCAGGATGGCTGCCGCTTCGCGTCCCTTGATGCGCTTGTTCTTCCAGAAGATCCACGGATAGATCTGCGCGCCCACATCGGGATCGACGCAGTTGATGGTGATGGTGACGTGATCGATGTTGTGCTTGGACAGCTCCTCCACATGTTCCGGCAACGACAGGCCGTTGGTCGACACGCACAGCTTGATGTCCGGTGCCTGCTCGGCCAGCTGGCGGAAAGTGGAGAAGGTGCGCTCCGGGTTGGCCAAAGGATCGCCGGGGCCGGCGATGCCCAGCACCGTCATTTGCGGGATGGTGGCCGCGACGGCCAATACTTTTTTCACCGCCTGGTCCGGGTGATGCAACTCCGACACCACGCCCGGCCGCGACTCGTTGGCGCAGTCGTATTTGCGGTTGCAGTAATTGCACTGGATATTGCAGGCCGGTGCCACCGCCACATGCATGCGCGCGAAGTAGTGGTGCGCCTCCTCGGAATAACAGGGATGGTTGAACACCTTCTGGCGGATATGTTCCGGCAGATGGTTCATCTGGTCGTCGGTCGATCCGCACGATCCGGCGGAGCAGCCGCTTTTGGGGGCTTCGGTTGCAGTATTGTTGATGACGGGTAGTTGCACGATGTGTCCTCCGCTAAGGTCTGGCTGGGTATGAGCAAGCAGCGTGCCCGGCAGTTTGCGCTGGCTAACCGATTGTTTTATATGTGTCGAGTGCGCATGACATGCCCCGCTGTTGTAAATGGCACACAACAGCGGCACCAGCTTGTGGCGAAGGCGACAAAATCTTCATGCCGCCGTCATCGGGGTGGCAGGTTGGGCGGCCAATCGCGCATCGGCTCAGCGGGTTAGCACGAGCAGCAGGGAAAAAGCGTGGCTGGCACTGTATTTGCCTCTATCCCGGCCATGAAACATCATCTCGACTGGTCTGCTTACGAAACCGCGGGGCAGGGCGATGCCTATGCCGGCATCCCCGCCGCGGGGGGCGATTTTGCCAAGGCCGTGGCGGTATGCATCAGCGACAAGCTGTGCCAGCGCACACCCAAAGGCGTGATGTGTCCGAGCTTCCGCGTCACCGGCGATGCCGCGCACTCGCCCGGCGGCAGGGTGAAGGTGCTGAAAGCCGCATTGAACGGCGAACTGGGGACAAGGGCTTTCGCCAGCGATGAGCTGGCGCAGGCGATGGAACTCTGCGTCGGCTGCAAGGGATGCAAGCGCGAATGCGCCAACCAGGTCGACATGGCTGCCATCAAGATCGAATATCAGGCGCAGAACAATGCACTGAAGGGGGTGTCGCATCGCGACTGGCTGATGGCGCACCTGCCGGACTGGCTGCGGTATCGGCGCACATTGCGCAGCCTGATCCGTTGGCGCAATCGCGCGCCGTGGCTGGCGCAACTGGGCGAATTCGTTCTCGGTATCGCGGCGGGGCGCCGCTTGCCAGAACCCGCGGCGGCAGCGTACAAGGCCCCCTCTGTGCGGAGCGCGCCGGATAAAAGCGACCGGGACGTGGTTCTGTTCGTCGACACCTTTGCCATGCACTTCGAGCCGGACATCGCCGAGGCGGCTCACCAGGTGTTGAGCGCCGCAGGCTATCGCGTCGCCACCCTGCAGGCCGCACCGGATGACGATCCTGGGCGCGCCCTGTGCTGCGGGCGTACCTGGCTGTCGCTGGGGCAGGTGGAGCGCGCGCGGGCCGAGGCTCGGCGCATGCAGGATGCATTGCGTCCTGCGCTGGAAAGCGGGATACCCATCGTCGGGCTGGAACCTTCATGCATCCTGTCCTTGCGCGACGACCACCTGAAACTCGGTCTGGGAGAGCGCGCTGTGGCCTTGTCCAGGCAGGTCTATCTGCTGGAGGAATTCATCGCGCGCGAGCACGACCGCAAGCGCTTCACGCTCGAATTCAAGCCGCTGCCGCCGGGCAGGACACTGGTGCAAGGACATTGCCACCAGAAAGCGGTCGGTGCGATGAAGTCGTTGCGCAAGGTATTGCGCCTGATCCCCGAGTTCGAATTCGAGTTCATCGAATCGAGCTGTTGCGGCATGGCCGGCAGCTTCGGGCTGGAGGCCGAGCATGCCGACATCTCCATGCGCATGGCGGAGATCGACTTGCTGCCCGCGTTGCGCGGCGTGCCGGATGCTGCCGTCCTGGCGAATGGTTTCTCCTGCCGCCACCAGATACGCGAAGGCGCACAGCGCCAGGCGAGGCATGTGGCATTGCTGCTGCGCGATGCATTGAAGCAAGGGGCATCATGCTGACGGGCGCGATGCTGGGACTGCTGGAACAGCTCGGACTGGACATCATCACCCTGACCGAAGGCCTCAGTGAAGCGGAGTTCTTTTCCAGCCGGCTGGCTCGTGTCCAGGCCCTGCAAAGGTTGGGCAGCATGACCCGGACTATTGCCGACCTGCCTGTCGAGGTGCGGCAGCGCATGCCCGGGATCGACTGGGCGGCGTGGGAAGCCCTGGCGGCAATCCTGCCCGGCAATGCGCATCATCCCCTGCAGATATGGGTGGCCGTGCAGGAACTCACCCCGCTGACCGTGTTGCGGTTGAAACACTACAGGAAGCAGCAGCCGCAGCTGTTTTCCATCGTGCCGTGATTGATCATGCACGGCGAGAGACGGATCCTGACGCGCGCAGCCCCCGGCTGCCATGATCTTGTTTCAGCTGGGGAGGACGTATCCGCGTTCCCGGAACAGCCTGATACAAGCATCCACGGCTGCAGGTTCGTAAAGCTTGCCTTTGTTGAGCGCAATTTCCTGCAGTGCAGCATCGATTCCCAGACCGGGCCGATATGGGCGGTGAGACGTCATCGATTCCACCACATCGGCTACCGCTATGATTTTCGCTTCGAGCAGGATCTGCTCCCCTTTCAGCCCCTGCGGATAACCTGAACCGTTGAGGCGCTCGTGGTGCTGCAGCACGATCCGGGCGATCGGCCAGGGGAAATCGATGGATTTGAGAATCTCATACCCGCTTTGGGCATGCTGTTTGATGAGTTCGAATTCGAGCGGGGTGAGCCGCCCCGGCTTGCTCAGGATCTCCGCCGGAATCTGGATCTTGCCTACATCGTGCACTACACCGGCCAACTGGATTCCTTCTATCTGCTCCTCCGCGAGGTGCAGTTCTTTGGCGATCGCGATGGCCAGCTCCGCCACGCGGCGCTGATGGCCTGCCGTATAGGGGTCGCGCATTTCCACGGTTGCGGCAAGCGCCGTGATGGAATCGATCAGGCTGGTCCTGAGCTTTCTCTCGCTTTCCTTCAATTCGGCAGTACGTTCGTCAACCAGATCCTCAAGATGGTTGCGCAGACGATTCAACTCCAGATGAGTATGAACCCTGGCCAGGAGCTCATCGCGCTGATAAGGCTTGGTGACATAGTCTATCGCGCCAACACTGAACCCTTGCACCTTTTCATCCGATTCTGTCGCCGCGCTGACAAAAATAACGGGCACATCGCGTGTCGAAGCCTGCGCCTTGAGGCGGCGGCACACTTCATATCCGTCTATTCCGGGCATGCGGATATCGAGCAATACCAGTTCGGGCGGGTTTTGGGCTGCGGCATGCAAGGCCAGTTCGCCATTGATCGCGGCGCGCACTTCATAGCCGTCCTCCCGCAAGAGGTCAGTCAAGAGCTTCAGGGATGCTGGCGTATCGTCGACCGCGAGTATGTTGCCTTTGTGTGTCATGTGTTTGTTCCCGGGCTGGCTTGCAATGCCTGAAGGATGGCAGGGTAATTATAGTTCTCCGCCAGATGATGCAATACGTTATGCAGTTTGGCATCGTAGGCGGGGACTTGCTGGATGGCGGCACTGATGCGTTCGCCTTCCAGGCTTTCCAGTGCGGCGCGAAGCTCACGGCGCAAATCGGGTGGCAAGACTTCCAGCATTTCCGGCGTCAGCGTAACCTCGTTGGAGGGTTCCGGTGTGGCAGCATCGGCATAGATGTATTTCACCCCAAGCTGCTTGGTCATGCATTCATATATTTCATTGAAGCGATAGGGTTTGCGCACAAAATCGTCCATGCCCGAATCGAGCATCTCTTCCCGTTGTTCCTTGAAGGCGGAGGCGGTGACGGCGACGATCTTCACCGATTTGCCGCCGGGCAGTTTGCGGATGCGCCGGGTTGCTTCCATGCCATCCATGACGGGCATACGCCTGTCCATCCAGATCAGGTGCGGCTGCCAGCTCTGGAACATTTCCACAGCGCGCGCGCCGTTTTCAGCCACCTTGACCTGGAAACCTACGCTCTTCATCAACTGGGTGAGCAGCAACTGGTTTTCCAGCTGGTCCTCAACGATCAGGATGCGGTATTCCGGTTGATCCGGAGCCAGGCTGACTACCTCCCGCATTGGCATGCTTTCCGGCATGGCTACATCGTGCGCTTCAAGTTTTTCCAGCGGCAATTCCACCTGGAAGACGGAGCCTTTGCCCGGGGTGCTTTCAAAACTGATCGTTCCCCCCATCAGTTGCACATACTGACGCGTGATCGTCAGCCCCAGCCCGGTTCCTTTCTGCATGGCCGATTCGCCCAGTTGCATGAACGGTTCAAAGAGCTTTTTCTGGTCTTCGGGTTTGATGCCTACGCCGGTATCCTCGACTTCGATCAGCAGGTGTTGGGTGGTATTGGTGATCACTCCCAGGCGCAACGTAATGCCGCCTTGCTCGGTGAATTTCACGGCATTGCCGATCAGGTTGATCATAACCTGACGCAGGCGGGCTGCGTCCCCCTTGATGTACCGCGGAAATTCGGAGGATTGGTCGACCAGCAGCCGCAGCCCTTTTTCCTGTGCGCGTACATGCATCATGTCGGTGACATCCCGCACCAGGCTGCCGAGATCGATGGGGCTGTTTTCCAGCTCGACACGACCGGCCTCGATCTTGGCCATTTCCAGTACGTCGTTGATCAGGGTCAGCAGGTGTTCGCCGCTGCGGTTGATGATGTCGAGGTCCTCGCGCTGTTCGTGCCTGAGCAATGCGTCTTTGCGCATCAGGTTGGAAAACCCGAGGATCGCATTCAACGGCGTGCGCAGCTCGTGGCTCATGTTGGCCAGGAATACGCTCTTGGCGCGGTTCGCCGCTTCCGCCGCATTGCGCGCCAATACAAGATCCGCTGTGCGCATCTGCACCACTTCCTCCAGGTGATCCTTGTATCGCCGCAATTCTTCCTGGGCCGCTTTCTGTTCGGTCACATCCCGGGCGGCGGCAAACACGCCGAGAACCTTGCCCTCCCCGTTCTTGTAAACGGAGGCGTTGTACAGCACATCGGTGAGTTTGCCGTCGCGGTGCCGGATCGTGAGCGGGTAGTCGGTGACGTATCCTCTGGAAAGGACTTGCAGGTAACCCGCCCGCGCCTTCTCCGGCTCGGTAAAGTAATTGGAGAAATCGGTGCCGATCAGCTCTTCGCGCCGCACCCCGGTGGCTTTGATGCTGCCCTCATTGACATCGGTGATCTTGCCTTCCGGGCTGATGGTCACCAGCGGGTCCAGGCTTGCTTCGATCAGGCTGCGGTTATAGATGCTGGCTTGGCGTACCTCATCTTCCAGGCGCTTTTTCTCGGTGATATCCCGCGCGATGGTGGAGACTCCGATTATATTGCCCGAAGCATCCTTGATGGGGGAGAGGGTGAGCGCGATCTGGATCTGGCTGCCGTCCTTGCGGATTCTCTCGGTCTCGTAATTGACGACTGCAGCGCCATTCCGGATTTTTTTCAGAAATTCATCGATCTCGGCATGATGTGCCGGATGCGCGAGGATGGTAATCGGCTTGCCGACGATTTCGGCTGCGGAATATCCATAGATCGCTTCGGCGCTCTTGTTCCAGCTGGTGATGATGCCATCCAGGGTTTTGCCGATGATTGCATCGCTGGAGGATTCCACGATGGCGGCAAGTTCCGCGCGCATTGCCTCCTGTCGCTTGCGCTCGGTGATGTCGCGACTGATGCCCAGAAGCACTTTTTGTCCGTCTATCTCGACGACGCGGGAGTTAACCTCAAGAGGGATGATGGACGCATCCTTGCAAATGCGGGCGGTCTCGAATGTGGCATGGCCGGACTTTGCGATCTGCTCGATTCTTTCCAGAACTTTGGCGGCGTTCTCCGGTGTGCTGAAGCGGCCGATCGGCATGCCTGCCACTTCTGCCTTCGTATATCCCATGCGCTCATAATCGGCGCGATTCATGTCGACAATATGACCGTCCATCGAAACCAGTTCGACACCGTCGGTGATCGCATCAAAAATGCGGCTGAACTTTTCCTTGGCCTGTTCCAGCAGGGCGTACGGCTCCTCGATGACTTCGACCACGATGGCACGGTATATGAACAGATAGGCGATCACCTTGTATGCATGCCCGAGCACGTTGTAGCTGCCGGTCATGGTGGTGTACAGCGTGAAGTAGAATTCACTCATCGCCAGGGTGGATACCGCACCGAACAGCAGCGGGACATTGAACGGCTGCGGTTGCCGCATTTTCGCCCACAGTATTGCCGCCGTGAATATGTTGATAATGATCAGCAGGTACTCGAAATTCTTCTTGAATGCGGTGAGCCCCTGCCCGGGAATGAACGTGTCTGGCAACGCGTCCTGGTGATAGATCACCACCCAGTTGATCATCAACGTCACGGCCAATAGCGAGCCGAAGGTCAGATAGCGGGTGGCGGTTGATATTGACGGCATCCAGGGCCTGATGGCTACCACCAGCAGGACAACGGAGGCAAACAAGCGCGCCGACAACCAGAAATTCAGATGTTTTTCCGAGTCGTTCGGCGAGATGAAATCAGGCATTCCCCCATAGGACACGGTATGGGAGAAGTCGAGAATGCCCACCGAAAAAAAGACGGAAGCGAGCAGGATGATATTCCCGGATACCTTTTGCCGGTTCGTGTTCCAGCCGACGGCGAATACCATCATGGAGACGACGATGGATATCGTTTCCAGGAAGACATGCAGCGGAAGGTAATTGGGGATGCCTTTGAATTCAGGCCAGGCGGGCAATAGCCAGGCCGTCAGTTGAATGACTGCAAGCGTCAACAGGATTTTGGCCATGCCGAGCATGGCATTTCGATACCGAGGGTGGAGTCCAGGGAATCCCAGTTTGGCTGTTCGCTGCATATGTGGTGCCTGTTCTTTCTGGAATAGAACCATCATACCGAAATAACATTGCTGTTGCCCAGAACGACCATTGCTGAAATTATTCCATTTCTTCTTTGCATACCCGGTTGCGTCCCGCGTGCTTGGCCCGATACAGCGCAGCGTCGGCGCGTTTCAGCACGCTATCAACATCGGCATCCGCGGCTTGAAGACTGGCCAGCCCGATCGACACGGTGAAATGGAGGGCAGAGTCGTCTTCCAGTTTCACGGCCGCCCTTTCGACTTCCTGCCGCAGCCGTTCCGCCACCTCCTGCGCCTGTGCGCCATTGGTTTCCGGCAGCAGTCCGGCAAACTCTTCGCCGCCGAGACGGCCGACAATATCGATCTCGCGCAATGTGCGCATGGCGACCTCGCCCAGCTTTTTCAGTGCCACATCGCCGATGTGATGTCCGTAGGTGTCGTTAACGGATTTGAAATTGTCCAGGTCCAGCATCAGCAACGAGAACGGTTTGCCATGCCGCCTGGCGCGCGTGAGCTCCAGCTCGGCGAGTTCGAAGAAGTGGCGGCGGTTATTGAGGCCGGTCAGCATATCCTTGCGTGCCTGTTGCTCCAGTTCGCGTTCCAGTTTTTTGCGATCGGTCAGGTCGAACAAAGTGCTGCGGCTCATCACATAACGGCCGGAGGGGTCATAGATGGCCGTTGCGCTCAGCAGAACCGGAAGCAGCGAGCCATCCTTGCGCTTCAGCTCGAACTCCAGATCGTGCACATAGCCGTTTTGCTTGAAGCGTGGGAAATTCTCCTGAAACGTCTGCAGGCTGGAGGGCGTAAGCAGATCGGGGAATCTTAACTTGCCGATCACTTCGTCGCGGCTAAAGCCCAGCCACGCGAGCTCGGTGTGATTGATCCTGGTAACTACTCCGTTTTCGTCGAGCGAGTGATAGCCGCATGGCGCGTGATCGTACAAATCCTCGATCTCCTTGACCGACTTGCGCAATTCGTCAGCGATGCGCCTGCGCTCCGTGATGTCCTGGTTGACGGTGATGGCGCCGCGTATGCTTCCGTCGGGATTGCGCAGCGGCACGGCCGAGTCGAGTATGATCTTGTGCGTGCCGTCGAAGCATTCGATCTCGACTTCTTCTTCAATGCAAGTTTCACCTTTTTCGAACGCCCGCGCACCGGCCCACTCATGCGCCCCGATCGGTTGCCCATTGTCAACCCGCCAGCCCTTGTATTCGCCGAGGCGATCAAGTTCGATATAGCGCACGCCCGCCCAGATCCGTTGTGCGGCAGGATTGCCGAATGCCACTTTTCCTGCAGCGTCGAGCATCCAGAGTCCCGTCGGCAGAATATTGATGATGGTGTTCAGCTGCTCCTCGTTTTCGCGCAATGCCTGCTCCATGCGTTCGCGCTGGATGGCGGTGTCATAGAGTTTTCCGGCGATCCCCAGAATCAGTGCAGCTAGGCCGGCGATGTTTACTGCCGTAAACAGGGCGAGGAGGAAGGTCTCGTCGAAATAGCCGGCATGGTAGCCTTGCAGGATCAACCATCCTGTCGCCACCGTGAAGGCGACCGCCGCAGGCAGCAGGCGCCGTACCATGACGCCCGCAGGCGTGTTGCCGGTCGCGAAGCGCCGCAACGGATAATCCGCGCGCGCGTTCAATATGCCGACCGCAAGCAGCACAAAGACTGTTGCGGCATTGATGGACATCGGCGTGTAGTTGAGCCTCTCCCGCAGGAAATCCTCGATGTCATAGCCGTAGCCGATCAGTGCCGAGCCGCCCAAGATGATGGGCACGACGGCCAGTGCATGGATGGCCGCAACCCGGCCGCCCTGCCCCAGGCTCAACAGCAGCAGGGCGGCACCCAATCCGGCAAAACCGAGGGCGGTGTTGACAGCCATCCTGCCCGGGATATCGCCCGGCAGGTGGGTGACTTCCCGAATCAGCAGCTGATCTATGCCGAGATCGGCGCCGCTCAGATATTCCAGCAGCGTGAGTATGCTCAGAAGCATCACCAGGGCGGCGCATGCTTGCGCGATGGCCCGCAGGGGGCGCCCCTGGACGCCGGTCTCGAAGCTCCATAGCGCAATGCCCGACAGAATGAAGCCCACTGCGGTATTGACCTTCATGGAAACCAGGCCGGGGAGAACACTCTTGAAGAGGGGAAAATCGAATATCCAGCCGATAAGCACTAAAACGCCGACGGTGACGGCGATTGCCGAAACCGCGTGTGGAACAAAGTCGAACAGCCGATAGATGCGACGCGGCGCTGGTGCATTCATGCGGCAACTCCTGCAAATTGCAACCGACTTCGAAGTGCTGGCTTTCTGCAAATCCAGGCCGGGCCTGCCAGGCCAGAATCCCTGAATGCCATCGCAGTTTAGCATTATTCATATCATTGGCCGGATAAATGGTCAGGCTGTTTGTTCCCGGCCAATCGCCAATCGCATTTCCGGTTTTTTCGATTGGTCAGGGCGAACTTGAGGCATCCCGTTCCCGGGTTATGGATCACCTGGGGGATTTACCGAACTTGATAAGCAGGGGGGGGAGGTGCTGATGAATGGCGATAAACCGGTGACGTAGCAATGCCATCAGTCGGCCGGATGGAGGATATATCAGAATCCGAAAATGAAACTTATTTCCGGATAGATTTCGCTGCAGGAGTTGTAAATGGCCGTTTGGCAATTCAGGTACGACTCATAGGCAAGTCCAACTCCTGCGACGCTGCTGTGGCCCGCCGCAAAATAGACGCCCGCCCTGGCGCCGACCGAATTGATGCCGGGGAGTCCGGAGATAACGGAGTGGCGATAGAATCCGCCCATATAGGGCCACAAGGAAGCCTGTCGATTGAAGACGTACTGCACGGAAGGCGAGATCTTGTTGATGCCCGGGCTGCTCCCCGACCAGTTTTCGTAAGACAGGCCCACACCCACTCCGTCTGCCACGTAATAGGTCGTGCCTGCGCCGAGTATCAGGTAGCTGTTGTTGAAAGCGGAGCCGCTTCCCGCCACCAGCGAGAATTGGGTGCTTCCCCTGTCGAAGATCCCGGCCACATCGGCAGCACATGCCGGAAGCGTGAGTATCGACAGCAATATCGTTAACAGCAGCCTGCTCATTCGTGCACCTCTCGTTAAGTGGGAGATTCCGGCCGATCACTTGCGCTTGGCGCCATTCTGCTCATTTGTCTTCCGTGACGCCAGCACCTGTTGCTCCATTCGCCATGCTCGCAGTATCCCTTGCCTTGGGAAAATCCTTCAGGCAGCAGCGTCCGGAAGGGTTGCTCGTTGCACAGGAGCAACGACCGGCTTTGGTCTGGGCGATCACGAAATCCCTGATCGCGGGGTCTTGCCGCAAGTCGGCATTGCAAATGCCGAAGCAATAACAAAGCGGGCTGTCGTCTGATCTTTCCTTTATTCCTGTGCGGGTGCGCAGTTGCGACATGACGATGGTGGAATCGTCGTCGCCAAAATACACCACATCGCACGCCGGATCGTCGCAGAAGAAATAACGGGAAGCGGTCGGCGTCCAGGACCAGGAAGCCTTGATGTGATGATGAATCGTGCGGACGGAAACTTCCGCATACTCCAGTCCGTTGGCTGGGCAGCGATGCCTGTTCGGGAGCTCAGTTTTGCAATCGGGGGATGAGCAACAATCGGTCATGTCGTGTTCCCGGAAATTATTGGTCACAGGGCGAAAGCGGGCGCATGTCCTGTGCGGAGGCTCCGAATGCCCAACCGCCTAACTTTTGTGGAAGACGGATTGCGCCAGGTGCATCGAGATGCTTGACCAGATGACGCTGATCAATACCCAGCCGACTGCAATCAGTATGAAAACCATAAAGAATTTTTTCACTACATAACTTTCGTGTCGATATGTTGAGGAGGGCTGGCCGCGCTATACCCATTCGATTGCGCATCATCCAGTGTCGGGCCCGATCCTGCAAGCGGGTATTGCCGGTTTTTGCTCACGGCCAGTCGTTGTTTCCCGCACACCCAAGTGCTAGAGTGGCAGCGCAAGCCTCGCGATGTTATTGCACATCGGTCAGCTTGTTCACATCTTTGTGGAGGTAGGCGCAATGAATACGACAGCCAGAATATTCGCAGCGGTACTGCTTTCGAATCTCGCAGCTTCACTGGCAGCGGCCGACGGCTTCTATGCGGGCGGTGAGGTGGGCGTGTCGTCGGTTCCCGACATGAGGGGGACGGCGGCCCAGACGATGGTGAATTCCGGATATCCGACGGTGACCGTGTCACAAAACACGGGCAGCGGCCTGGCCGGGATATTCGGCGGGCAATGGGTGACGGACAACTTCGGATGGGAAGCCAATCTGGCGAGCCTGGGTTCCATCAGGGGGCGGGTGGCGGCCACCAACGGCGCCAGTACCGTTTTCACCTCGTACCGATATGCAAGCGGGGCTTTGAGCCTGGCCGCCATGGGCGGGATCGACATCACGCCGGCCGGCAAGCTTTTCTTCAAGCTGGGTTTGTTCGATGCCGCTGTAACCTACGATGGCCCCACGAGTACCGTTTCGGCGAACAGCACGGGGCCGATGTTCGGCGGCGGTTTTTCGTACAGGATCATCAAGCATCTGTCCGTCAGGGGCGAGCTGGTGAATTATGTCGGGGTGCGGTTCCCGAACTATGAGTATTTCGCACCGGCCAACAATACGACGAAGAACAACATCACAATGCTGGCCGTCGGTGCCGCCTATGAGTTTTAAAGGGACGGCGAAGTTGTGATTGCCTGCAGGGGGATCTCTGCCGGTCTGGTATCAGTCCGGCAGGTCGAATAACAGGACCTCAGCCTTGGCAGCCTGTCCGAGGCTGACCAGTTGCTCGTTGCTTGCCATCAGCGCATCTCCCGCAGAAAGCCCGATTCCATTGACGGCGAGGTGGCCGGATGCAACGTGCAGATAAGCCCTGCGGCCGGAGGCGAGGGGATGCTCGATGCGGTCCCCGGCATCGAGTATGGATGCGTATAGCACGGCATCCTGATGGATCAGGACGGAGCCATCTCGCCCGTCTGGCGAGGCGATCAATCGCAACCGGCCTTGCTTGGATTCCAGCTCGAAAGTCTTCTCTTCATAGCCAGGTGCAATCCCTTTCATATTGGGCTCGATCCAGATCTGCAGGAAATGTACCGGTGCCGATTGCGAATGATTGAATTCGCTGTGCCTGACCCCTGTGCCAGCACTCATGCGTTGCACATTGCCGTAACGCAGGACTGATCCGTTGCCCATGCTGTCCTCGTGCTCCAGCGTGCCATCGAGCACATAGGAGATGATCTCCATATCGCGATGGCCATGCGTTGCGAAGCCCTGGCCGGGGGCGACGCGATCCTCGTTGATCACGCGCAGTGGGCCAAATCCCATATGCGCGGGGTCATAGTAGTCGGCGAAGGAAAAACTATGGAACGATTGCAGCCAGCCATGATCGGCAAATCCGCGATCGCTGCTTTTACGAACCGTTAACATGATTGCTTCCTTTCATTGGCTGAGACACCCGGTATTTTCTGCCCCTCATTTGCCACGTCCCGGCGATCAGCGCGACTTGCCGAGGCGGGGCAACATGCGCGCGAGGACGTCGTCCCGGTCGACGAAGTGATGCTTGAGCGCTGCGGCGACGTGGCCTGCGACGAGGATTGCCAGCACCAGATTCAGGCTCCAGTGCACAGTTTGCAGCATATCGCCCAGTTCCTTGTTCTTCGACAGCAAATCGGGGAGGGGGAGCACGCCGAAGAGCACGGTCTGGAAACCTTTGGCGGAACTCATCAGCCAACCCGATAGCGGGATCGTGAACATCAGCAGATAAAGCAAGCTGTGGCCGCTGTGCGCGATGAAGCGTTCCGCACGTCCCATGTGCGGCGGCAATTCCGGCGGACGGTTATATATGCGCCAGGCAAGCCTGACGACGGCCAGCCCGAAAATGCTCACACCGGCCCACTTATGCCACGAATAGGCGCGCAGCTTCCAGGGGGAGAGCGGCAGGTCGTGCATATAAAGGCCGAAGGCAAACAGGCCGACGATGGCGAAGGCCATGAGCCAGTGCATGGCAACGGCGGCAGTTGCGTACTGCCTGGTGGCGGATCGCGTTGGCTGCACTCCGGAAAGGCCGGTAGTGAAGTTGGCTGGCAGGATATCCATGGTGATTTCCATCTTGATGTATTGAAGATGGCCCCATGTTATTCGTTTCAAATCGCGGGATAAATTGCTATTTGTGGCATGCAATATTCCATTATTGGAACATTGGCGGATTGCCGGATCGAGCGAGCGGATGCGGCTCCCCGACGGCCTGTCCAGTCTGGACGATCATTTAGACGGCAATGACACAACTGGTCGTCGATGTTTGGCATTTGCGGAGGCCTTTCAGTACACTGGAAGGCTGAAATGATTCATCAATGGATATGGAGACAGCATGCGATTTTCAAAAACGATGTGGATGGTTGCCGGGTTTTCGCTGATTGCGGCATTGGGCGGCTGCGCCAGCAGCATGATCGAGGTGCGCCAGGGGAGCGACCGGGTCGCCTTGGCCGAGATAAATCAGGTGGGCGGCTGTCAGGCCAAAGGAGAGGTTACGGTCAGCGTGCTGGCCAAAGTTGGATTCTTCCATCGCAGCACCGACGATGTGGAAGCCAACCTGCTCCAGTTGGCACGCAATTATGCGGTAGATTCAGGCGCGGATACGGTTGTAAAAGATGTGTCGTCCGAGCCGGGGAAACGCACGTTCAAAACCTACAAATGCAGGCCTTGATGGCGAATTGTCGGCGGGACGGATATGCAGTCCGCCCCGCGCCCGACGCTAGAACGCATAACCCGCGCCCAGCTTGACGATGGTGTAGTTCGTCCGGCTGTCCGGTTCCCAGGCGACGAATCCGCCGCCGACGGGATACACGGCACTCATGCCATAGCCGAAACTCATGTAGTCGATGCCGGCATTCCCGTGGAAGTGGTTCGAGAATGCGTAGTCGGCGGCGAGGCCAAGCTTGTAGAGCGTCGAGTTCCCCAGCGCGCCTGAAAAGCCATTCAGGCCGGGGCCGGAATTCACCACGATGTTGGCTCCGAAGGTGGTGCCCAGCATGGCATTGGCGGAAAGGACCAGTCTGCTGTTAGCGGGCGAAATCTGCCACAAGGTACCGACCGCAAAATAATTGTGCGTATAGGTCTCGCCGTAATTCACCCCGCGGTCCCATTTGTGATGGCCGACCTCCACGTAGGGGGTCAGCATGAACGGCGTGATGGATCTCGTTCCGACGCTGCCGATTTCAAAGCCTTGCCCGAAGCGCACATTGAAATTGGTCAGCGCTGCGCTGGATACCCCGACGATGGAGCCGAAAACGCCGCCTGTGATGGGCATGCCGGTATAGGTGGTCTGACCGCTGGAGTGATCATACCCCGCCGCAAAATACTGGTTACTCTGGGTCATGGTTGACAGGAAAATGGCGGAGCCGGGCACATCGCCTTTTTCCGTATCCAGCGTTCCGGTCGCGGTGCCGAATATGCCGTTGCCGGTTTCCGTGTAATCCACGTTGGTGGAGATGGCCTGGATGCCGATCTGGTTGTTGGAAGCCCGGATGTCGGCGGTGCCGGCATATGTGACGACCGGAAAGAGGAGGCAACTGACTGCCAGGACGGATTTGCGTAACATCAAGACTCTCCTGTGCTTGTGGATGGATCACCATTCGAGTGGTGACTTGATTTACCAGATATGCCGATCTTGCCGGGAAGTTGGCCCAGGAGGTCTTCGAATTCATCCAGCGTGACCGGTTTGCCAAACAGGTATCCCTGGAATGCGTGGCAGCCATTGCGTTGCAGGATTTCAAGCTGCTGATCGGTCTCCACCCCTTCGGCGATCACTTCCAGGCCGAAGTTTCTGGACATGTCGATAATGGTCTGCACCAGCACGGCGTCGCTCTTGTCGCTCACGATGTCGCGTACAAAGGATTGATCTATCTTGATCTGGTCGAGTGGCAAGCGTTTCAGGTAACTGAGGGACGAATAGCCGGTGCCGAAGTCATCCATGGAGAATTTCACGCCAAGCTCTTTCAGGGAATGCATCTTCTGTATGGTGTCCTCGACATCGATCAGCACCAGGCTTTCGGTCAGTTCGAGTTTCAACAGTGCAGGGTTGATGTTGAACCGGTTCATCATTTCCTTGACCTGGTCGGCGAAGTTCTCCTGCCGGAATTGGCGCGCACTCACGTTGACCGCGAGATGCAGGTGGCTGGTGCTGGCATCTTGTTGCCATCGCTGCAACTGTGCGCATGCGGTCTCCAGCACCCATTGGCCGATAGGCAGGATCAGCCCGGTATTTTCAGCCAATGGAATGAAGTCTGCCGGGGAGACCACGCCATGATTCGCATTCAGCCAGCGCAGCAGGATCTCGGCCCCGATGATGTTGCGCCGGTTGTCGACTTGCAGCTGGAAATGGAGATGCAGCTCATTGTTGGGGAGTGCGTGACGCAATTGCTGCTCCAGCGTGGCTCGCAGTTCGACCGCCCTTTGCATGGAAGATTCGAAGAAACGTATGCCGCTGCCGGTGGCGGATTTTGCCTGGTACATGGCGGTGTCGGCTTGTTTCAACAGTTCTTCTATGCTGGCATTGTGTCCCTGGAACAAGCACACGCCGATACTGACGCTGCAGTGGTGCTCGTGGCTCGACAGATGGTACGGATAGCTGAGCGATGCAACGATTTTCCTGGCAACATTTTCCGCCTGGGCGGCAGCGGTCTCCCGCGTATTGCTGAGATCCTGCAATATCACGACGAACTCGTCCCCGCCCAGCCGCGCCACGGTATCGTTTTCCCGCACGCATGACTTCAGCCTGGCCGCGACCTCGATCAGCAACATGTCGCCGGCATCATGGCCTCTGGTGTCGTTGATGATCTTGAAGTCGTCCAGGTCCATGAAGAAGATCGCGCCAAATGCGCAGGTGCGGAGGCTGTGGGTTATCGCCTGGCCCAGCCTGTCGACCAGCAATCGACGGTTGGGCAAGTCGGTCAAGGTGTCGAAGAACGCCAGCCGATGGATCTTTTCCTCGGCCAGCTTCCTGTCGGTCATGTCCATCGAGATCGCCACGAAATGCGTGATCTCACCGGCTTCATTGCGCACCGCCGAGATGTTCATCCACTTCGGATAGACATGCCCATCCTTGCGCCTGTCCCATATTTCGCCGGTCCAGTTCCCGTTTTCGAATAACGCGGCCCACATCTGCTTATAGAACTCCGCATCGTGCCGCCCCGATTTCAGCAGGCTGGGATTCTGGCCGATCACCTCTGCTGCGGTATAGCCGGTCAGGCGTTCGAAGGACTTGTTGACGCTGACGATGTGGGCGTTGGCATCGGTGACCACGATGGATTCCTGGGTCTCGAAGGTGATGGAAGCGATGCGCAGCCGTTCTTCGGCCTTCTTGTGCTGATCGATGTCCTGCATCGAGCCGATCGTATACAGGGGCTTGCCATGCGGGTCGAAATGCGTGGTGCCGCATTCCTTCACCCACTTGATGCGGCCGCCGGCGAACAGCAGGCGATACTCGACACAGTAGCTGCTGCATCTGGACAGCGACTCGCAGAATCTGCGCATCACCGCTTCGCGGTCTTCAGGATGGATCAGCGAAAACTTGGCATGGCCCAGCGAGCGTGCAGCAGCGTGCGGGTCTACTTCGAGAATGCGGTATATCTCCTCGGAACCTTCCAGGGCGCTGCTGTAGATATCGAACTCCCAATGCCCGACTTGCCCCAGTTTCTGGGTCTCCTGCAGCAGCGCATTCTGCTTGGCCAGGTGCAGTTCGTGTTTTTTGGTTTGTGTGATGTCCGTGCGGAGTGCGATATAACCTTCGTGAACGCCATTCTTGTTGCGCTTTGGTGCGATTGAAGTTGCGACCCAGTACAGGCTGCCGTCTTTGGCGCGATTGCATATTTCCCCTTGCCATGTTTTACCGCTGGCGATGGTCTGCCACAGGTCGCGGAAAAACGCCTTGTCGTGGTAGCCGGAATTGATGATGCGGTGATTCTGGCCAACCAGTTCTTCGCGACGGTATTGGCTGAGTTGGCAGAACTTGTCGTTGACGAAGGTGATCTGCCCCTGCAGATCGGTGGTGGCGACACAGGCATGCTGGTCCAGTACTACCGACAGGCCGTCGACATGCGCAGTGGTGAGGCTAATCCAAGATTCCTGGAGCATGATCTTCCCGAAAAATTGCCTGATGCGACATTAAACCTTGTGTGTGGAAAGGTCTATGCGATTGATGGCCTATGCCTGTATCTAGAACTTTAATTGCGCAGGGCTATATCTTTTACCTGGATTTTACGCAGGCAGCAGTATGCGTATGCGGGGCGCGGTTAAGGCGGGAGCCTAAATGGAACTGCGGGGATCGATGCGAAAGTTCGATTGATGCGAGACGACGCCTAATTTGAACAGACGGGCTTCATTTTGCAGGCAGGACACGCTGCATTGGTGGAAGTTCGCAACTGTGCAAGTGTCGCCAACCATTTTTCGCACTGGCTGCCATATTTCTGCAAGAACTTGTGCGAATGCACCCTCAAATACTCGATGATCTGGGTCTGCATGCAGGCGGTGAAATCGAACTGCCGATTGTTGCGGTATTCGCCCCAGATAAATTCTTCCGGCAGCATGCCAGCTTGCCGCATGTCTTGGGTGAATCCGAAGATCGCATAGAACTTGTCCGGGTCTTCGATCCAGTGGATCGGCTCGCCGTTGATTTCTATATAGCGGTATTTTTCGTTACAGGGATTGGAAAGGTTGTAGCTGATATTCGGCAATGTGTTTTTCATATCGTGTATAGACCGCTTGCGTTAACGCCGACTTCGGTTGCTGTGACTCATGCGTCCCGAGAATTTTGCCTGGAATTGCCGTAGCAGGTTAACAGCGGCAGGTATGCATTGATATATGCCGAAATATATAGGCCAAGGCCTATTACATGCGGTCGACAGGGTTATTGGGGGCAGGTCGAGAATGAGTTAATTCGCCTGTGGGAAGCGCTACCGCGAAGCATTGCATGAGCGGACTCGTGCTCAAAGGAGAAATCCCGATAACCGCTGTTATGCACAATAGCTGTGGATAACTATTCAGATAAGTGTGCGGCAGCGGTTCTAACTGTAAACCGTATATGCGGTTTTTGGGCATCGCTCAATTCGTGAGCATTTCCCGGAGCCACCGGGCGGGCATGGCCGACGATTTTTCGCGATGTTTGCTTCGCCGCGGCTCTCAACGCGCGTGGAGCGCAAGAGACCCGGCCCAATTCAGGCGATCCTGAAGCGCGCCGCCAATTCATCCAGGTTCCTGCTGAGATCCGCCATCTGCCTGGCTGAGGCAGCCGTCTGCGAGGAAGCCAGCGTGTTCTGCTCGGTTCCCTGGGCGATCTTTTCGATGCGCTGTGCGATGTCGCGTGCTGCCAGCGATTGTTCCTGGATCGCATGCGTGATGTCGTCGACGTCGCGCGCGGCATTCTCCGCGGCTTCCCGGATGCTGCTGACGGAGTCCCCGGCCTTGCGCGCCAGTTCGACCCCCTCGTTGACTCTCGTCACGCTGACGCCCATTTCCTTGACGGCTTCCCCGGTGCCGTCCTGTATCTTGACGATCATGCCGCTGATCTCCTTGGTCGAATTGGCGGTGCGTTCGGCCAGCTTGCGCACCTCGTCGGCCACCACGGCAAAGCCGCGGCCCTGTTCCCCCGCGCGGGCCGCCTCGATGGCGGCATTCAGCGCAAGCAGGTTGGTCTGGTCGGCGATCTCGCGGATCGTCTCCGCGATGCCGGATATCTGTTTGGAATATTCCTCCAGACCGTGGATCTTCTCTGCGACATGATTGACGGACTGGGCGATGTTCTCCATCTCGGTTGCCGCGCTGTGGATCACGCGGCCGCCTTCGACGGCCTTTTCGCTGGAGAGCTGGCTGACGCGGTGCGCGTTATCGGCATGCTCGCTTACCTGGTCGATCGATACCGACAGTTCCTCCATCGCCGATGCCATGCCGGAGGCGGCTTCGGACTGCATCTGGCTGATCTTTGAACTGCTATTGGCTGAAACGGAGACATCGCCGGACGACTGGTTCAACGAGGTAATTCCTTCCCGTACATTGGCGATCAGTTCGTGCAGGTTGTTGCGCATCACCGAGAGTGCGGCATTGAGGTCGCCCAGTTCGTCCTTGCTGGCTAGCGGCAGTGGCTTGGTGAGGTCGCCGGCGGCGATGGTTTCGGCCGCAACTCTGGATGCGTTCAAACAGCGCCTGATCTTGTTGATGACTTTCCATGCCTGCATCAGCAAGGCGATCGAGGCCAGCGCGCCGATGATCGTGAGCGTCGTCGTGTCCAGGCCATACCAGATGGCTGCGATGGCCAGGATGAAGCCGGCAACGCCGTTGGCGGTCAGCAACCACAGCCGCGCTGCAATGCTGATGTTGTTGAGCCGGCGGAAAAGCCTGGCCAGTGCGTTGCCGCTGACCACCTGGCCTTCGTCCAGGCTGATGCGCGCATCGCGGTTCATCTGGATATACAGTTGTTCGGCCGCATCGATCTCCTCGCGCGAGGCGGCCACACGTACCGAAACATAACCGCTGCCATCCGCCAACGGCGAGGCATAGGCGCGCACCCAGTAGTGATCGCCGTCCTTGCGGCGATTCTTCACCAGGCCGCTCCATGGCCGTCCTTTCTTGAGGGTGTCCCACAAGTCGCGAAACGCTTCCGGCGGCATGTCGGGGTGGCGCACCAGATTGTGCGGCTGCCCGATCAACTCGTCTTTGGCGTAGCCGGACAATTCGACGAATGCATCGTTGGCACGGGTGATCTGGCCTTTGAGGTTGGTGTAGGAGATGACGGTCTTCCCCTCGGGGAAGGGATATTCGCGACCGGTTACTGGCTGGTTGTTGCGCATTGGACGCTCCTGGCCTGCTGTTTCAGATATGAGTGATACTTCCTGGGTAAGTGGAACAACATGTCCACCTTAGTCCCGATTCGAAACCCCCATGCGTCGAACAGAGGTGGAATTCCGTCCGGATACGAATGCGGGAATCGCGAAAAAGGGGCTCCGCAGGCCAGGCGACTTTTGCCGACCTTGCGGCAACTTGCCCTGCTTGGGATAAGGCCCGAACAGAATTCACTGTGCATTGCCTTCCGTATCGAATACCAGCAGCGTCGTTTCGCCGTCGATGTCGGTGATCTCGGCGGCGCTCAGCTTGCCGTTGTCATGGTAGGTGTAGCGGTGTGCAAGCTCGATCTCGCCATAAGCGAGTTTGTCGAATCCGGACAGACGATCCTGCGTGTCGAAGTAGCCGCGGAAGTAGGTATTGCGGTTCTCCACTTCGCCGGCTTGCAGTTCGTTTACCAGCTTGAACGGCAGCTTGACCCCGGTGTAAGTGACAAAGAACCTGAGCGCTTCCCGGCGCTGATCGCGTGCGGCATCCATGCGGTTCACGCGCGCAACAGGGCCTTGGCCAGCCTCTCGGAAAGCTGGTCGGCCGTGAATTGCGGCTCGTTGGGCGGGTACATCTCATCCTCGATGAAATTGAAACCGTGCTCCTGTGCCAGCGCGAGCAGCTCGCGCACTTTTTGGCAGGCGATGAGTTTTGCTTGCAATTCCAGGTCTGTCCTTGCTTTGTCGGAGAATCCCTTGATGTCTTTGAGCGCCATATATGTCCCGTTTTGTTTTGGAGTAAATGAAACAACGGCAAGCATCTGCTCCCGTCATTGTCGGTTGGAGTGTCGTTTTTTCCACCTTGCGCAGCAGGCAGCAAATTGCATGCCTGTGCCGAGGCGGCGGAATGGATGCGGCTGCGGAACGGCTAGATCTGCCGCACCTTGATGTTCAGCGTCTGGATGCGATAAGCGATCTGGCGCGGCGTCATGTCGAGCAGGCGAGCCGCCTTGGCCTGCACCCAGCCGGCCTGCTCCAGTGCGGCGATGACCTTTTCGCGTTCGTCCAGGTTGGGGTCGTCGAGATCGAGTTCGTGGATCGAACCGCGGCTGGTCGAGATCTTCTCGTCGATGCCGGTGAGCAGGATGGCATCGCGGTCGATGGTGTCGCCCTCGGTCATCACCGAGGCGCGCTCCAGGCAATTCTCCAGCTCGCGCACATTGCCCGGCCAGTCGTGATGCATCAGTATGCGCAGCGCGGCATCGGTCAGGTTGAGCTGACGGCCCTGTTGTGTGCTGATCTTTTCCACCAGGAAGCGTGCGATCTCCGGGATGTCCGCCATGCGCTCGCGCAACGGCGGCAGGTACAGCGGCATCACGTTGAGGCGGTAATACAGGTCTTCGCGGAAACGGCCTTTCTCCACTTCCGCCTCCAGGTCGCGATGGGTGGCGGCGACCACGCGCACGTCGACCTTGATCGTGCGGGTGCCGCCGACGCGTTCCAGTTCGCCCTCCTGCAATACGCGCAACAGCTTGGCCTGGAACGAAGCGGAGATCTCGCCGATCTCGTCGAGGAACACCGTGCCGCCCTCGGCCTGCTCGAAGCGTCCCTTGCGTTGCGCCACGGCGCCGGTGAAGGCGCCTTTCTCGTGGCCGAACAGTTCCGACTCCAGCAAGGTTTCCGGCAATGCTGCGCAGTTGAGCTTGACGAAACTGCCGCGCGCGCGCGGCGAGTTGTAGTGGATGGCGTTGGCGATAAGTTCCTTGCCGGTGCCGGTCTCGCCGCGGATCAGCACGGTGGTGTTCCATTTTGCCACCAGCCGCACCTGCTCGAAGATGCGGCGCATCGGCTGGGTATGGCCGATGATGTTGTCGAAGCCGTATTGCCCGCGCACGGTACGGCGCAGCACGTCGCGTTCCTCGGCGATCTCCAGTTTCTCCTGCGCCACTTCCTGCGACAGGCGCACGCTCTGGCCGATCAGGTTGGCGACCATCTCCAGGAAACGCTGGTATTCGTCGAGCGACTTCTTGATGGCAGGGGCCGGCTGTGCCGCCAGCACGCCGACGACCTTGGCGCCGATGCGGATGGGCACGCCGACGAATGCGCCCCGCGGGTTGTAGATGCCGAGGCGGGAGAGGAAGCGCGGTTCGTCCATGATGCATTCGACCACGATGCTCTGGCCGGTCTTGAGGATGGTGCCGACCACGCCCTCGCCGGGCAGGTAGCTGACTTCCTCGGTGACCGTGTCCGACACACCGTACACCAGCGATACCTGCAACTCCCCGCTGGCGGCGTCGATCAGGCTGACCATGCCGCGTTCCAGTGCCATGCCTTCGTGCAGTGCATGCAGCACGCCGTCCAGCGTCTGCTTGAAATTGAGCGAGTGCGACAGCACGCGGCTCACCTGATACAGCGTTTCCAGCTCGGCGTGCAAGAGGTCGAGTTCCAGGCGCAGGTCAGGCATGATTGCCCCCCGCCGCCAGCGGCAGCTGCACGCGCACGCGGCAGCCGTTGTGGTAACCGGGATCGATGTCGATGGTGCCGCCGTGGCGGATCACCACTTCCTGCGCCATCGCCAGGCCGAGACCGAGATGCTGCCGCGCGGCGCCCTTGGTGGTGAAGAACGGCTGGAACACCTTGTAGCGCAGATCGTCGGCGATGCCGGGGCCGCTGTCTTCGACGAACACTTCGAGATGGTCGGCGAACAGGGTGCAGGCGATGCGCAGTTCGCGCCGGCCGCCGCGCTGTTCGTTCACTGCCTCGATGGCATTCGAGATCAGCTGCTTGAACAGGTTGGACAGTTGGGCCGGATGGCCGGAGATCATGGCCGCACCTTCCGACGGCAGCCATTCCACCACGATGCCGGCACCGAGCAGGCTGGCCGTGGCGAGCTTCAGCACATCGGCCAGTATCTCGTTGAGGTTGAGCGGCTGCGCGGCTTCGCCGTTGTGGTCCGGAATGCAGGCGCGCAGCGTTTCCAGCACCTCGCGGCTCTTCTGCATCGCTTCTTCGAGCGCACTCGCGGCGGGCAGGTCGCTGCCCGTTTCGCGGCGACGCCCCATCATGTTGGCGGCGGCGCTGAGCATGTTGAGCGGGCCTTCCAGCTGGTACACCGCACCCGCCAGCGTTTCGCGCAGGCTCTGGATGCGCTCCTGTTCCGACAGCAGCGCGCGCAGGCTGTTGATGCGCAGCGCTTCCTGCTGGCGCTTGAGCTCGCTGATATCCTGGATGGTGAGCAACAGGTAGTGGCGTCGCAACGGTTCGTAGAATGCATCCGCGCCGACATCGTGTTCCTCGAACCAGGAGATCGCGCAGGAGAACCAGCGCGACGGCCGGCCGGAAGCTTCGATGCAGACCTCGCGCGCGGCGATGTTGCGATGTTTGTCGTAAGCCTTGGCGAATGCGTCGCCCATCTGTTCGCGCAGGGCGGCAAGCAGCCGTACCGCCGGTTCCTTGCCGAGATCGCCGATCAGTTTCTTGTATTCCTGGTTGTCCAGCAGCACATGCTCCTGTTCGTCGAGCAGCACGATGGCGACCTGCGCCGCATCCACCACGGATTCGATCAGCGTCTTCTGGTTCTGCACCTGCCGTTCCAGCCGGTGCACCTCGGTGACGTCGCGGTGCATGCCGAGGTAATGCGTGGTGATGCCCGCTTCCCCCACCACCGGGGTGATGGTGACATCGGCCAGATAGCGGTCGCCATCCTTGCGCTTGTTCACCAGCAGGCCGTTCCACGGACGCTGCCGTTGTATCTGTGCCCACAGCGTTTCGTACACCAGCTTGGGCGTGACGCGGTACGACAGGATGGATTCGTTGTGCCCGACGATCTCGTCCTGTCCGTACCCGGTGATGCGCTGGAACGCGGCATTGGCATACAGGATGTTGGCGTGCGCATCGGTGATGGAGATCGCCAGCGCCGCCTGTTCCACCGCCTGGCGGAACAGGTGTGCCGGGACACTGCCGCCGTCATCTGCGGCGGATGTTGCCTGTTTCGGTTGTTGCGGCTCGCTCGGTTTGGCCATGACGATTCCATTGCATACGGACGGTTACCGTTCAGCAATATCTGTGCCGGTAATTTTTCGTTGCGCTTCAATGTCGCCGGAAGCGCGCGGCTTGTCGCATTTGCTACATCGGTGCGCGGCACGACCCGACAACGACAAAGGTTTTTCGCACCTGTCTGGTGCGTTTCGGCACCAAACGCCTGATTTTGTGCGCCTCCGCTCGCCGTGCCGGTTCTGGCATGCCGCTTGCACTGAGCAGCACAGGAGACGATCGATATGCGCGAATATTTGTTACTGCTGCTGAGCACCGTGCTGGTGAACAACGTGGTGCTGGTGAAGTTCCTGGGGTTGTGCCCGTTCATGGGCATCTCCAAGAAGACCGATACCGCCGTCAGCATGGGGCTGGCCACGACCTTCGTGATGACCATGGCGTCGGCCTCCTGCTGGATGCTGGAGCACTGGCTGCTGGTGCCGCTCGGCATGACCTACCTGCGCATCCTCGTCTACATCCTGGTCATCGCGGTGGTGGTGCAGTTCACCGAGATGGTGGTACGCAAGACCAATCCTGCGCTGTACCAGGTGCTGGGCATCTACCTGCCGCTGATCACCACCAATTGCGCGGTACTGGGCATCCCGCTGCTGACCACGCAGGAGAAACTGCCCTTCGTGAGCAGCCTGCTGTATGGCTTCGGTTCGGCCGTCGGTTTCACCCTGGTACTGCTGCTGTTCGCCGGCTTGCGCGAACGGCTGGCGCTGGCGCAGGTGCCCTCCGCCTTCGTCGGAGCACCGATCGGTTTCATTACCGCAAGCCTGCTGGCGCTGGCCTTCATGGGTTTTTCGGGATTGGTATGAGTCTGGAAAACAAATTTGTGGGGGCGCTGAACAAGGCCGTTCGCCCTGCGCGTGCCGCAGGGCGAGTCTCGCTGCGCATTGAGTGCCCGTCCCCGATTCATGGTTCGACAAGCGGTGCGTGTGCTGTCCGGACGAAGGTTCTCTGCAGCCACGGCCTGCCCCTTGCGGGTGCACCACGAACGGCGGGCTTGTTCAACGCTTGAGGTTTCAAGGTATTCAGGAGAGTAAGAATGTTCGTCGCTATCGTCAGCCTCACGCTACTCGGTTCGGCACTCGGGCTTTTCCTCGGCGTCGCGTCGCGTCGCCTCGAAGTGGAAGGCAACCCGCTGGTCGCCGAGATACAGGCCATCCTGCCCGGGTCGCAGTGCGGTCAATGCGGCTTCCCCGGCTGTGCCGGCGCGGCGCAGGCGCTGGCCGACCGCAGCGCACCCGTCACCTTGTGCCCGCCCGGCGGCCGAGCCGTGGTGCAGGCGCTCGCGGCCAAGCTTGGTGTCGAAGCCAACCTGTCCGATGTGAAAGACAGCGTGCCGATGATCGCCGAAGTGAAAGAGGAGATCTGCATCGGCTGCACGCGCTGCTTCAAGGTCTGTCCCACCGACGCCATCATGGGGGCTGCGCAGCAGATCCATTCGGTGTTCCGCGAAGCCTGCACCGCGTGCGGAAAATGCGTTGAAGTATGCCCGACCGAATCGGTGACGCTGCAACCCATCCCGGTGACGCTGCAATCGTGGCACTGGCATAAACCGAGGGAGGCAGCATGCTGAATTCACGGCCAGTTCGACCGTTCTCCCTGAACCAGTCGAAGGAGCCGGCGGTGCTGGCGCAGCGCCGCTCATGGTTCGACAGGGTCGCCACGAACGGCCTGTTCAAGTTGAGGGGCGGCGTGCATCCGGAAGGTCGCAAGGACTTGTCGGCCGAGCGCGATATCCGGGTTCTGCCGCTGCCGAAGAAGTTGTTCGTGCCGTTGCAGCAGCATATCGGGGCACCCGCCACGCCGGTGGTGAAAGTGGGCGAGCGGGTGCTGAAAGGACAGTTGCTCGCCGCGGCGCAAGGTGCGGTCTCCTCGTCCGTGCATGCGCCGACTTCCGGCGTCATCGCTGCGCTGGGCGATTTTCCTGCGCCGCACCCATCGGGCTTGCCGGTGCCGACCATCACGCTGGAAAGCGATGGCGCAGACAAATGGATTGCGACGGAAACGGTGGCCGATCCGTTTGCGCTCCCGCCCGAAGACATTGCTGCACGGGTAGCCGCAGCGGGCATCGTCGGCCTGGGCGGGGCGACTTTCCCGGCCGCGCTCAAACTCAACCTGAGCCGCAGCAGCGGCGTGCAGACGCTGATCATGAACGGCGGCGAATGCGAGCCCTACCTGACTTGCGACGACCGCATCATGCGCGAGCGGGCAGCGCAGATCGTCGAGGGCATCCGCCTGATCGCGATGGCCGTCGATGCGCAGGAGGCACTGGTCGGCATCGAAGACAACAAGCCGGAAGCCGTCGCAGCGATGCGAGCGGCGGCACAGGGCACTGCCGTGAAGGTCGTGGCGATGCCGAGCATGTACCCGATGGGCTCGGAGAAACAGATCATCCAGGTGCTCACCGGCAAGGAGATTCCCGCCGGCGGCCGTCCCGCCGACATCGGTGTGCTGGTGCACAACGTCGCCACCGCATTCGCCGTGCAACAGGCGATCCGTCACGGGAGGCCGCTGGTTTCGCGCATCGTCACGATCAGCGGCGCGGCGATCAGGACGGCCTGCAACGTGGAAGCGCTGGTCGGCACGCCGGTACAGGAACTGATCGAATTCGCCGGCGGCTACGCGCAACCTGCTGCCCGCCTGGTGCTGGGCGGCCCGATGATGGGGCAGCAATTCACCAATACCGGCGTGCCGGTGGTGAAGGGCACCAGCGGTGTGCTCGCACTCACGGCATCCGAGATCGGACAGGCGGAAGCTTCGCCCTGCATCCGCTGTTCCACCTGCGTGCGAGCTTGTCCGGTCGGCCTGCTGCCGCTGGAGATGGCCTCCCGCATCCGCGCATCCGACCTGGCCGGCGCGGTCGCATTCGGCCTGAAGGATTGCATCGCCTGCGGTTCCTGTTCGTATGTGTGCCCGGCGCATATCCCGCTGGTGCATTACTTCAACTATGCCAAGGGCGATCTTGCCGCGCAGGAGCGCGCCAGGCTGAAGCAGGAAGCGACGAGGAAGCTGGCTGACGCACGCAGCGAGCGCATCGCGCGCATCGAGCGCGAACGTGCCGAGGCGGCAGCAAGACGCAAGGCCGCGCGCGAGGCGAAAGAGCGAGCGGCAAAAGAGGCGGCCGCCAAGGCCGCAACGGAGGCAGCATGACTGCAATGAACTTGAAAGCCTGTCATTCCGGCGCAGGCCGGAATCCAGCCGGAGACGCAACCCGCGTAGCGGACAAAACTGAAGTGCTGTCCTGCCGTGCGGGAAATCATTCGATCATCTGGATTCCGGCCTGCGCCGGAATGACGGGGTTGTTATCCGTGCAGAGGAGCAGAACATGAACCCCATCGCCCATTCCCCGCACGCGCATGCTCCCGTCTCCATCGGCAAGGTGATGGGCACGGTGTTGCTGGCGCTCACGCCTGCCACCTTGTTCGGCTTCTGGCTGTACGGCTGGCCGGCGATCAACCTGTGGGCAGTGTCGCTGCTCGCGGCCATTGCCGGCGAGGCATTCGCGGTGCGGCTGCAGGGGCGCGCCCTGCGCCCGGTGCTGCTGGACGGTTCCGGCATTCTCACCGCATGGCTGCTGGCGATCTCGTTGCCGCCGTTCGCGCCCTGGTGGATCGCTGCGCTGGGCAGCCTGTTCGCCGTCGTCATCGGCAAGCAGGTGTTCGGCGGGCTGGGGCAGAACGTGTTCAACCCGGCGATGGCGGCACGCGTGATGCTGCTGATTTCGTTCCCGCTGGAGATGACGACCTGGGTTGCACCCGCACCGCTGGGCTCGGCGCATGCGCCGGGCTGGCTGGACAGCCTGCGCATCACCTTCATGAGCCAGCCGCTGGACGGCATGGCCAGCGCCTCGCTGCTCGGCCATGTGAAGACCGAGTTCACGCGCGGTGTCGGGCTGGATCAGGCGCTGGTCGGATATTACGCACCGCTCGATGCGCTATGGGGCAGCCGTGCCGGGAGCCTGGGCGAGACGGCTGCATTGCTGATACTGCTCGGCGGCTTGTTCCTCATCGCGCGCCGCATCATCACCTGGCACGCGCCGGTCGCCATGCTGCTCGGCGCTGCCGTGCCTGCGCTGGTCTTCAATGCAGTCGATGGCAGCCATTACGCCGGGCCGATGTATCACCTGCTTTCCGGTGGCCTGATGCTGGGCGCGTTCTTCATCGTCACCGATCCTGTGACCTCGCCGAATACCGCCACGGGACAGCTCATCTTCGGTTTCGGTTGCGGCCTGATGACCTGGATCATCCGCACCTGGGGCGGCTATCCGGAAGGCGTGGCGTTCGCCGTGATGATCATGAACACGGTCACGCCGCTGATCGACCAGTACGTCAAACCGCGCATCTACGGGCGGGACCGCAAGGGCGCGGCGCTGGCAGCGAAAGGATAGGACGATGAAACTCGAAAAACTGCGCGGCAAGTTGTTTTACCAGGGTGTGCTGCTCGGCAGCGTGGCCCTGCTCACCAGTGCGGCGCTGGCCTATGCCGCGCACCTGACCGAAGCCGACATCAAGGCGGCGGAAGCGGCCGACCTGAAACAGTCGCTGACACAGGTGCTGCCGGGGGAATACGAGAACGACCTGCTCAAGGATACCGTCACGCTGTCCGGCCAGGGCGGCGATGTCTTGGTGTATCGCGCACGCCGGCAGGGCAAGGTCGAGGCAGTGGTGTACCGCATGATCGGCCATGGCTATGCAGGCGCCCTGGTGTGCGTGATGGGCGTGTCGCGCGAGGGCAGGATCCTTGGTGTGCGCGTCATCAGCCATAAGGAGACGCCGGGCCTGGGCGACAAGATCGAGCCCGCCAAGAGCAACTGGATCCATGCCTTCGAAGGCAAATGGCTGGGCGAGCCGCCGGCGGACAAGTGGGGCGTGAAGAAAGACGGCGGCGTGTTCGACCAGTTCGCGGGCGCGACCATCACCCCGCGCGGGGTGGTCAGGGCGGTGAAGGAAGGCTTGGAATTCTTTGAACAGAACCGGAGTGTGTTGCTGGACGAGTCCGCTCCCGCGGGAGATAAATCATGATCTCGTCAAGCCGTCATTCCGGCGCAGGCCGGAATCCAGCAAAAACAAGCAGCCCGCGTAGCGGACAAAACCGCAATTTGGTCTCGCTGCGTGAGAAATTATCTGATTGCCTGGATTCCGGCCTGCGCCGGATAACCAGCGACTTGGCTGGCGTTGTTTGCCAGCCTAGTCGAATGGCTATAGTTCCATCAATGACGGGTTCGGAGGGCATTTGAAATGAGCGGAAATTACGCACGCATCACCAGGGACGGCCTGTGGGACAACAACATCGTCTTTGCGCAGATCCTCGGCATGTGCCCGACCATGGCGGTGACCAGCAGCGCCACCAACGGCCTCGGCATGGGGCTGGCGACCACGGCCGTGCTGCTGGCCTCCAATGCGATCATTTCGGCGGTGCGCGATTTGATCAGCCCGGACGTGCGCATCCCTGTTTACATCGTGCTGATTGCGACGCTGGTGACGCTGGTGGACGTGAGCCTGAATGCCTGGGCGCATGACCTGTACAAGGTGCTGGGCCTGTATATCGCGCTGATCGTGGCGAACTGCGCCGTGCTCGGTCGCGCCGAAGCGTTCGCCGCCAAGTACGGCGTAGGCGAGGCGGCGATGGACGGCTTGATGATGGGGCTGGGCTTCACTTTCGCGCTGACCACCATCGGCGGCATCCGCGAAGTGCTGGGCGCGGGCACCTTGTTCGCCAATGCGCACCTGCTGCTGGGGCCGGCCTTCGCCTTCCTCGAGACCACCGTGATACCCGATTACAAGGGCTACCTGCTGATGATCCTGCCGCCCGGCGGTTTCATGGTGCTGGGATTCCTGCTGGCCGGTCGCCGCGTCATCGAGAGCCGCCGTGCGGCGCGTGCTGCAACCGCGGCCGTGCCTGAAGCGGCGGCGAGTTAGGGGAGGGAGCATGCAGATCGGCGTCGCGTATTCCGAACCAGCACAACAACTCTGGCTGCGTATCGACGTGGCGGAAGAGGCCACCGTGCAGGCCGCCATCGAGCAATCCGGCATCCTGAAGAAATTTCCGGAGCTCGAATTAGCCAATTGCACGGTCGGTATTTTTGGTAAAGTCGCCCAACTTGACGCGACGCTCAGGCCCGGCGACCGGGTGGAGATATACCGCGCCATCACAGCCGATCCGGCTACTGTGCCGCGCCGTCGCATCGAAGGAGATGACGACGACGATTAACGCCTGAATTGGGAACGAAATGGAATCCTCTGCAGCCCTGGAACTCGCAAAACACACGCTTCTGGTTTTCGGCATCATCCTGGGCATCGGGACGTTTTCCGGTTTATTGGCGCGTCTGGTCAAGGTGCCCGATGTGGTGGTGTTCCTGCTGGTCGGCATGCTGATCGGTCCCGGCGTGCTGGGCCTGGTGGACATCAAGGCGGATTCGACCGTCAACCAGCTGATCCTGATCTTCGGCTCCAGCTACATCCTGTTCGACGGCGGTGCGTCGATCAAGCTCGGGGTGCTGAAGGAGGTGTGGATCACGCTGCTGGTGATCGCCACCATCGGCGTGCTGGTCACGGCGTTCATCACCGGCGTGGCAGCCTACTACCTGCTCGGCGTACCATTCATCGTTGCGCTGTTGCTGGGTTCCACACTGGCCTCCACCGACCCGGCCACGCTGGTGCCGGTGTTCAAGCAGATCAGGATCAAGGAACGCGTGGCGCAAACCGTGATGAGCGAATCCGCCTTCAACGATGCGATGGGCGCCATCGTCACCTTCACAGTGCTGGCGGTGGCGATGGGTTCGGGAGACTTCTCTGCTGCCGATGCGCTGTTCGATCTGGTCAAACAGTCACTGTTCGGCGTCGTGATCGGCGGCGTGCTCGGTTATGCTGCAGCGGTATTGATTGCGCACGAAAAATTCGGTTTCTTGTCCGAGTATGCGCCGGTGGTCACTTTGATGGCGGTGATCGGTGCCTACATGGGTGCGGACGGCATGCATGCCAGCGGCTTCATGGCGGTATTTGTGTTCGGCATCATGCTCGGCAACCAGGAATCCTTCGGCCTGACACGCGCGTACGAGGATCACAAGCTGCTTGAGGATTTCATCCTGACCACCGCGCTGATCATGCGCATGTTCATCTTCATCCTGCTCGGTACTCAGGTTGACTTCGGCCTGATGAGCCAGTATCTCTTTGCCGGAGCGGCTGTCGTGGCGATCTTCATGCTGGTCGCCCGCCCGGTCACCGTGTTCCTGTGCGCATTGCCTGATCGCCGTGCCAGATGGAGTTTCAAGGAGATGTTGTTCATGTGCTGGACGCGCGAAACCGGTGTCATCCCGGGTGCGCTGGCCGGCATGCTGGTCGGCATGAAGGCGCCGGGTGCGCAGGTCATCGCCTCCGTCACCTTCATCGCCATCCTGATGACCATCCTGATCCAGGCTACCACCACCAAGTGGCTGGCGAATAAGCTCGGCCTGCTGATCGAAAAGTAATGCTTGTATTTCGGCAGTGCCTACGGGAGAGAGTGTCGGTGCTTGCAAAAATTGCACTGTGCTCATGCGGATTTGAGTTTTCGTATTACCCATTTTTCAATTTCCACCGCCACAAACAATATCCCTCCGAAGCCCAGGACGAGTCTCCAAGCAGCCAGGTCGATGCCGCCTACGCCAAACACGCTTTGCATGAACGGTGCGTAGGTGAATATTCCCTGGATCAGCGCCAAGATGGCGACTGCGAGCAACACGTAGAAATTGCCCACGAAGTCTTTCCACCTGCGTACCGGGGCGAGCAAATAGCGGCAGTTGAACAGGTATGCCATTTCGCCGACCACCAGTGCGTTGACCGCGACGGTGCGTGCCCCTTCAATGCCGACACCGCGCGCGCTTTCCCACAGAAACAGTGTCGTTGGGCCTGCGGTCAATAATACAGATACGAAAACGATGCGCCAGATCACGAAGCCGGACAGTAGCGGTTCGCCGACTGCGCGCGGCGGGCGGCGCATCACGTTCGCCTCGGACGCCTCGAATGACAAAGCCAGCGCCAGTGTGACTGCCGTGACCATGTTGATCCACAGGATCTGCACCGGCGTGATCGGCAGCGTCATGCCGAACAGGATGGCGATCAGCACCATGCCGGCCTCGCCGCCGTTGGTGGGCATGATGAATACGATGGCTTTCTTGAGGTTATCGTAGACAGTGCGACCCTCTCCCACCGCGTGTGCGATGGTGGAGAAGTTGTCATCCGTCAGTATCATCCCTGCGGCTTCCTTGGCGACTTCCGTGCCTTTCATGCCCATTGCTACGCCGATGTCGGCACGCTTCAATGCCGGGGCATCATTAACCCCGTCGCCGGTCATGGCGACGGTCTCGCCATCGGCTTGCAGCGCCTGCACTATGCGCAGTTTGTGCTCCGGACTGGCGCGCGCGAACACATCCACCTCGCGCAGGGCCTGGCACAATGCGGTATCGTCCATTGCATCCAGTTCGATTCCGCTCAGAGCACGACCATTGCCTATGCCTAGTTGCTTGGCGATGGCGATTGCTGTCTCGGCATGGTCGCCTGTGATCATCTTGACGCGGATACCGGCAGAATGGCATTCGCGCACGGCGGCGATGGCTTCATCGCGGGGCGGATCGGTGATGCCGACCATGCCGAGCAGGGCGAAGCCGCCTTGCATGTCATCGAAACTCAATTCGCGTTTTCCGGTTTCAACGGATTTTTGCGCGAGCGCCAACACGCGTTGGCCGAGCGCGCCGGTCTCGGCCATTTTTTTGTGCCATTGTGACAGATCGAGTCGTACGTTTTTGCCGTCAACGCGCTGTACGCTGCACATCGCCAACACCTGTTCGACGGCCCCCTTGACCAGGATGAACGCATGCCCCGCGTGATCGTGATGCAAGGTCGCCATAAAGCGATGCTCCGATTCGAATGGGATGAGGTCGGTGCGCGGCAGCGATTCATGTTCGTGCACGGAATCCATCCCGGCCTTCATGGCCAGCGTGATGAGCGCGGCCTCGGTCGGGTCGCCCGCTACCTGCCATGTACCGCCGCTCTCATGCAGGGCGGCATCGTTACATAGCAATCCGGCACGTAACAGGTCGATGGTGTCGGCGTCGTCGGTGACGTCCGTTTCCTTCCCGTCCAGAGTAAAGCCGCCGTGCGGGGCATGGCCGCCGCCGCTCACCTCGAACACATGGCCTGTGGTGAGTACGCGCTGCACGGTCATCTCGTTGCGCGTGAGCGTGCCGGTCTTGTCGGTGCAGATCACCGTCACCGCCCCCAGTGATTCAACCGCGGGAAGGCGGCGGATGATGGCGTTGTGTCTGGCCATGCGTTGCACGCCCAGCGCCAGCGTGATGGTCAAAATCGCGGGCAAACCTTCCGGAATCGCCGCCACGGCCATGCTGACGGTGGCGATGAACATGTCGCCGATGCCGAAATGGTGTACCAGCCAGCCGAACAGAAAGGTGATGGCAGTCAGCGTCATGATCGCCATGGTCAACCAGCGCCCGAATTCTTCCATCTGCCGCAGCAGCGGGGTAGTCATGCTCTGCACTTCACCCAGCAAGGCGCTGATGCGTCCGATCTCGGTGCTGTCGGCGGTGGCGACCACCACACCGGTGCCCTGGCCGTAAACCACCAGCGTACTCGAATGAGCCATGCAATAGCGGTCGCCCAGAACGGCTTTCTCGTCAACGGCATCGATAATTCTTTTCCACGGCAGTAGATTCTCCGGTCAGTGCGGCTTCCTCAATGCGCAGGTTCTTTGCCGAAAGCAGGCGCAGGTCGGCAGGCACTTTGTCGCCGGACTGCAGCATCACGATATCGCCCGGCACCAGCGCCTCGGCCGCAATCACCACGCGCTTGTCCTCGCGCATGACAATTGCCTCAGGCGAAAGCATGCGGCGAATGGCATCCATCGCCCTCTCGGCCTTGCCTTCCTGGATGAAACCGATGGCGGCATTGATGAATACCACGCCGATGATCACGCTGGTATCCACCCAATGCGCAAGCAGGGAGGTGATGCAGGCCGAAGCCAGCAGCACATAGATCAGCAGATTGTGGAATTGCAGCAGAAAGCGCAGCCAAGGGCCGCGCCGGCGCGCCGGCTTCAACCGGTTCGGGCCGTATTGTGCGAGTCGGCGTGCGGCTTCTTCATGGCTTAGCCCCTGTGCGTTCGAATCGACGGTGTCCAGCGCCGCCTGCGGAGAAAGATGATGAAAATCAGTCATGATTTACTCTGCCCAGTTCGTTGTGCAACGTCCAATGTCCTTTGGCACAGTGTGAGTCAAATCCCTGCCAATACAAAGGGGGGAACTTCGGCCCATCGCTCGATATTCGTCACCTGCGTCAAAAACGAAGCCGCGGTAATTCTGATATTGCCGTGATAATGGTATATCGGTTTCCGGAGCTGGGTAGGTCGGAGCAGCGTCAGCCCGGTGATCAGTGTGGTCACGATTGCATATGGCTAGGTCATTCGCAGCATTCGCCCATGGCGTGCAAGATGTGCGGCGTGCCGGGTGACAGCCAATGTGGCAAGCGACCCTCCAGTTTGTGGTCGACACATTCGGGACACCTGTGTCAAGGACGACTACGCCCGATTGTGCCTTGCACAATTCGCGGCAGGTGAGCCTGGTACGCTGAAGTCAGGCACTCTAGGCTGTGCGTTTCGTGCAACGCGAGAAGCAGCGCCGCGAGGTGGCGCGCAACCGCCTGTAAAATGGCACGTCCGGTGTATGCTGCCAGTGCGGTGGCAGCGTCGTCGAGCAGCGTTTGATCCGATCCCGGTTATCATTCTGTGCTGCATGCTAGGAAGAACGCGAACAGGCCATTCGGGAAAGTCGCGATGCCACTTGGAGGCTGAGTTCATGGAGCTGCACCAATTTTTTCTTTTCCTCGCCATCATCCTGGTCGCGGCGCGGTTGCTGTCGGAAACGGCGGCGCGTCTCGGAGTTCCGTCGGTGATCGGTGAACTGGTGGCCGGTCTGTTGATCGGCCCTTCCTTGCTGGGATGGGTTTCGCCCGACACCATCATGAAGCTGCTGGCCGAGATCGGCATCATCCTGCTGCTGTTTGAGGTGGGCATGGATACTGACCTGTCCCGTTTGGCGCGTTCCGGCAGCAAGCCTGTGGTGGTTGCGCTGGTTGGTTTCAGTTTGCCGTTTGTGCTGGGCTATGGCATCAGCACTTGGGTATTCGGACTGCCCGAATTGACCGCGTTGTTCATGGGCGGCACGCTTACTGCCACCAGCATTGGCATTACCGTGCGAGTTCTGGATGACCTGGGCAAGCGCCAAACAGACGAAGCGCAGATCGTGATTGGAGCAGCGGTGCTGGACGATATTCTCGGCGTACTGGTGCTGGCTATCTTGTACCAGTTCGCGGTGGAACAGCAAGTCTCGGTCAAGGCTGTTGGCGAGGTCGGCTTGTACATCCTGTTATTCATGGTACTCGCTCCGCTGGTAGCCAAGCTGGCCTCGATACTGATAGAACACTTCGATCAGCATGCCGCCACTCCAGGATTGCTGTTGACCATGGCGCTGTCTTTGATTCTGCTATTTTCATGGTTGGCTCATGCCGTTGGTGCTCCCGAAATAATGGGGGGCTTCGCGGCGGGCCTGGCTTTTAGCCAGCACTTCGGTTTCCGGCTGTGGATGGGAAAGGGGGCGGCGCTGGTATTCAAGCCCAGTCCGAAGCTGGCGCACAGACTGGAAGAACAGATGCGCCCGTTGATCCACACCTTCTCGCCAATGTTCTTTGTGATGGTTGGCGTATCGCTCAACCTCAAGGCAGTGAACTGGAGTTCCTCATTCATCTGGGAGCTTGCGGCATTGTTGTTGCTCGTTGCCTTTCTCGGCAAGCTGGCGGCCGGGTTTTGCATCCGTGAATCGCGTCACAACCAGATGGCTATCGGTTTGTCGATGATTCCGCGCGGCGAGGTGGGGCTGATATTCGCGCAACTCGGGTTCAGCCAGGGCATTCTTAATGGTGAACTGTATGCCGCGTTGCTCATTGTGATCGCGTTGACCACAATGTCACCGCCATTCCTGCTGAAATGGTTCTATGGGTGGAGCCGGATGGAATAAAGTGATCCGGATCAGGTCTTCGGGATTTCACAAAGCTGCTGGTCTATTCCGATTGCTTCTTCAGGTGCGTCACCAGCGCGGCATCCATCATCGCCAGATGTGTATCGAACCACTCCGGCAACCCTTCTTTCACATAAGCGCGCACCAGCGGCAGATGCCCGCGCTTGAGGCTGCGGTTCAGTTGCTGCAGTTCGCCCAGCACGCGGTGGTGTTCCCCTTCGTGCTCAGGCAGTCCGCGGTATTGTGAGGCACGCATCAGCGTGCCTTCTGCCTTGAAATGAGCCGCCGTGTGATTGACCAGCGCCTGGAACAAGGCGGGGAACTCCGCATTGCTGGCCGCGATCAGCGCCGCGACTTGTTCGATGAATTCATGATGCGCGGAATCGATCTCTTCCATGCCCAGCGTATGGCGTGCCTCATCCCATACTGCTTGATGCTTGCTCATGCGGTTGCCAGGCTGCCGTGCCAGCTTTGTGCCGCAGTGAGGAAGTCGGCCACGTCGGCATTGACGATCTCGATGCCCAGCTTGCCGAGATAGCGCTTCTCCTTGTCGGTCGGATGCGGGATGAGCGCCCAGCCTGCAGGCCTGTCGGCGCCGAAAATGATGTCGGAGAACACCATGCGGTCGGTGTCGCGGTTCAGGCGCAGGCCGAGCAGCAGGTAGCGCTTGTTCTGACGCATGCGTTTGACGAAGGACGGGATGGCGAAACCGCCCATCAGTTCGGTGATGTAGTCGACGAAGTCGGCATCCGAGGCGATGTAGTTCGATTCCGGCAACGGCGTGCCCAAGGGCTTGAACAGGATGGGCAGGCTGGTATCCACGGCTTCCTGCTCGATGGCCGAATAGCTCGTGCCATCGTACTTGAAGATGCGGAAGCGGAACGCCTTGCCGGAAACGCGGGCGACGCCGACGATCAGCGTGTGGGGCGTAGCGGCATATTGTTTTTGCAGCTGCGTGTCGCGGTTGGTGTCGATGAGGTAGGGCAGCTTTTGCCGTGCCAGCCAGGCGTGCAGTGCGGAAGTGCTCCACTGGGTATCGCGATACGTGGCATCGAGGAATTTGTTCAGCGCGGTGCGGCCGCGTTTCAACTCCACGTTCATTGCGGCGCGCGGAAACTCGTACATCAGCTTGGGGGCCATCGGCTGGCCGTTGTTCATGGCGATGATCAGGCTGTCGCTGTCTGCAGGGATGGTTTTTCCCGTGGCCGGATCGATCACGCCGTTCAGTGTGCCTGCGCCCAGATAGGGCACGACGCTGCCGTCGGACAGGCCGGCAAGAATGTTTTCAAAGGCGCTACTCATGGGGACGACTCCTTCTGGTGAATGACGACCAACCATTCGCAATAAACGGGCCAGAGCGACCGTCCAGCATTGGCGCGGGTTGCGGCGGGGCAGGCTTTGGAGGAAAAGCGACAAAGCCGGAAAGCTTGTCGGACAAGGGTGCGGGGGTAGGGCGGTCAGAGCTCGAATACGCGGCCGCGTTGCAACATCTGCGGCTTGAATTCGCCAACTGCCTGCAGTACTTCGCGCATGGTGATTTCCTCATACCCGGCTTCCATGTGCACGATGAACAGCTCCACCGGGCGTTCCAGCATGCGCAGTCCCTGTGTCAGCAAATCTGCCGTGTTGTGGCCGGAACGCGCTGCACCGACAGCATTGTCGTTGCGGAAGGTGTTTTCGATCAGCAGGTACTTCAGGTTGTCGATGCGGTTCAATGCCTGCCAGAAACCCGCGCAGAAGGTGGTGTCGGCGCTGTACACCCAGCTTGCCGCTCCGCTGTCGACCCGGTAAGCGGCGCAAGGAATGGAATGGCTGGCGGGCAGTGCGGTGATGCATCGTCCATCCAGTTCCACAGTCTCGCCCGGCCGGACCGGGTGGAAGCGGAGGTAGGGATTTCCCGGTGCGGGCAGCACGGTGTAGTCCGGCCATAAGTGGCCATTGAACATGTGTTGCCTGAGTGTGGCGATGGTTTCCGGCAGCGCATATACGATCAGCGGGGCGTTGCGGAAACTTCCCGCCGCATCGGCCAGCATGGGCAGGAAAGCGCAGTGGTCGAGATGCGAGTGGGTGAGGAATACGGTGTTGATGGCGATGGCCTGTTCCAGGCTCAGGTCGCCTGCGCCCGAACCCGCGTCGATCAGGATGTCGTCGTCCACCTGGTAGCAGGTGGTGCGCAGATCGCCGGTGATGCTGGCATTGCAACCGAGGGTGGTGATGCGCATGATGGCCTCCGAATTTGTTTGGATATTAGGCGCACACTTTGCGACCCACAAGCCGGACATTTCAACTGCGCGGCAGTTGTAAATTTTGCTTGTGGCAAATATCCATGTTTGCCACAATGCGAAAAACGACCATGTCCCCAATTAGAGTCGACACATCAAAAACCGATTTCGCCCGGCCAAATGGATCGCCAACTCAACAAGCAAGTTCAGGATGTCGTCGATTCGATTCCGACGGCCACGTTCATCAAGGATGCGAATGGACGGATCGTTTATATGAACCATGCTTGCGAGGAGCAATGGGGCATATCGTTCGATGTGCTTGTTGGTACCGACGGCAGCACGGTTTTTCCTCCTGAGCAAATTGAGGCGTTTCGGGAAAAAGACCGTGAAGTGATCGCCGGCGGCAAGCAGATCGAATATGAGGCGCCATTCTGGAATGCGAAACTCAAGGAGAATCGCATCGGTTTCGTCATCAAGAACCCGATTTTCGATGAAGAAGGCAAACCTCTGTTCCTGGTCTGCATCACCTTTGATGTCACCGAAGACAAGAAGAAGGCGGCGGCATTGCTGCTGCAGAGCCAGATTGTGGAAAATGCCGTTGAGGGTATCGTGCTGATCAAGGCAAGCGACAGCACGATTCAGTACACCAACCGGCAGTTCGAAACGCTCTTCGGCTATGCCCCGGGCGAATTGAACGGCAAGCATATTTCAATTATCAACGCGCCGGGCAGCAAATCCCAGATGGAAACTGCGCATGAGATCAACCAGCATCTGCAAAAAGAGGGAGTCTGGAGCGGGGAGGTACTCAACCGCAAAAAAGATGGTACGACTATCAGCACCTTCCTGAATGCTGCTACGTTCCAGCACGCGGACATGGGGGAGCTCTGGGTTGGTTATCAACGGGATATCACCAGTAGCAAGCAGAAGGAAGCCGCGATAATTGAAAAGGAGTCCAGGTACCGCCTCGCAATTGAGACCGCGGTGGACGGATTCTGGATGGTTGATATGCAGGGGCGATTGGTCGAGGTGAATGAAGCGGCCGCACGCCAGCTTGGCTATACCCGGGAGGAGATGCTCGCACTGACCGTTCCGGAGATCGAGGCCCGCGAAAAACCAGAGGAGACTGCGGCACATATCGCAGCTATCCAGCGCGACGGCTATGCCCGGTTCGAGAGTGAACACAGGAGAAAAGATGGCAGCATCTTTCCGGTACAGGTTGTCACGACCTTCGCCCCCATGTCGCAAGGGCGAATTTTCGCTTTCGTAATGGATCTTAGCCAGCGCAAACAGGCGGAAGAGGCGCTGCGTCTGGCAGCCATGGTGTACGAAAACAGCAGCGAAGCGATCCTGGTCACCGATGCCGACAACCTGATCATCGCGGTCAATCCGGCCTTCGAGCAGATGACGGGATACGCTGCGGCAGAAGTGCTTGGAAAAAATCCGCGGATGTTCAAATCCGGGCGGCATGACCGGGACTTCTATCATTCCATGTGGAACGCATTGAACACGGATGGTTACTGGCATGGGGAGGTATGGGACAGACGCAAGAACGGCGAAGAGTACATCAAGCTGCTGACCATCAACGTCATCAGGGATGACAAGGGTGCGAGCTATCGTTATGTAGCCCTCTTCACCGATATCACCGAGCGCAAGAAAATCGAAGAGCTGATGTGGAGGCAGGCAAATTATGATTCGCTCACCAAACTGCCGAATCGCCAGATGTTCCATGACCGGCTGGAGCAGGAAGCCAAGAAAGCGCATCGCGCCGGACTGGCGATGGCGTTGCTGCTGATCGATCTTGATCGGTTCAAGGAAGTGAATGACACGCTCGGGCATGACATGGGCGATATATTGTTGATCGAGGCTGCGCGGCGGATCAGCACCTGTGTGCGCGAATCGGATACGGTCGCCCGGCTGGGGGGTGACGAGTTCATCGTCATCCTGTCCGAACTTGAGGATATAGCAAGTATTGATCGTGTCGCCCAGAACATCCTTGACTTCCTGGCTGATCCATTCAAGCTCGATGCCGAGCCGGCCTATATTTCCGCCAGCATCGGCATATCGCTTTACCCGAACGATGCGACCGAACTGGATATCCTGTTCAAGAACGCCGATCAGGCGATGTATGTCGCCAAGTATGCGGGGCGCAACCGCTTCAACTACTTTACGAAAGACATGCAGAAGGCTGCGCAGGCGCGCATGCACCTCGCCAACGATCTGCGCATCGCTGTAACAGCCGGGCAGTTCCGTGTCCATTACCAGCCCATCGTGGAGATGTGCAGCGGCCGGACATACAAGGCGGAAGCCTTGATACGCTGGCAGCATCCTGAGCGCGGCATGGTCAGTCCGATGGACTTTATTCCGTTGGCGGAAGAGACCGGTTTGATCGTTCTGATCGGCGAATGGGTGTTCAGGCAGGCCGTGCAGCAGGTCGTGCAGTGGCGCAGCAAATTTCACCCGTCGTTCCAGATCAGCGTCAACAAATCGCCGGTACAGATTCGGCATGCCGAATCCGTCTCGTGGCCAGAGTATCTTGAACAGCAGCACGTGAGCGGTGACGGTATCACCGTGGAGATCACCGAGGGATTGCTGCTGGATGCCGAGGTCGAGATCAACAAAAAACTGTTGAGATTCCGCGATGCAGGCATCCAGGTGGCGATCGATGACTTCGGCACGGGTTACTCGTCGCTTTCCTATCTCAAGGAATTCGACATCGACTACCTGAAGATCGACCAGTCCTTCGTGCGAAACCTCGGCCCGGAAACAAACGATCTCGCGCTTTGCGAGGCCATCATCGTGATGGCGCACAAGCTGGGTTTCAAAGTGATCGCAGAGGGCGTGGAGACTAGCGCGCAACACGACTTGCTGGCTGCCGCAGGATGCGATTACGGACAGGGATATCTGTACTCCAGACCATTGCCACCGGATGAATTCGAGCAGTGGCTGGCCGGCAAGTACGATTGAAGGTCTGCATCAGCTCTGCGCATATCCGGGAATGTGCATGAGGCCATGCTGCTGGTTCAAAAGCCAAGTCAATACGCTGCAATACTCACTTCATACAACCCGCCGATCACGGTGTACTCGTCTTCGCCCTGCAGCATGCCCGGCAGCAATCTCGTATGGCAGAACACCTTGGCCAGCGGCACCTGTGCGGTGAGCAGGTAGTCGCCGAACTCGTCGGCGCGCTCGCGGTTGGCGGTGAACGAGCTCAGGCTGTTGAACAGCACCACTCTGCGTTTGTCGTCCAGCGTGGCCAGCGTCTCATAGTCGTCCACGCGGTTCACGCCGCGATACAGGGTGAGATGTGCCTGGCCGGGATGCCGGCGTGCGAGCTCGTATTGGCAATAGGAGTAGAGCAGGTCGAACTGCGATTCCAGCGCATTGGTTCCATACAGCGCCGTCGCTCGCATCTCCAGGTAGCGGCGGTAAGCTTCACCCGACAGGTCGCGTATCTGTCCGCCGTGGTGTCTGGGCAGCAATCCGAAACGCGATTCCACCCAACCCTTCAGTGCCGCACCTTCGCGGCCATCCGCATCGAAGCTCCAGCCGCGCACCATGCGCAGGTAATCGGCTTTCTGTCTCTTGTGTGTCGCCTTGGATGTGTAGCCTGCCTGTTCCGGTTCGTCGAGGTAGAACGAGGCGTTCATGTGCATGGTGAATGCGTCGGCTCTTTCTTTTGCGTCTGCGATCCCGGCCAGCAGCGCAAACAGGCCGCGATGGAATTGGGCGACGCCGTCGAGTTCGAGTGCGACGGGGGAGTGCTGGAAGGTGAGTCCGCCGAGGATGTCGGCGGGCAGGTTGCAGCGGTTGATGGGCAGTCGTGCCGTGCGCGGCAGGGCGACATTCTGGCTTGTCGGCACTGCTACAAAGGCCGGATCTTTGTTGCGTTCCACATCCGCAGGTGTGTTGTGCGCTGAATAATTTTTCTCAAGCATTTCATGCGGTTGTGCGTTTGTCGGACGGGTGGCACGGAGCTTGCGATGTAGAAGGTGCGAGCGACAGTTTTCAATCGCGATTCAAATTTGGCAACCTCTAAGGAGACTAACATGGCACTGCGTCAATGCGCAATTTACGGGAAGGGTGGGATCGGCAAGTCCACCACGACCCAGAACCTGGTGGCAGCCCTGGCTGAAGCCGGCAAGAAAGTGATGATCGTCGGCTGCGACCCCAAGGCCGATTCCACCCGTCTGATCCTGCACTCCAAGGCGCAGAACTCCGTGATGGAACTGGCCGCCGAAGCGGGCAGCGTGGAAGACCTCGAACTGGAAGACGTGCTGTCCGTCGGTTTCGGCGGCGTGAAGTGTGTCGAGTCCGGTGGCCCTGAGCCCGGCGTCGGTTGCGCAGGCCGCGGCGTGATCACCGCCATCAACTTCCTCGAAGAAGAAGGCGCGTATGACGAAGACCTCGACTTCGTGTTCTACGACGTGCTGGGCGACGTGGTGTGCGGCGGTTTCGCGATGCCGATCCGCGAGAACAAGGCGCAGGAGATCTACATCGTGTGTTCCGGCGAGATGATGGCGATGTATGCCGCCAACAACATCGCCAAGGGCATCGTGAAGTATGCGAATTCCGGCGGCGTACGTCTGGCCGGCCTGATCTGCAACAGCCGCAACACCGACCGCGAAGACGAACTCATCATGGCCCTGGCTGCAAAACTGGGTACGCAGATGATCCACTTCATCCCGCGCGACAACGCAGTGCAGCACGCCGAGATCCGTCGTATGACCGTGATCGAATACGATCCGAAGGCGAAGCAAGGCGACGAGTACCGCGCATTGGCGAAGAAGATTGTGGAGAACAAGAAGTTTGTGATTCCCACTCCAATCACCATGGACGAGCTGGAAGCGTTGCTGATGGAATTCGGCATCATGGAAGCAGAGGACGAATCCATCATCGGCAAGGCGGCAGTGGCAGCCTGAAACTGCAAAACCATTTAGCTGCAGAGGACGCAGAGAGGGTTTGCGGAGAAACGCGAACAGAGTCCGGAAATGCCAATCCGCCGGTTTTACGGTGTTGTCTTTCTCTCTGGTCTCTGTGAACTCTGTGGCAAAAATGTTTTTGACTTTGCAGTGTGTGCCGGGTAATTCCCGGCCACCCCAACCCTGACAGACTCCACAGATTGGTGGGTCAATAAAGGAGAATGAAATGACAGCATTGACACGCGAAGAGACCGAAGCCCTCATTCAGGAGGTGCTCGAGGTCTATCCCGAGAAAGCCAAGAAAGACCGCGCCAAGCACCTGGCGGTCAACGATCAATCCATCGAGCAGTCCAAGAAGTGCATCACCTCCAACCGCAAATCGCTGCCGGGCGTGATGACCATCCGCGGTTGCGCCTACGCCGGTTCCAAGGGCGTGGTGTGGGGCCCGATCAAGGACATGATCCACATTTCCCACGGCCCGGTCGGCTGCGGCCAGTATTCCCGCGCCGGTCGCCGTAACTATTACGTCGGTACCACCGGCGTGAACACCTTCGGCACGATGAACTTCACTTCCGATTTCCAGGAGAAGGACATCGTGTTCGGCGGCGACAAGAAGCTCGCCAAACTGATCGGCGAGATCGAACAGCTGTTTCCGCTGAACAAGGGCATCTCGGTGCAATCCGAATGCCCGATCGGCCTGATCGGCGACGACATCGAGGCGGTGTCGAAGAAGGCAGCCAAGGAAATCAACAAGCCGGTCGTACCGGTGCGCTGCGAAGGATTCCGCGGCGTGTCGCAATCGCTGGGCCACCACATCGCCAACGATGCGATCCGCGACTGGGTGCTGGGCAACCGCGACACCAGGGAGTTCGCTTCCACGCCTTATGACGTGACCATCATCGGCGACTACAACATCGGCGGCGATGCCTGGGCTACCCGCACCATCCTGGAAGAGATGGGGTTGCGCGTGATCGCGCAATGGTCCGGCGACGGCACCCTGGCCGAAATGGAGAACACCCCCAAGGCCAAGCTGAACCTGTTGCACTGCTACCGTTCCATGAACTACATCAGCCGTCACATGGAAGAGAAGTACGGCATTCCTTACATGGAATACAACTTCTTCGGCCCGACCAAGATCGAGGAGTCGCTGCGCAACATCGCCAATTTCTTCGACGACACCATCAAGGCCAACACCGAGAAGGTCATCGCCAGGTACAAGCCGATGATGCAGGCCATCATCGACAAGTACAAGCCCCGCCTGCAGGGCAAGCGCGTGATGCTGTATGTCGGCGGCTTGCGTCCGCGGCATGTGATCGGCGCCTACGAGGATCTCGGCATGGAAGTGGTCGGCACCGGTTACGAGTTTGCGCACAACGACGACTACGACCGCACCATCAAGGAGATGGGCAACGCCACCCTGCTGTACGACGACGTCACCGGACTCGAGTTCGAAGAATTCGTGAAAAAGGTCAAGCCTGACCTGGTCGGTTCCGGCATCAAGGAAAAGTTCATCTTCCAGAAGATGGGCGTGCCTTTCCGCCAGATGCACAGCTGGGACTATTCCGGTCCGTACCACAGCTATGACGGCTTCGCCATCTTCGCCCGCGACATGGACATGACCCTGAATAATCCCTGCTGGAGCAAGCTGACTCCGCCCTGGTTGAAGCAGGCCGAGCCGGTCGAGGAGAAGAAGGCTGCGTAAGTAGTTTGGGGACGGCGCTTGCCGCCGTCCAATAATCAATCTGTGCCGGCATCTGCGCATGAGCAGTGCGGCTAAGGAGACAAACATGCAACAAGTCGACGATATCAAACCTTGTTATCCGCTATTCCGTCAGGACGAATACAAGGCAACGCTGAAGAACAAGCAGGACAACTTTGAAGAGCGCCACGATGCGGGCAAGATCCAGGAGACCTTCAACTGGACCACCACGATGGAGTATCGCGAGCTGAACTTCAAGCGCGAGGCGCTGACCGTCAATCCGGCCAAGGCCTGCCAGCCGTTGGGCGCCGTGCTGTGCGCGCTCGGTTTCGAGAAGACCCTGCCGTATGTGCACGGTTCGCAAGGCTGCGTGGCGTACTTCCGTACCTATTTCAACCGTCATTTCCGCGAGCCGGTCTCCTGCGTGTCGGATTCCATGACCGAGGACGCAGCCGTATTCGGCGGCCAGCAGAACATGAAGGACGGCCTGGAGAACGCCAAGGCGATGTACAAGCCGGACATGATCGCGGTGTCCACCACCTGCATGGCCGAGGTGATCGGCGACGACCTGAACGCGTTCATCCGCAACAGCAAGAATGCCGGTCACGTACCGGAAGAGTACCCGGTGCCGTTCGCGCACACCCCGTCGTTCGTCGGTTCGCACGTCACCGGCTGGGACAACATGTTCGAGGGCATCATCCGCTACTTCACCCTGAACCACATGGACGACAAGGAACCGGGCAAGAACGGCAAGATCAACATCGTTCCCGGTTTCGAGACCTACCTCGGCAACTACCGTGTGATGCACCGCATGCTGGGCGAGATGGGCGTGCCTTACACCATGCTGAGCGATCCTACCGAAGTGCTCGATACGCCGGCCGACGGCCAATTCCGCATGTATGCGGGCGGCACCACCCAGGCTGAAGTGAAGGATGCGCCGAACGCCAGGACCACCTTCCTGCTGCAGCCCATGCAGCTGGAAAAGACCAAGAAATTCGTCGAAGCCACCTGGAAGCATGACGTGCCGAAGATGAGCATCCCGATGGGACTGGAGTGGACCGACGAGTTCCTGATGAAGGTGTCCGAAGCCAGCGGCAAGCCGATCGCACCTTCGCTGGTCAAGGAGCGCGGACGCCTGGTGGACATGATGATGGACAGCCACACCTGGCTGCATGGCAAGAAGATCAGCCTGTACGGCGATCCCGATTTCACTTTCGGCATGACCAAGTTCCTCACCGAGCTGGGAGTCGAGCCGCTGCACGTGCTGTGCAACAACGGCGGCAAGAAATGGGAGAAGGCCATGCGCAAGATGCTGGACGAGACGCCTTACGGCAAGAACACCCAGTTGTTTGCCGGCGCCGACCTGTGGCATTTCCGTTCGCTGGTGCTGACCGAGAAACCCGACTTCATGATCGGCAACAGCTACGGCAAGTTCATCCAGCGCGATACGCTGCACAAGGGCAAGGAGTTCGAGGTCCCGCTGATTCGCATCGGCTTCCCGATCTTCGATCGCCACCACCTGCATCGTGCGACGACGCTGGGTTACGAAGGCGCCATGCAGATGCTCACCACCATCGTGAATGCGGTGATGGAGCGCCTGGACGAAGAGACCCGCGGGATGGGGACGACCGACTACAACCACGATCTCGTGCGTTAAAGGCAGGACTGAGCCGCGAGGGCTGAGTGCTGAGTGAGCAGGGCGTTTTTACTCGGTACTCGGCACTCAGCGCTCAGTACTGCAACTCAAGGAGTTGCAATGGCAAACATCATGATCCGTCGCGATGCCAAGGGCAGTTACCAGTTCTACCTGCCCAAGCGCGATCTCGAGGACACCATCGTCTCGATGGAGTTCGACACCTCGGAGAAGTGGGGGGGCGAGATCAAGCTGAACAACGGCGGCACGTACTACATCGAGCCGCAGCCGGCACCGGCACGGTTGCCTTACTCGGTGCGGGCGCGCCGTCTGGATGCGGCGGAGTAACTGCGGGGAAGGGTAAAGAGGGAAGGGAGCTCGTCTGTGGCGCTTAAAACTAGGACCGCAGTGCCCCTTCCCCCTTCAGGCCGCTTGCGGCCGCTCTTCTCCCTTCCCTGAACTTGAAAGGAGATTAATCATGGCAATGAAGATCAACGCAGATCTGTGCACCGCTTGCGGCGACTGCGAACCGGAATGCCCGACGGCATCCATCAGTGTGAAGAAGGGTTTGTATGTCATCAGCGCAAGCGGATGCACCGAGTGCGATGGCGAGTACGACAAACCGCAATGCGTGAAAGTGTGCCCGATCAAGGGCTGCATCACGCAACTGGCAGCTTAACGAGCGACAGCCCGGATCGGCAGTTTCATCCGGGCTGGCCTGAAGGAGTATCGCCATGAACAACGGCATCATCACCAAATCCGCTGCCTTGCGCATCGCGCTGGCGGCACGCACCATGGACGATGTGGACGTCGCCGCGCTGGCCACGCGGATCGGCGACCATCTCGGCCTGCCCATCACCGAGGAGAAGCTGGCCAAGCTGACGGTGGCCGACCTCAAGCTGATGCTTTCCGGCGAAGAGACAGTGGAGCCGGATGTCGATCCGGCGAGCCTCAAGTTGGCAGTGCGTCAGCTGTGGGGCGATGCCGGCGACGTCGAGAACCTGCCCAAGCCGCAGCCCTACCGGGAGGGGGACATGCCGGGCAGCCTGCGCGTGGCCGTCGCCTCGAATACCGAAGAGAATGTGGACGGGCATTTCGGTTCCTGTCCGCGCTTCCTCGTCTACCAGGTGGGCCGCGGCGAGATCCGGCTGATCGACGTGCGCCCGACTTTCATCACCGATGAGGCGGAAGACAAGAACAGCGCGCGCGCCGAACTCATCGGCGATTGCCAGATCGTCTACGTGCAATCCATCGGCGGGCCGGCCGCGGCCAAGGCGGTGCGCGTTAACGTGCATCCGGTGAAGACGCCCGAGGGCGGCAAGTCGGAGATCGCGTTGCAACGCCTGCAGGCCGTGCTGGACGCGCCGCCGCCCTGGCTGGCCAAGATCCTCGGCGTGCAGGCGAAATCGCTGAGCAGGTTTGCCGCGGAAGCCGACCAATGATCGTGCCGGAGACCTTGAGCCGGATCGCCAGTGCGGCTGCCGCATTCGGCGAGTTGAACGACGATGCGCTGGCCAGCCTGAAGCAGACCTGGCCGGACCTGCGTTTCACCCTGTGCAGCGACGAGGATATGCCGGCGCGCCTGCCGCCTGCGTTGCGGCGGGAGGGATTCAACCTGTACCTGATCAACGGCAGCGAACACTGCCTCAGCCTGACCGACGATCCGGCGCAGGCCATCGGCGTGGTGCTGGCGTATGTGGACGAGTGACTGCGTTTCTTCCGGGATGCGGCAGGGGCGACTTACGCCATGCATGGCGTAAGCCGGGCCGATGCGGACTAGCTCCTGCCCGCCCTGAACTCGCTGGTTTCGATGTGCTCGCTGAATATCTGCATGAGGGCGGGGTCGTGTTTCTCGCCGGTTTCCTGGTGCAGGATGGCCATGATCTCCGGGTGCGCTCGCGCGTGGTGGTATGACCTGGTCACTGCCATCGCGTCATAACTGTCGGCGATGGAGATGATGCGCGCGCAGATCGGGATGCCTGTTCCCGCCAGTCCGTCCGGATAGCCCGACCCGTCGTAATGCTCGTGATGGTGACGGATGATCCGGGCGGCATGATCCGCTCCTTCGAGTGCGGTTGCCGCCATGATCTTCTCGCCGATCTCGGTATGGGTCTTCATGACCTCCCATTCGGCATCGTCGAACTGCGTCGGTTTCAGCAGGATGTGATCGGGGATGCCGATCTTGCCGATATCGTGGAACGAGGCGGCGATCCTGAGTGCCAGCAGTTCGCTGGATGACAGGCCGCAAGCCGTGCCGATCGCGGCGGAAAGAACCTGCACCCGTTCGGAATGCAGCTGGGTCAGGCGGTCGCGGTAGCCAAGCGCGACCGACAAGGCTTTGGTATAGGTATACAGGGCATTGACTGCGGGGTCTGCTTGTTCCACGTGTGCCTCCCAAACGAAAGTCTTCCGTATCGATTCCCCGGAGCGGGGCTTACCGCTTGCGCACCAGCGTCAGGCCATCCGCAATGGGCAGCATGGTCTGGTCGATGCGCGCATCGCGGCTGATCTTCGCGTTCAGTTTCCGCATGGCCTCGATATCCGCATCGCCTATCCTTGCCCCGAGATCGGCATCCAGCAGGTTCTTGTCGGCCACTGCGCCGAACAGCAGCACATTGTCGATCACCATCACGCCGCCCGGCCGCAGCAGGTCGAGCGAACGTTCGTAATAGGCATCGTAGTTCACCTTGTCGGCGTCGATGAAGATGAAGTCGAAACTGCCGGCCGCACCGGACTTGACCAGGCCATCCAGCGTGCGCAGCGCCTTGCCGAAACGGAAATCGATCTTGTGCGCCACGCCGGCTTCCTGCCAGTATCTTCCGGCGATGTCCGCCCAGCCCTCGTTGATGTCGCATGCGATGAGGCGGCCGTCGTCCGGCAGCGCCAGTGCGATGCACAAGGCGCTATAGCCGGTATAGGTGCCGATCTCCAGCGCCTGCCTGACCCCCAGCGTCTTGACCAGGAACGACATGAATTGCCCCTGTTCCGGCGGTATCTGCATGATGGCGTGCGGGTCGCGCGCGGTCTCCGCGCGCAGACGTTGCAATATCTCCGGCTCGCGCAGCGAGGACAGGAGGTAATCGCGAACCTTTCCGGAGAATCGTATCTCGGCTTTGTCCATGGTCTTGCCTAGCGGGGCTGCAGCATCTTCATCCAGGCGGCATTGTAGGTCGGCGGGATGGCGCCTGCGGTCATCTCGGGGCGGCTGCCTATGCGGCATTCGGCGCCGTCGAGCTGCCGGGCCCACTCCCTGAAGCGCAGCATGCTGACGGGATTCATGACACAGCTCTTCTGCCCGAACGGATGGCCGAGCTGGAACAGCAGGTGCCCGATCTCGTGCGCCAGATACGCACCGGCGAGTTCCGCCGCATCCTCTTCGGAATACTGTTCGCCGCCGCGCAACAGCTTCGTCAGCGCGGAGTCATCCTGGAACGGGAAGGTGCTCATTACGATGTACGAACCGTACTTGCTGTCGCGGCTGAACGACGTGGTGCCGACGGTGAGGCCGCCGCGAATGGCGGAGTGGAGGTCCGCGCCGTAGTATTCGGCGCTCGCGATCGGCTGGTTGGTGATGACCAGGTCGTATGGCAGGTTGCCGTAACCCAGCGTGTCCCAGTACACCCATTCGTTGTACGGCGAGGCATCGAGCACCGGTGCGCCGTCGGCGGCATTGAGGCGGCGCCATTGCTGCAGCCTCTCCAGCATGACATCGGCCAACAGCCCGGAAAGCGCCATCAGGTCTTCGGGGTGGGCATTTGCCGGCAGGTAGGGGGCCGCGAAGGAGAGCGCATCCTCCAGTTTCGTGCCGCGCTCGGTCAGCGTGGCATCGATGCCCTCGACGAGCTTCTGCCGGTCGCCCTTGCCCGATTTGAAATCGTATATGGACGACAGGCGTTCCTGCATGACGGCAGGCGGGATGAGCGCGAACAGCTGGTCGATGCGCATTTCCGGCACATCCGTGAACTCGATGTAGACGCCGAAGTTCTTCCACACGGTCAGCTGGGCCGATGCCAGGATGATCTTCAGGTGGTCGGGGGAGAAGCGGGCGAGGCGAGGATTGATGGCGTGCACGACGCGCAGCTTGACCGCCGCGTCGGGCCTGATCGGCGGGATGGCCGACTTTTGCCAGTCGTCGTTGACCTCCCCTTTGCAGCCGAACAGCAGCAGGGCCAGGCCGATACTGAGGCACTTTGATCGCAAGGTCTTCCTTTCGGCAGTGCGGAAGCGGTTCGCTAGCGGGCTTGCGATCCGGTCACAGTCCCAGCACGATCAGTATGCCGGCCGCGATCGCCACGACCGACATGACCGTACCCATGCCGGAAAAACTGAAATGCAGGATGTGCGCCAGGCCAGTGACGATGAGCCAGGTAGCCAACAGCAAAGATCCGATGCTTCTTTTCATTGCGAGATTCCTTTTAGGTAGATATCTGAAGTGATGTTTCTGTCTGTACGGCAAAGACCGCCAAGGCTATCAATTTTTATCGCATTTGTATGCTGCCGGAACTTAATGGCCGGAAGAGCAGCCATGTCGGGCCTCAGGATCCATATTCGCGCTCGACGCGACAGATGCGGACGCGAAACCGCGCGTACCAGTCGCCGGCGCGGCGCTGTGCCTGACGGTGGTCGAGATGCTCTTGCCATGTCTTGATCGCTTCCAGGCTGGACCAGTACGAAACCGTGATGCCGATCTCCTGCCGCGCGCTTTCGACGCCGAGGAAACCGGGCTGCTCGACCGCGAGTTCGACCATGTGTTTGGCCATCTCGCCGTAGCCGTTGTCGCCGTCAGTGCGAACGGAGGTGAAGATGACGGCGTAGTAGGGCGGCTGTGGGGTGGCGGCGGGTGAAGGCATTCCTGAGCCTTTGGCGAGAAGTCGGTGAATGTTGGCTGGCTCGTACCGTACCTGCCCGACAACTCCCGGTCAATATGCCAAAAGGCCTATATAGTCGCTGGCCTTGATGCAGCTTGCTATCATTGCACCCATCCTGATCCGGAGTTGAATGATGACTTTCCCATTGCATGCCTTTGTCGCCACGCTCCTGCTGTTGTGCGGACTGATGAGCACGCCTGCAATGGCCGGCGAGATCAGCGTGGCGGTGGCATCCAACTTTGCGGCGCCGATGGAGCGTCTTGTCCCTTTGTTCCAGAAGGAGAGCGGGCACACGGTGAAGGTCAGCCTGGGTGCGAGCAGCAAGTTGTATGCGCAGATCAGGGGCGGCGCTGCATTCGATGTCTTCCTGTCCGCGGATGAAGAGTTCCCGAAACGTTTGCTGCAGGAAGGATCGGCGGTCGGCGGTTCGCGCTTCGTCTATGCCACCGGCAGGCTGGTGCTGTGGAGTGCGCAACCGAATCTGGTGGATGACAACGGCGCGGTGCTCAACAAGGGAAATTTCAGCGCGCTGGCGATCGCCAATCCTTTGTCCTCGCCCTACGGCGTGGCGGCGAAAGAGACGCTGACCAAGCTGATCATGTGGAATTCGATACAGGACAAACTGACCAGGGGCGACACCGTTGCGCAGACCTACCAGCTTGCGGCAACCGAGAAGGCCGACCTGGCTTTCATCGCGCTGTCGCAGGTCATGCGCGACGGCAAGGTGACGCAGGGTTCCTGGTGGATCGTCCCGCCCGAATTGCACAAGCCCATCCGGCAGAGTGCAGTGCTGTTGAGCTTAGCGAAAGACCCGGTCGCGGCGAAGGCGTTCCTGGCTTTCCTGCAGAGCGAGAAAGCGCGCGCGGTGATGCGCGGATTCGGGTATGAATTTCCGCGCGATTGATCCCTCTTTTCCCTCGCCAGCCCTCTGGCGCGATGCATGTTGCCGCGGGCTTCCTCCCGCCGTTTCCCTGCGGTTCCTGTGAGATAATCGATCCGGTTGTATATTTTGATGCATAACGCTGGCAGATCGGGGCCGGCGGACGTCCCCGCATTGTTTGTAGCGAACGACACAATTTGTCTAAAAATATACAAATCAGGATGTTGTGGGATCTGCCCGGAAGGCGCTGCAGATTCGCGTGAAGCAAGTGTGGGCGAGGGATGGGAGGCGGAAATGCATAAATTGGCATCGCTTTTGCTCATCGTCAGGGTGTGACTGGTTATAACGTGCGGGGTTCTGTCATGGCTCAATCGATAGTCGAGAAAAAAACCGGGACCGGGACGGTGTCCAGGCTGAAGATCGCCAGGGGACGTCGCTGGGATCACCTGGAACTGCTGGAGCGTATCGATGCGACGGGTTCCATCTCGGCGGCGGCAAATGCGATGGGCATGAGCTACAAGGCTGCGTGGGAAGCGGTGGAGGCGATCAACAATCTTTCCGAGCAGCCCCTGGTCGAGCGCAAGACCGGCGGCAAGAAGGGGGGCGGTACCACCCTTACCACTCATGGCCGCCGGGTGGCAGGAGCGTATCGGCGGCTGGAGCAGGAACGCGAAGAGGTGCTGAAGAAGCTCGCACAGGTCATGGACGATTTTGACGAGTATTATCATTTGATCAGGAGATTCGATATGAAGACGAGTGCGCGCAACCAGTTCCTTGGCACGATCAAGAGCATCAAGCTCGGGGCGATCAATGCGGAGGTGATCATGGAGATCGGCGGCGGGGATGTGCTGGCCGCGGTGATCACCAACGAGAGTGTCGGCCATCTTGGCCTCAAGGTCGGCACTGAAGCGTATGCCCTGGTCAAGGCACCGTGGGTGATCGTGACCACCTCGGACGGGTTCAAGACCAGTGCGCGCAACGAGCTGCACGGCACGGTGGTGCGTTGCCAGGAAGGCGCGGTGAACGGCGAGGTGATCATCGAGCTGGCCGGCGGCAAGACCGTCGCTGCGGTGGTGACCAACGACAGCATCAAGTCGCTGGGCCTCAAGGCAGGGGTCAAGGCGTGTGCGCTGATCAAGGCATCGCATGTCATTCTGGCTGTCAATGCATAAGGCGGAGCGGCGATGAAAACGCGTAATCTGAATCGGTGGCTGGCAGTTGGCGCACTGTTGTTCGGTGCGATGGATGGGGCGCATGCGGGCGAGGTGAACGCTGCGGTGGCGGCCAACTTCTCCGCGCCGGCACAGCAGATCGCCGGGTTGTTCCAGAAGCAGAGCGGGCATACGGTGAAGCTCAGCTTCGGTTCCAGCGGCAAGTTCTATTCCCAGATCAAGCAGGGCGCACCGTTCGATGTGTTCCTGGCGGCGGACGAGAAGAATCCCAAGCTGCTGGAGCAGGAAGGGCTGGCGGTCGCCAACACGCGCTTCGTGTATGCGCTGGGCAAGCTGGTGCTGTGGAGCGCCAGGCCCGGGTTCGTGGACGACAAGGGAGCGGTGCTGGGCAAGGGGGGCTATGACAAGCTGGCCTATGCCGATCCCAAGCTCGCGCCCTACGGCCTGGCCGCAGAGGAGACGCTGCAAACCATGGGACTTTGGAACGCCGCGGTGCAAGGCAAACTGGTGACGGGCGAGAGCATCGCCCAGACCTACCAGTTTGCGGCCACGGGCAATGCCGACATGGCCTTCATCGCGCTGTCGCAGGTCACCCAGGACGGCAAGGTGACCGCAGGTTCGTGGTGGCTGGTGCCGCCGCACATGTACAGCCCGATACGCCAAAGCGCCGTGTTGCTGAGTGGCGCAAAGGATCAGACCGCGGCACAGGCTTTCCTGAAATTCCTGCGAAGCGAACAGGCCGCGGCGGTCATCCGCAGCTTCGGCTATGACAAGCCCTGATCCAGGACTGCCATGGATGCGCTAGGCGCCGACGACCTGCAGGCGGTATGGCTGACGCTCAAGCTGGCGAGCGTCGCGACCTTCCTGCTGCTGCTCATCGCCACGCCGCTGGCGTGGTGGCTGGCGCACAGCCGCAGGTGGTACAAGGGGCTGGTTGCGGCGCTGGTGGCGTTGCCGCTGGTGTTGCCGCCCAGCGTGCTGGGCTTCTATCTGTTGCTGCTGATGGGGCCGCATGGCGCGGTGGGCGAGTTGACCAGGGCCCTGCATCTCGGCGCGCTGCCGTTCACCTTCGCCGGGCTGGTGGTCGGTTCTGTGCTGTTCTCGCTGCCCTTTGCCGTGCAGCCGATCCAGAATGCGTTCGAGGCGATCGGCAAGCGCCCGCTGGAAGTGGCAGCGACATTGCGCGCGAGCCTGTGGGACCGCTTCTTCAGCGTGGCATTGCCCCTGGCGCGCCCGGGTTTCATCACTGCGATCATCCTTGCTTTCGCGCATACCGTCGGCGAATTCGGCGTGGTGCTGATGCTGGGCGGCAACATTCCCGGCGAGACGCGCGTGCTCTCGGTCGCCATCTACAACCATGTCGAATCGATGGAATACGCCACCGCGCATTGGCTGGCGGGAGGCATGGTGCTGTTCTCGTTCGTCGTGCTGCTGTCCCTCTATCTTGCGGGCGGCAAACTGTTGAAAGTCGTGCGATGAACGACGGGCCGGCAAGCGAGATACGAGCTCATTTCAGGTTGCAACTGGAAAGCTTTGCGCTGGATGCCGCATTCAGCGCGCCGGCGACGGGCGTCACCGCCCTGTTCGGACCTTCCGGCTCGGGCAAGACCACCTTGCTGCGCTGCATCGCCGGGCTGGAACATGCCGCCGGCACATTGCAGGTGAACGGCGAGACGTGGCAGGACGAAACCGCATTCGTGCCCACGCACCGACGTCCGCTGGGCTACGTGTTCCAGGAAGCCAGCCTGTTCCAGCACCTGTCGGTGCGTGCCAATCTGGAATACGGTTACCAGCGCATTCCTGCCGCCGAGCGCAAGGTGCGGCTGGAGCAGGTGGTGGAATGGCTGGGCCTGGAGCGCCTCGTCGAACGCCGCGACCCGGCCAGGCTTTCCGGCGGCGAGAGGCAGCGTGTCGCCATCGGCCGCGCGCTGCTCACCAGCCCGCGCATCCTGCTGATGGACGAGCCGCTCTCTGCGCTCGACACCAGCAGCAAACAGGACATCCTGCCGTATCTGGAGCGCCTGCATCGCGAACTCGAAATCCCTGTGCTCTACGTCAGCCATGCGCTGGACGAAGTGGCGCGTCTGGCCGACCACCTGGTGCTGCTGGAACGGGGGCGCGTCATCGCCAGCGGTGCGCTGGCAGAGACGTTTGCGCGGCTCGATCTGCCCATTGCGCATTTCGACGATGCCGGGGCGGTGGTCGAGGCAACCGTGGCGCAGCATGATGAAACCTATCACCTCACGCGGGTCGACTTCGCCGGCGGCAGCCTGTGGGTGGGCAAGGTGGCGCAAGCGCCGGGCAGCCGGGTGCGTGCCCGGGTGCTGGCGCGCGACGTGAGCATCGCCACGCAGCAGCCGCACGGTTCCAGCATCAGCAATATCCTGCGCGCGCACATCGCCGAGATCCGCGACGAGGGGGCCGACAAGGTGAACGTGCGCATGACGGTCGGCGATGCGCAGGTGCTGCTGTCGCGCATCACGCGCCGTTCGCGCGACCTGCTCGATCTGGCGGTCGGGATGGAAGTGTATGCGCAGGTGAAGAGCGTGGCGCTGATGGCTTGAATGCCGGGCGCCGGCCGAACCGGCGGCGGGAACATCTTTGTATCGGGAGCAGGGCTGCATGAACATTGAGATCGGCTTCGCCACCGCAGCAGAACTGCCGCAGCTCGCCGAACTGCTGGCCGAGCTGTTCACGCTGGAGAACGATTTCCAGCCCGGGCGCGACAGGCAGTTGCGCGGTCTGCGCGCCATCCTCGACAACCCGGCAGTCGGCCGCCTGTTCGTGCTGCGCATCGACGGCCGGGTGGCCGGCATGGCCAACGCGCTGATCACCGTCAGCACCGCGGAAGGCGGGCGCGTATTGCTGCTGGAAGACGTGATCGTGCGCCGCGAACATCGCGGCGGCGGACTGGGACGGCGGCTGGTGGAGCATGTGCTGGCGTGGGCGCGTGAACAGGGGATGACGCGCGCCACCCTGCTGGCCGACCGCGACAATGCGGCAGCGCTGGATTTCTATCGCAAGCTCGGATTTACTTCTTCGCAAATGAGGGTGTTGCGCAAGCCCTTGTCCTGACTCGCGCGGTTTTGTCGCAATCGCTACAAAACCCGCCGCGCCGACAATTCCACACCTTATGGCCAATCCGCGTCGCTGCGGGCTTTGTGCGCGATCCGGTGTGCTGGCACGGGGGTTGCTCGTCTGCCATGGGGATTTATTGCGGAGCGACAATTGGAAGTCCTGAAGATGCCGGAACGTCAATCGGAGGCGTCACCGTTGGCGGGGAGGATGTATGCCGATTGCTCGGCCTGCCCCCAGCGCGCGTTATTGGCGGAGGGCCGATGTGTGCCGGGCGACATCTGCCTGGTCGCGCAGAGCGGGCGGCAGATCGACCGTTTCCTGCGACGCAATCCGCAGCTCGCCGAGGATTATCTGGACGACGGATTCTGGGAGCGCCGTGCCATCGCTGCGCGCTATGCGCCGCTGGAGCGGGTGCGGCAGATGCCGCGCGATGCGGATGAAGTGGTGCGCCGCGTGGTGGCGAGCCGTTTGCCGATCGACGAACTCGACGATTACCTGCACGACAGTGATCGCGAGGTGCGCATGACGGTGGCCGAACGCATTGCCCCGGAACGCCTGGATGCGCTGATCGCGGACGAGGATTACCTGGTGCGCTTGCAGGCCGCCAGGCGCCTGCCGCATGGGCAGTTGCGGCGCATGGTGGGCGATGCGGACCGGGAAGTGCGCAAGGAGGTGGCGCGCCGGCTGCCGTCGTTCGCCTTGAGCATGCTGGCGCAAGACGCGGATAACGAAGTGCGGCGCATCGCCGCCTCGCGCATGTTGCCTGCCGATGCGGCGAAGATGCTGGCGGACCCGGATTGGGTGGTGCGCCTGGAGGCTGTACAGCGGGCACCTCTGGAATCGATATCCGGATCGCTGGACGACGCCGAGGCGGATGTGCGCGCTGCGGTGCGGCAGCGCCTGAATGAATTTTTTCCTGGGGACGACCAATGAGTATCTATGCGCTTGATGAATCCATGTTGTACAACCTGGCCGGCGAGATCGAGGCCCTTCCTCCGCGCCCGCATCACAGCGCCTTGCTGGAGGCGGCCAACTGCATACGGCCGGGCTGTGCCTTCCGCTATGCGCTGAATCGCGGCGGCTGGTACCGCCCCGGCGGCATCATCAGGCCGGATGGCGGACGCGTTGCCGACAGCCTGGAAACCTGGGCGAAGGCGGAGTTGCAGATCTGCGGCGGCGACATGCACGAGCTGGTCGAGCGCTACGCAGGCAGCGGATTGCTGGTGACGCGCCACATCGGACGTACGCATTACTTTGTCGCGGCCTGCGGCCCGGCGCCGGCGGATTTCCTGCAGCTGGAAGTCGAAGAGTTGCAGGAAGTGCTCGACCGTCAGCTGGTCGATGCCGGCAAGCCGCCGGAAGATCTGCAGGAGCTGACGGAACCGATCCTGCCCGAAACGCTGGAAGCACAGGCGGTGGCCGCACCCCGTTATCGTTTCCGCAGGCTGATCGATATGCGGCAGACCGTCGCCAGGGCCGCGGCTTCGGATGCCCGCAATGCCGGCTTGTCGCGCCTGCTTTCCGAATGGACGCACAGCAGCGCCGCTGCGCGCGGCCATTTCAGCGACCACTGGATCGTCGCGCTGCGCGAACATCAGGACCGCTATCGCAATCCGGTGGTGTCCGCGTCGCTGGTGTCGCGCCATGCGCGCGAACTGAAACCCTTCCAGTGGAACCCGGACCTGGCCGGCGTGGAGATGTGTGCGCAGTTGCAGGCATTCGACCGTGCCGCCGGATATGCCTCGGCCTGGTATGCGCATCTGGTGGCTGGCACCATCGCCCCGCCCAAGGTCGCCTATGCCGTGGCGCGTGACCTGGATGCCGGCTTCAGTTATCTGCCGGATACCGAGGCCGTCTTGATCAGGAACTGGGTGGCGGCACCGTATTCAGTCTAGGAGTCGCAAGCGAGGCGGGATGGTTTCCGTTTTACGGGGGGATCCGCTCTCGCGTGGGCGTCAGTAACGGAAGCGTCCGACGACGTTATTCAATTCTCCGGCCAGGCGATCCAGCCGATCGGCCGTTTGCGCGGTGCCCGCCATTGAGGTGCTGGTACTCTCGACCATCTGGGCGATCTGTTCGACCTGGATGGCGATATCGTTGCTCGCCGAGCTTTGTTCACGCGTGGCGTTCGCCACTTCGCGAATGCGGACCAGCGTTTCGCCCGCCCCGGTGCGAATGTCCCGCAGCAGTGCGGCGGCACTTCGGGCAAGATCGACGCCGATCTGCACCTGCGGTGCGATGTCATCCATGACGGTGACGGCCTGCTTGGTGTCGTTCTGGATGATGGAGATCATTTCGTCGATCTGCACGGTGGCTTTGGCGGTACGTTCCGCCAGATTGCGCACTTCGTCGGCGACCACCGCGAATCCGCGCCCCTGTTCGCCTGCGCGTGCGGCTTCGATCGCCGCATTGAGCGCGAGCAGGTTGGTTTGCGCGGCGATATCCGTGATGACGCTGGCAATCGAGGCGATCTCGTTGGCCCTGTTGGCCAGTTCGCGGATTTGCGACGAAGCCTGTTCCACTGTGCCGGCGATCTTGCTCATTTCATCGGATGCCGAAGTGACGCTGCTTTCCCCCTGTTGGGCGAGTTCCGCCGCACGGGTGGAATTCACTTCGGTTTCCTGCGCGTTTTCGGAGATATGGCTGATGCTGACGGTCATTTCCTCGATTGCAGCAGACATCGAGGAGGTGGCGTCCACCTGGGTGTTGGAAGCCATGGCGACTTCGTGTGCCGTCTGGGCGATGGCACGGGACTCGTTGGTCACTTGTTGAGCGCTGTTGCCCACGCCTTGCATCATGCTACGCAGGCTTTGCAGCATGTTGGCCAGCGATGACAACAGGCTGGCCGGATTGCCGGAGTCGGTATTGACGGTGACGGTCAGGTCGCCGCTGGCGACATTCCGGATGATCTCCACCGCATAAGCCGGTTCTCCGCCCAACTGACGCAGCACGCTGCGTGCAACGAAATAGGAAAGCAGGATGACCGCAGCAAAGATGGCGCTCAGCAACAAGGCATAGGTCTGTATCTGCCCATAGAAGGCCGTTTCGACGTCATCGATGTAGATGCCGGTGCCGATCACCCAGCCCCATGGTTCGAAACCCTGTACGTAGGAGATCTTCGGTTCGGGTTTCGCATCCTTGGAGCGTGCCCACATATAGTCCAGGAAGCCGGCCTTCTGCGATTTCACGATATTGACGATCTCGACGTAGAGCAGCTTGCCCGCCTTGTCCTTGAAATCGCCGAGATCGCTTCCCTGCAGATCCTGGCGGATCGGGTGCATGATCATCCTGGGCTGCATGTCGTTGATCCAGAAATATTCCTTGTCCTGCTCGTAGCGCATGCGGCGCACCGCATCGGCGGCACGGGCCTGCGCCTCGTCGCGGCTGAGTTTTCCCTGTACTTCCAGTTCGTGGAATGCGTTGACGACGCCGATGGCGACCTCGACCAGATGACGGGTCTTGGTCTGGCGATCCTGCATCATGGTGTCGCGCAGGTGGAAGATGGAAGCTGTGGCAAGCACGGCAAAGCCGACAAAGGCGGCGAGGACGATGATTCCCAGACGGCTGCGTACTTTCAGTGTTTCTAGCATGTTATGACTCCGGATTTCGATGGCATGGCGATGACAGGTAACGGTTTAACGGCAATTCCGGCACATTCTGGATAGCACCTCGAAATAAAGCTCGAAACAAAGTGCGGGCGGGTGCGGATATCCGGTTGCGCGGCAACCAGATATCGCCGCCGGGGAAAGAATGCGGCGCCACTGCAAATTCACACATGCTTTTCAGGGATAAATAACAATTTGACAGTCATGGGTTTTTAGGCCCATAGTTGTCATGGGTTTTTTACCCCGGCACGCTTTCAATTGTGGTCTGCGCGTCGTTTCAGCTTCATTCAACCTGTTCGGGAGGATTCCATGATTGCTCTGCCACTCGTTTTTGTCATGTCGCCGTTCATCGTGCTGGTGTTCATGATCGTGTTTGCTGGCCAACCAAACCGATAGCGGCATGGTTCTGCTTTGACCCAACGAACATATCTGGGGAGCCCGGCTTAGGCCGGGCTTTTTTTTGCGCCAATACATGGGAAGCGGGGAGCTGACATCAGCGATCGACCGGACTGGCCGCAATCGCTATCCGGCAATTTTCGAGGCAACTATTGACGGGCAGTCGCCGGGATGAACAGTTCAGGATCGACCATCGCTCCGTTAAGCACCACGCTCCAGTGCAGATGCGGGCCGCTGGCGCGCCCTGTCTTGCCGGAAAGTCCGAGCAGCTGGCCTTTGCCCACCGTTTCGCCCGCCCGCACGTCGATCCGCGCAAGGTGGCAGTACATGGTGATCAACCCGTTGCCATGGTCGACAAAGATCGTTTTGCCGTTGAAGAAATAATCGCCGATCGCCAGCACCTGGCCTTGTGCGCTGGCCTTGACCGGCGTGCCGCTCGCGACTGCCACATCAAGACCGGCATGCGGCGAGCGTGGCTCGCCGTTGAAGAATCGACGCACCCCGAAGCGCCCTGCCAGATTGCCTTCGGCGGGAACGATGAAGGCCAGGTCGGTATCGGTCGCAGTGCGCCAATGGCGCTTCAGTTCCTTGATGGTGGATATTTCGCGTTCGGCGCGGGCCAGGTCGGCAGCCGACAGGTCCACCTTGCTCTTGTCCTTGAGTGTGACATGTTGCTCTGGATAGTCCTTGGGGCTTACCACGAAGGACTCCACTTTCGTCTCGCTGCCTATTTTGACGCTCAATTCATGCGGACCCGGTTTCATGTCCAGGGGCAGGCCGACCACCGCATACCATTGATCGTGGTCGGCAGTGACCAGCACAGGCTGGTTGCCGAGCCAGGTTTGCGGCCGGTCCGCCGCTGCAGTGCTGCCGAGCGGAACGACTGCAATGCCGCCGGGAACATTGGAGGACTGGGGCAGGCTGGCATGGGCAAGCGGCGGCAAGGCCAGCATGAGCAGGCCGAGAAAGCGGGGGAGAAGCGTGGTGGCAGCGAGTGCGCGCATGATTCCTCTTTGCAGTGATATCCGTCCGACCGCGCTGGGCAGCAATTCCTGTCGCAGCGCCGGGCTGCATTATGCCTCTTTGTCGTTGCCAGGCTCAATACGCCGCCGGCCAGGCGCGGCGACCATGGATCACTTCCTGAATATCCAGAACAGCAGGGATAGCAGCAGGGAGACAGCAATGCTGGTCGTGATCGGGAAATGGAAGCTGTAGCCTTTCCGTTCGATATGGATATCGCCCGGAAGATGGCCGAGGCCGAGTTTGGACAACCAGGGCCAGGCCATGCCGAGCAGTACGAGGATGATGCCGGCGATGATGAGCCACTTTGCCATAGCTGCGATCTCCGGGTTGGGGTCGAGGTTTCAGCCCAGGGGCTTGCGAAGCAATATCTCGTCGAATCCGGGAGCGACCAGTCCCTCGATCGGGCCGATCGGGTAGAAGCCCAGGCCTTGATAGAAATTCAGGGCCTGATGATTGAACGACGAGGCGATGACCCACAGGTTCCTGGCTTCGTAACGTGCTTCCGTCTCTGCCCAGGCCAATACCTGTTTGCCGATGCCGCGTCCCCTGTAGCCGGGGGACATGCCCAGCAGCTCGATATAGGGGCCGCGCAGCCATGGATGGCGTATGCAGATCACCCCCGCCAGGTCGCCGTCGACCGAGATCGCGTATCGGCGCAGTGCCGCATCGTCACGGAGCAGATAGCTTGCTAACGAAGCGGCGGAGAATTTCAGGCTTGCCCACGGCTCGGAACTGGCAAGCATCTCTGCCAGCGACAGGGCGTGCTCGTTGCTCAAAGCGGTCGAGAGCTGGCAGCCATCCAGGTGTTCTGTGGTCTTGCTGAATGCCTTGCGCGGCGTGTTCGTGGTCATGGATCTTCCTGCTGCCTGATAGTGTCCGGTCCGGTATGCGCCATCCCGGCTATTGTAAGGGGCTATGCGAGCCTGAATTTCAACTCGCCCAATTTCTCGATCGAGCTGACGATCTCGTCGCCGGCCTTGAGCCAGACCTGCTTGTCTTTCGGATATCCCAGGATCACGCCATGCGGGGTTCCGGTAAAGATGATGTCGCCGGGCTCAAGCGTCCAGTGCCTGGAGATATAGGCGATCATCTGCTGGGTGTTGAAGATGAAATCGTTGGTGTTCCAGGATTGGCGTATCTCGCCGTTCACCCGAGTCTCCAGCTTCAGGTTATTCGGGTCGCCAACCAGGTCGGCCGAGACGAAATAGGGGCCTATCGGCGCGAACTTGTCGAGTGTCTTGCCGATCATCCACTGGCTGCTCGGCAGTTCCAGCTGCAGGTCGCGGGCGGAAAAGTCGTTCGCCGTGCAATACCCGGCAACGTAATCGAGCGCATCGGTTTCGGATACATTGCGGGCCGCTTTGCCCATGACGATCAGTAACTCGGTTTCGTAGTCGAATTTGTGCGCGATCCCGGCAGGCGGAAGTTCGATGGTGCAATTGTGCGCGGCCAGCGCATTGTTGAACTTGTTGAACAGCGGCGGTACCCGTGGTTCCGGCATGCCGATCTCGTGTGCGTGGCGTTTGTAATTGAGGCCGACGCAGACGATCTTTCCGGGATTGGTGAAAAGCCGGCCGTAAGTGATGTGCGCTTCGTCGAGCAGGGCGGGCCTGATCTTCGGGCTGCCATTGCTGGCCATGATCCTGGTGAGCGCGGCCGCATTTCCCTTGCGCAGCAGTTCCTCCATCGTCAGCGGCGCCGGGATGCCGAGCAGGCTGGATGCTGCCCGAACATCGATGACGGCGCTGCCGGTCTTTATGCCGAGCGTCTCGCTGCCGTCGGGCTGGGAGATCGACAGCAAGGTCAGGCCCTTGGGCAATTCGTGCGGTCCGGCATATTTGCTCGTGTGCGATGCAGGTTTCGCACTGGCGGATTGAGCGATGCCGAGGGCGGCTCCGGCGGTAACTGCGGTCGTGGCGGTCAGGAACGTGCGGCGCGTGATCATGATGTCTCCTTTCGTTCAGTCGTGGGGCGAAGGATCCGGTCGTTACGGTTGTCGATCACGGCAAATTCACGTTGCCGTTTCCTGCTGGCCGAACCGGGACGGCCATAATCGTAGCAAATCGATGCGAATGCAAATCCTCCGCGAGACAGCCTTTGAGGTGGGGCGGCCGGGGTTCGCGGATATCCCGAATTTGTTGCGTGCGGTGCGCTTGTCGGGTTTGCTACAACACGCTCCGCAATAAAACTTATTGGAATCAATGTGGTGTCATTGGCACGGCATTTGCGAATATGAGGCTGTCATCAATCGCGAGTGAATGCCATGCAAGCCAAGGACATCGCCGAACTGCTGAACGAACCGGCATGCACCCATAACACCAAGTCCAAGTCGGGCTGCGCGCGACCCAAGCCGGGCGCGACGGCTGGTGGCTGTTCGTTCGACGGCGCACAGATCGCCTTGCTGCCGATCGCCGACGTGGCGCACATCGTGCACGGCCCGATTGCTTGCGCCGGCAGTTCCTGGGACAACCGCGGCACGCGATCGTCCGGCCCGACCCTGTACCGTATCGGCATGACCACCGACCTGACCGAGCAGGACGTCATCATGGGGCGTGGCGAGAAGCGGCTGTTCCACGCCATCAGGCAGGCGGTGGACAGCTATTCGCCGGCAGCGGTATTTGTGTACAACACCTGCGTGCCTGCGCTCGTCGGCGACGACATCGGCGCCGTGTGCAAGGCCGCGGCGGAAAAGTGCGGCGTACCGGTGGTGCCGGTGGATTGCGCCGGTTTCTACGGCACCAAGAATCTGGGTAACCGCATCGCGGGCGAGGCGATGTTCAAGCATGTGGTGGGCACGGTGGAGCCGTTGCCGGTTCCGGCCGAAGCGCAGCGTCCCGGCATCACCGTGCATGACGTGAACCTGATCGGCGAATACAACATCGCCGGCGAATTCTGGAACGTGCTGCCGCTGTTCGACGAGCTCGGCCTGCGCATCCTGTGCACGCTGTCCGGCGATGCGCGTTTCCGCGACGTGCAGACCATGCACCGCGCCGAAGCCAACATGGTGGTGTGCGCCAAGGCGCTGCTCAACGTGGCGCGCAAACTGCAGACCGATTACAAAATCCCGTTCTTCGAGGGCAGCTTCTACGGCGTGACCGATACCTCGATGGCATTCCGCGAATTCGCCAAGTTGCTCAACGATCCTGCGCTGACCGAGCGCACCGAGGCGCTCATCGCGCGCGAGGAAGCGAAGATCAACGTGGCGCTCGAGCCGTGGCGCGAACGTCTGCGCGGCAAGCGCGTTCTGCTCTACACCGGCGGCGTGAAATCGTGGTCCATCGTTTCCGCCTTGCAGGACCTGGGCATGGAAGTGGTGGCCACCGGCACCAGCAAATCCACCGAGGAAGACAAGGCGCGCATCCGCGAGATCATGGGCGAGAAGACCAAGATGATCACCGACGGCAGCCCCAAGGCGCTGCTCGGCGTGGTGAAGGAATACCAGGCGGACATCCTCATCGCCGGTGGACGCAATATGTACACCGCGCTGAAAGCGAAGATCCCGTTCCTCGACATCAACCAGGAACGCGAGTTCGGCTACGAAGGCTACAGCGGCATGGTCGAACTGGCGCGCCAGCTCGCACTGACCTTGCAGAGCCCGGTGTGGCAGTCGGTGCGCAAACCGGCACCGTGGGCGAAATCGAGCGTACCGGGTGTGGAGTTGGGGGCGTGAGCATGGCGCTAAATTTAACCCGTCATTCCGGCGCAGGCCGGAATCCGGTTGATCAATATATCCCGCGCAAGCGGGACTGCAGATTGGAGTTTTCCTCTATGCGGGCTGATTATTTTCTCCGGATTCCGGCCTGTGCCGGCATGACTGGGAGGTGACATGGCCGAAATCCTGAAACGCAACAAGGCGCTCGCGGTGAATCCGCTCAAGGCCAGCCAGCCGGTCGGCGCATCGCTGGCCTTCCTCGGCATCAACCGGGCGATCCCGATGATGCATGGTTCGCAGGGCTGCACCGCCTTCGGCAAGGTCTATTTCGTGCGCCACTTCCGCGAACCCATCCCGTTGCAGACCACCGCGATGGACCAGGTTTCCACCGTGATGAGTGCAGACGAAAACGTGATCCTCGGTTTGAAAACCATCTGCGAGAAAAGCAAACCGGCGCTGATCGGCCTGCCGACCACGGGGCTTTCCGAAACGCAGGGCACCGACATCAAGCGGCTAGTGAAGGATTTCTACATCGCCTATCCCGAGTTCGCGCATATTCCCGTGGTGCCGGTGAATACCCCCGATTTCACCGGCTGCCTGGAAAGCGGCTATGCGCTGGCGGTGAAGGCAGTGCTAGAAACCTTGCTTCCCCAACATGTCCCTCACCCCAACCCTGATGGAACTACTAGCCATTCGACCAAGCCCGCAAGCGGGCAAGTCGCCGGTTATCTCCCGCCTGCGGGCGAGGGGGCAAATGCGAAAAGCAATGTGGGTAGACGCAAGAAACAGGTCAACGTGCTGGCCGGATCGTTCCTGACGCCCGGCGACATCGAACACGTCAAGGAACTGGTCGAGGCGTTCGGCCTGCGTCCGCTGGTGCTGCCGGACCTGGGCGATTCGCTCGACGGACATCTTGCCGAGACGGAGAGCTCGCCGCTGACGGTGGGCGGCACACCGGTCAACGATATCTCCAGCATGGGCGAATCCATCGCCACGCTGGTGCTGGGCAATTCGCTGTTTGCGGCTGCCGATTACCTGAAAGAACAGACCGGGGTGCCGGACTATCGTTTCAACAGCCTGATGGGGCTGGATGCGGTGGACGGCTTTGTCTCGGCGCTGGCCGGGATCAGCGGCAGGCCGGTGCCGGAAAAAATCGAACGCCAGCGCGCGCAACTGCAGGACGCGATGGTGGACGCGCATTTCATGCTGGGTTTCGCACGCATCGCCATCGCGGCCGATCCCGATCTGCTCTATGGCCATGCGCGCCTGGTCACCGAGATGGGGGGGGAGGTGGTCGCCGCAGTGGCGCCGGCGCGTGCCGACATCCTCAACGAAGTGGCCGCAGCCCAGGTTGGCATCGGCGACCTGGAGGACCTGGAATCCGCTGCCATGCGAACGGGGGCACAGCTGGTGATCGGCAATTCGCATGCCGTGGAGACGGCGCGCCGGCTCGGCGTGCCGTTGCTGCGCGCCGGCTTTCCGCAGTACGACCTGCTGGGCGGCTATCAGCGCCTGTGGGTCGGCTATCGCGGTACGCGCCAGTACTTGTTCGACCTGGCCAATGTGCTGGCGGAGCATGGGCATCGCGAGCCCGAGCCCTACGTTTCCATCTACCACCGAGGAGTGCGCCATGCGGCATCTGCGGCTGGTGGAAAGCACTAAGGTGCATGCCATGAAAGTGAAGATCGCCTTTGCGACCAGCGACCGTCGTGCGGTCAACCAGCACTTCGGCGCGGCCGAATCGTTTGCCGTTTACGAGCTGGGCGAGAGCGAGACACGGCTCATCGAGGTGGCCGAATTCATCGAGACAGCGATGGACGGCCATGAAGGCAAGCTCGCCGCCAAGGTGGAGCTGCTGGGCGATTGTGCTGCGGTGTATTGCAATGCGGTGGGGGCCTCGGCCATCCAGCAGCTGCTGGCCAAAGGCATCCAGCCGATGCGCGTGGACGAGGGCACGCTCATCGACGAGCTGCTGTGCAGCCTGCAGAGGAGCATGGCGAATGAGCCGCCGGTATGGCTGGCGAAGCACCTGAAGAAACAGTCGGTCGGCGGACGCTTTGCCGAAGACGAGGAGTGGCAGGAATGATCGAGACATCGGCAAAGGTGGTTTCTGCGGGCAACGGCACGGCCCTGGTCGAGCCGAACGGCGAATCCGGCTGCGGCGGCTGCAAGTCGCGCAGCGCATGCGGCGTATCCGGCCTGGGCAAGTATTTTTCAGGCAACCGCAAGGCCATCGAAGTGAAGTGCGATGCCGGCGTGCGCGCCGGCGACGAGCTGCAGCTGAGCATGGATGAGGGCGACATGCTCAAGGCCGGGCTGCTGGCCTACCTGCTGCCGAGCGTGCTGGCCCTGGTCGGTGCGGGTGTGACGGCTTCACATGGCGATGTGGCCGCAGTGGTGGGCGCGGCCGTTGGCTTGGCAGTCGGCCTGCTGCTCGGCCGCATCACCGGCTGGGCACCGCACATGAAGGTTGAAGGCAAGAAAAGATTGGCCACAGAGCACACGGAGATTGCAGAGGAGTAAGCGGGTTTTGCGAGCAACCGCCCATTCCCCCGTTAACCGATTCTGCGTGTCCCTGTGTTCCGCGTGGCTCAAAGGTTTTGAATTTATTAAAGGAGAAACACCATGAATCAAGCTGTAGCGCAGGACCCGTTGTTGTCCACCGATTTCATCCAGGAGATGGTCAAGCAGATGCGCGCCATCGACAGCTACGGCACCTACGACGGCTGGCCGGTGGAGCGCATCCTTGCCCCCTACGTGGTGACCAAGGAGCAGCGCCGCGCCATCCCGGTGATCGGCGATCCGGACGAGATCCTGCTGTCGCGCATCAAGGCGTTCTACAACGCCATCGCCTCGCTGGTGGAAAAGGAGTGCGGCCTGATGGCCGTGCCGATGATCAATATCACCCACGAAGGGTTCGGCCGCGCGGTGATCACCGTGGGCAAGCTGGTGGTGATGGACAAGACCCTGCGCGACGTGCACCGCTACGGTTACGAGAGCCTGTCGAAGATGAAGGACGAGGCGGACAAACTGTTGTCGGTCGCGCTGGAGATCGTGGGCAAATATCCCGAAGTCGCTGGCATGTAAGGAGCGCCGCATGACCGAAGAAGAGCTGAAGAACCTCGACAGGGAGGTGAAGAAACTGAAGCGCATCGCCAGCGAATGGGCTTCGCAGCTGCACGACCTGGTCGAGGACAAATTGCCTGCCGGCTACCGCGAGATACCCGGCATCGCACAGTCGACTTACGACGCGTGCCAGGCCTGGGCCGAGGCGAACGCGAGATTGAGTGCGGCGCAGAAAGAGATGCAAGTTTAGAGATGGAGAAATAAAAATGGCCAACATCACCGGCATCACCCGAGGCGGCACGCCTTACGAACCCACCTTCGTCACCGCACTGAACGCGGCCAACTGCATCGGTTGCGGCCGCTGCTACAAGGTTTGCCCGCGCAAGGTGTTCGAACTGGTGGAACGCAGCGAGGACGACGAGAACTATGACGAGGATGAAGACAACAGCATGGTGATGACGCTCGCCGATATGCTGGACTGCATCGGCTGCGGCTCGTGCGGGCGCGTGTGTCCGAAGCAGTGTCATACCCACCAACCCATGCCGGCGGGAGCCTGACCATGACCAGGCCGGCAAAACACGTGTTCGTTTGTTCGCAGAGCCGGCCCGCAGGTCATCCGCGCGGCTCCTGCGGACAGAAGGGATGCGGCGAGGTGGTGGAAGAATTCATGCGGCAGTGGCAGCAGCGCCAGTGCTTTGCCAGGGTGCTGGTGACGCCGAGCGGCTGCATCGGCCCGTGCGGCATGGGGCCGAATGTCCTGGTTTATCCCGAAGGCATCCTGTACGGCAATGTCAGCAAGGCGGACGTGAGTCAGATATTCGAAGAACACCTGCTGGGCGACAAGCCGGTAGAGCGGCTGCTCGCGCCGGCGGACATATGGTAGCCGGCACAGCGGCATCGCGGCTTCCGGCAGAACTGGAGATGCTGGTGGAACGCGTCGTTGCGGCGCTGCAGCAGGAGGCGGTTCGCTACACGGCGATCGGTGCCGCGCCGAAGATCGAACCATCCGCACTGCAGTTTGTCCGCGTCATCGATCCCGGCAACCAGTTGCCCGGCTATGAGGGCATCTGGCGCAATACGCGGCATGACCGTTGCGGCAGCCTGACCATCAACAGCGACAACAGCTTCTTTGCCGAGTACGATCTGTTCTGCCAGCACCCGCGCGACCCGCGCTGGTTCGTCGAGATGGTTACGGCATGGGGCGACGACGAATCGTTGCGGTGCGAGGCGAAACTGATCCCTTGCGTATGAGGTCGACGATGAGCAGATTCCAGATGGGTGACATGGTGTTCGCTGCGCAGGACCTGTTCAACGAGCCTCTGGAAGAGAGCGGCGAGAGCGGTATCCCCGGTGTCGCGCCGGGCGCACTGCTGACGGTCGCCGGTACGCGTGGCGTGGTCGTCAACGTCGGCCATGCGCAGGAGATGCCGGATGCGGAGATCTACCTGGTGCGCTTCGAGACTGCGGCGTCGGGCGTGCTGTCCGAACCGATCGGTTGCCTGGGCGAAGAGCTCTGCGAACCCGGCAAGCCATGAGCGATAGCCGGCTTGCGACCGTGCTGGCCTACCACGCCCGCAGCAAGCATGCTCTGGATCGTTATGCTGCGGGTCCGGGCACCCTGGACTGGGATGCCCAGCCTGCGGCGTTCCGCGATTGGGCGGGCACGCAGCGGATCGCATTGCCGCGCGATATCGCCGTAGCCGCCATTCCCTGGGGCGAGGTCGCGGCCGGACGCCCGGCCGTTCCGCCGGACAGCGCCGGGCTGGGATCGTTCTTGCGCCTGTGCGTGGGCCTGACGGCATGGAAGGAATATGCCGGATCGCGCTGGTCCCTGCGCGCGCATCCCTCGTCCGGCAACCTGCATCCCACCGAGACATGGCTGATCGCCGCCGGTGTGGCAGGGCTGGATGACGGGCTCTATCACTACCATAACCTGCATCATGCGCTGGAGCGCCGTGCGTGGGGCACTCCGGTGCGGGCGCGCGGCGCATGTCTGGGCTTCAGCTCCATCCACTGGCGCGAGGCATGGAAATACGGCGAACGCGCCTTCCGTTATTGCCAGCTCGATCTCGGTCATGTGCTCGCTGCAGTGAGCTATGCGGCGGCATTGCAAGGCTGGCGACCGCGCCTCTTGAATATCGATACGGTCGGCGCGGCACGACATCTGGGGCTGGACCGTGCCGGCGATTTTGCCGGGGTGGAGCAGGAGGAGGCCGAGGTGCTGGTTGCACTGGAAACGGACGTCGTGCTGCCGCCGGACTGGCAGCACTGGGCGGGCAAGCCCGGCCTGCTCGACCCCCGGCCGCTGTACCGATGGCCGGTGATCGACGAAGTGGCTGTCGCGACGCGGGGTGCTCCGCCGGTCGCCGGGGCGGCGTCTGCAGATACCGCCGTGTGCAGGAGCGACTGCGCTGCCGATATCGATGCCGTCGAAGTGATCCTGCGGCGCCGCAGTGCACAGGCATTCGACGGTCGCTCGACGATGCCGGCCGGCGTATTCAGGCGCCTGCTGACCGCTTTGCTGCCGGGCGGTTCTCCGGCGTGGAAGCTGTGGCCGCATCCAGCCCGGGTGCATCCGCTGTTGCTGGTGCACCGGGTGGAGGGGATCGAACCGGGCCTGTATGCGCTGCCCCGCACCGCAGCGGCCAAAGGCATGCTGCAGTCTGTTCTGCGCGATACGTTCTCCTGGCAGCCCGCCGATCCTGGATTGCCGCTGTTCCAGCTGGTCGCTGCACGGACCGGCAAGACGGCACGCACGCTATGTTGCCACCAGGCCATCGCCGCCGAGGGAGCCGTCACCTTCATGCTGCTGGCAGAGTTTGCCGGGCCGGTTGCGGCCGATCCCGCTGGTTATCGCCACCTGCATTGGGAAGCCGGCATGCTGGGGCATGTGGTCACGCTGGAGGCCGAAGCGGCAGGATGGCGCGGTACCGGCATCGGCTGCTTCTTCGACGATGCGGACCATGAGTTGCTCGGCCTGCCGGACAACCGTTTCCAGGTGATCTACCACTATGCCGTCGGGATGGCGGTGGACGATCCGCGGCTGCTGACGTTGCCGGCATACGAAGCAGAGGAGGAGGGCGGACATGGATGACCGCTCGCTGCGGGACTGGCTGTTGCGGGCCGGATTTGCGCTGCCCGATACGCTGCAAGCCGGTATCGACGGCACGATAGCGAACGCCACCACGCCGCTGATGCATGCGGCCCGCATGGGCGATGCGCAGGCGCTCGATGCGTTGCTGGCGCGCGGTGCCGATCCGGCCTTGCTGAATGCGGACGGGAACGGCGCCCTGTGGTTCGCCTGCTTTGCCGATAGCCTGGCCTGTGCAGCTGCGCTGATACGGGCCGGCGCGCCGCTCGACAGCCAGAACGTCAACGGCGCCACGGCCCTGATCTATTGTGCCTCGGCCGGCAAAACGCCGCTGGTTGGGCTGTTGCTGGATGCGGGCGCGGATGCCGGCCTGATGACGCTGGACGATTTTACTGCGCTGGAACTGGCCGCGAATCCGCAGTGCCTGCGGTTGCTCAAGGCGGCAAGGGGGGCGCATGGTTGAAGCGCGCGTGCCGCCGTTCGTCGTGAGCGGCTGCCTGCACCGCGCACTGGGGCCGCTGGTGAAGGTCGAGTTCGCGGATGGCTTGGTGCTGAGATTCACGCCGGTCGAGGCGTCCAGCCTCTCATTTGCCCTGGCGGCGGTGCGCTGCGGCATCAGCCCGGAGCGCGAGATATACCTGAGCCCGATCGCCAGCGACGCTGCTTTCGTCGGTGCGGTACGGGATGGCGGGATCGGCATTGCCGTGCGGACCGGCACGCTTGAACTGGACTGGCCGGGCGCAGGCAGGCTGGCGGATGCGCTGGCCGCTGCGATAGGACAAGGGTGATCCGGTTTCGGCACATCTGCCAGCCAACGGCAAAAATGACACGCCCCGGGACGGAGGCATATCGGGGCCGCCGGAATCCCGCATAATGCGGCGCATCTACTTGTGCTGTGGAGGTGGTTGATGCGTGTGGCGATCATCGGCTCGGGGCCTGCCGGATTCTATGCCGCGGAGGCATTGCTCAGGCGCACGGACGCAGCGGTCGAGGTGGACATGTTCGACCGCCTTCCCACTCCGTATGGCCTGGTGCGCGGCGGGGTCGCTCCCGATCACCAGAACATCAAGGCTGTTACGCGCGTCTATGAAAGGACGGCAGCGCGCTCCGCATTCAGGTTCCTGGGCAATGTCCGTCTCGGCAGCGACATCACGGTGGAGGACCTGCGTCTGCACTATCACCAGATCGTCTACGCGGTCGGCAATGAGGCAGACCGCCGGCTCGGCATTCCCGGCGAAGGCATGCCGCGGTGTACCCCGGCGAGCGTGTTTTTCGGCTGGTACAACGGACATCCCGATTACCGCGACGCGAAGATCGACCTGTCGGTGTCGCGCGTGGCGGTAGTGGGCAACGGCAATGTCGCCATCGATGCGGCGCGGATCCTGTTGCGTACGCCTGCCGAGCTGGAAAAGACCGACATCGCTGCGCATGCGCTGGAAGCCCTGCGCGACAGCAAGGTGCGCGAAGTGTTCGTCCTTGGCCGGCGCGGCCCGGCACAGGCATCGTTCACCTCGGCCGAACTGAAGGAGCTCGGCGAAATGGCGGATGCCGAGCCTGTCGTCGAACTGGACGAGATCGCCGCTGGAGCCGTGCCGGAGCCGGTGCAGGATTCGCCGCAAGACAAGAATCTGAAAGTGCTGCGGTCATTTGCTGCGCGGCTGCCGGAGGGCAAGACGCGCAAACTGCATATGCGTTTCCTGCTTGCGCCGACCGAGGTCCTTGCCGGTGCCGACGGCAACGTGGCCGGGCTCAGGCTGGAGAAGAACCGGCTGGAGATGCGGCCCGACGGTAGCATCGCTGCGCGCGGTACCGGTGTGTTCGAGACGCTGCAGGTTGGCATGGTGCTGCCGGCGATCGGGTTCAGCGCCGAACGGATTGCCGGAGTCCCGTACGACGAAAAGGCGCACGTGATCGCCAACGAGGACGGGCGCGTGGTCGATGCGGCCAGCCGTGCGGTGGTCGCCAATGAATATGTCGTCGGCTGGGCCAGGACCGGACCGCAAGGGCTCATCGGTTCGCACAAGGCGGCCTCGGCCCGCGTCGTCGAGCACATGATGGCCGACGGGATCGGGCTTCCGGCCCGTATATTGCCGGAGCGGCAAGCGATCATCGATCTGCTGCGCGGACGCGGCGTGCAGCCGGTTTCCTTCGACGACTGGAAACAGCTCGACCGGATCGAAGTCGCGCGCGGGGAATGGCGCGGGGCGCCGCGCGACAAACTCGTCGATGTCGCAACGATGCTCGCGACGCTGGATCGGCACGAATGATCTGCCGTCGCTTGTCGCGGACACTTGCGGGGCGATTTGAATATTGGTATATTAATACTAACTAATATACCGGATGGATTTCAGGTATATCCCGTCAACAGGCAGGCGCAATGGCCCGGTCCCGCATGCGAGCGGAACGCATGCAGTCCGGGGCTGCATCAGCACAGAGCAGGCAGGCAACCAGATGGAAAGATCGGCGTACCGGGGGAAGAGAAGGCTCGTGCAACTGGGCACTTTGGCATTGATTGCGCTGATCCCGGCGCTGGGCTTCTTCCGCATCGACCTGAGTACCGCCAGCTTCACCATGCTGGACAGCCAGATCTGGTGGTCCAATTTCGCCTTCGTATTCGGCCTGGCCCTGGTGGGTATCACCGTCCCCCTCATCATCTACATGACCCTGGGCACCGCCTGGTGCGGCTGGGCCTGCCCGCAGAACCTGCTGTCCGAATGGGCCAACAACCTCACCTACAAACTGCTGGGCAAACGCGCCAGCGTCGACGTCAACGGCGAAGGCCTCAAGGTCGCCGCCGCCAAGAACAAGATCTGGAACTGGGCCCTGCTCGGACTCACCTTCCTGGCCGTCTCCCTGGTCCTCGCCCTCATCCCTTTCCTGTTCTTCTTCCCGTTCAGCGAAGTGCGCTCGTTCTTCAGCGCAGGTCCCAGCGGCCAGCTCTCCGCCTTCATGCAAAGGCTCTACTACTTCACCGTCTTCCTCATCTTCATCGACATCGCGGTCATTCGCTACTTCATGTGCGACTACGCCTGCCTGTACCGCATCGGCCAGAAGATGTTCAAGACCCGTGACGCCCTGCACATCGCTTACGACAGCACCCGCGCCGCCGAATGCAACAAATGCAACTACTGCGCCGCCAGCTGCATCACCCGCATCGAACCGACCCACATCACCATCGACGACAGCTGCATCGACTGCGGCGAATGCATCGACGCCTGCGACCGTCTGCATGCCAAGACCGGTACTGCCGGCCTGTTGAGTTTCGAATTCGGCGAAGCGCGCCGCGATGCCACCTGGCGGGACACCCTGCGCACCCTGTTCATCCGCTTCAATTGGCCGGTGGGCGCCTTCTTTCTGGCCGGCGTCGCCATGATGGCCTGGGGCATCTACACGCAGCAACAGATCCCGGCGCAGATCCCGCTCGAACAGCAACTCAAGGAACGCCAGCTGGCCAAAGTCTGCAACAGCCAGTGCGAGATCCAGCAGCAATCGTGCAAAGGCGGCGACATGGGGGCCTGCTACCGGGCGGCTGCCTGCAAATGCGCCTGCTACCTGGAGCAGGACCCCGGCAACGAAGCGAGCGGACGCTGGCAACAATGCGTGCAACAGAACACCGCCAACGCACAGGGGCGGGCTGGACATGCCGCCAAGGCGCCCTGAGCGGGCAACAGGATTCGACAACTCAACGGGAAGGAGTACCCAATGTTCAAGCTACCCGCCGTGATCGTCTACATGATCATCGCTTTCAACATCACCGCATTCACCGTGCTGCTGCAACTGGACATGCTGATCATCAAGTCGATCATCGTCAAGATCATCGCCTGGGCCTTCACCATCGGCGCCTGGGCGCTGGCGTATGTCAACCGGGATAAGGTGTGGGAAATGTTTTGACCTGGTGTCGGCGCGAAACGAATTTCATCAATCAAGGTTAAAGGAGATAGATCATGAATCCGATGGCTCAAGCGTTCGGGATCGGAACACTGCTGGGGATCGCGCTGTTCTTCATACTGGCCCGTTTCGGGCTGATAGACAGACTGCTGGCGTCGATGGAGCGCTGGTTCAGGTAGGACCTCACGGGTAACTGCTTGACTGGGCCCCGGCATATACGCCGGGGCGATGCATGCGGTCACTCCGGCGTATCGTCCTGTTTCGGATTCCTGCTTTGCTGGGCGCGCTTGCCGATCCGCCAGAGGAACCAGAACACCGTCACGATGGTGACCAGTGTGACCGCCTCCATGATCCAGACGAGCGTCTGGACGTGTTCCCGTTCCGGCATGTCGATGTATGCCTGTGCATTGCCGCCGAGGAGCATCGTTCCGCCGACGGCAAACAGGACGAGAGCCGCCTTTTTCCAGCATGTTTTCATGCCATTCTCCCTGATTGTTTTGCGTTTCCCGTTTCTGGTGCCCGGCACCTGGTGCGATTGTATGACGTATTCGGCGGCGAAGTGAATCCGTGCATCGGCGAAAGCGGCCGGGATACGCACCGCGTAATCCGGGCCGCTGCCTTGCCGGTCCTGCCGATGCGGGTTCAGAAGGCGTACTGCAGCATCACGCGATTGTCCACATAAGAGCTGCCCCAGCTCGCCAGTCCGTGTTCGATGCCCAGGCGGTCGCGGATCGTCAGGCCCGCGAACGAACCGTCCAGGTGATAGGCCAGATCCAGCATGAGCGCGTTGACGTTGGCGACATAAGGGGCGGTGTCGTAGCGGGAGTAGGTGATCTCGGCATCCAGCTTCTCGTTCAGCAGCTTCAGGTTGCTGCCGATCTTCCAGGCGTGGCCGGCACCGCGCGAGGACACCAGGCCGTAGTTCATCACGGTCGTGTAGAGCGGGTCGGTATTGTAGACCTGGGTATACGGCGACAGCAGATTGCCGTTGGAAATCCCGGCGGTCGGATTGACCGGCACCTTGTTGAAGGCGAAATAAACGCTGCCCAGTTTGTCCGGCAAGGCGATGCCGGTCTTGGCGCCGTAGGCTTTGCTGTCGACTGCCCCGAGCAGGTTGGCGCCGTCGCCGGTTTCGCGCATGAACTGGAGATCGACGAAAGGTGACACCCCGTCCAGGTTCATCTTGTATCCGCCCTGCAGCCATGCCATCTGCGCGAAATCGTAAAAGCGGTACAGCCAGGTCCTGGCGCTGATGCCGTCGTTCTTGTAGGTCATTCCAAAAGCCGCTGCGCCGATGTTGCCGCCGGTGTAATGGGGGTTGTCGTATGGCAGGGCAAAGATGTTGCTGTTCGAGAAGCTGTATGCGGTACGGTTCTCGTAGCGGAAGACGCGGTCCCCTTCAAGCTGCAGGCCCGGGATGGGCGAGTACGAGACGACCCCGGCCTGATAGAGGTTGGGGATCATGAAGCCGTCGGACGGGTTGATCCAGGGATTGTCGATGTTCTGGTTGCCGATCCGCGCCAGGAACTCCGGCTTCCTGTACTGGACGTAGGCCTCGCCGAGCGTGTATATCCCGTAGTCCGTCCCCATCAGCAGCGGGTTGATGTATTTGTTGTTCTGGTCGTGATTGTTCAGGCCGATGTCCTGCGCAAAATACACGCCCAATGCCGCACCGAGGCCGTCAGGGCTCGCGGTCTCCACTTTCAGCCGGCCTCCCAGCGAAGTGGAGTGCAGGTCGGTCAGGGTGCTATTGGTGTAATCCCTGCTGAAGGAATAAGCGCGGATGTTCCCCGAAAATTTGAAGTCCGGCAGTGGCTGGTCGGCAGGCGTGTCCGCATAGGCGGCGCTGGCGGCAAGCACGGCGCTGCCGAGCGCCAGTTTGCAGCCATGGTTCAGATTTAGCATGAGATTTCCTTGATCGTTGAATTGTCGAAAGAAAGCAGTACGCCGGGCAGGTCGTCGACTTTCGTTATGCATATTCATACATAACGATATTGTATAAGCAAAGCGCGTGCCTGCATTTGGAAAAGTCGGTTTTCCCGCTTGCCAAGCGGTTTGCCGCATCATTCCTGCGCGCGCGATCCGTACTTTGTCGGACTTGTCACGCTGCGCGGAACGCGTTGTGGGATTTGCAACGAAGTGCGGCGGGGAGGCTTGCGGTTGAAGGGGGGAGGGGCCTCCGGCCCGTATCGCGGCCGGAGGCTGCTGCGGGTATGACGGGCGTCAGTTCGGTTCCTGGTATTGGCTTTCCAGCAGCTTGGCCTGGGCGGCTGCAAGGCGTGCGATGGGTACGCGCGGACCGGAACAGGAAACGTAATTGAGTCCGACGTAGTGGCAGAAACGGATGGAGCCGGGATGGCCGCCGTGTTCGCCGCAGATGCCGACTTTCAGTTCGGGGTTGGTGGCGCGGCCTTTCTGTACCGCCATCTTCATCAACTGTCCGACGCCCTTGATGTCCAGCACCTCGAACGGATTGTCTTCGAGGATGCCGCTCTCGGTGTAGGCGGGCAGGAACTTGTTCTCCGCATCTTCGCGGCTGAACGAGAAAGTGGCCTGGGTCAGGTCGTTGGTGCCGAACGAGAAGAACTCGGCGGTTTCCGCCATGCGCCCGGCGCGCATGCAGGCGCGTACCACTTCCAGCATCGAGCCGAACTTGAATTTCACGTCGATGCCGTGGGTCGCCTTCACCTCCTCATGGATGCGCTGCACATAGCTGTGGATGCGCTTGAGTTCTTCCACCGTCGCCACCTGCGGCACCATGATCTCGGGATGGATCTCGATGCCCTCGTTGGCGCACAGCGCCGCCGCTTCGAGGATGGCGCGGATCTGCATCGAGTAGATCTCGGGATAGGTGATACCCAGCCGCACGCCCCGATGGCCCAGCATCGGGTTGACTTCGGCCAGCGCACGGACCTTCTTCAGCACCACTTCCTTGTTGCTGATCACGTCCTCTTCCAGGTGCGACTCCTTGAATTCGCCCAGCCCGCCCATCAGCTTGGTGAGGCCGTCGGCATACTGCTGGTACAGCTTGGGATTGAGCATCTTGAGCGTATCCGGCAGCTCTTCCAGTCCCTTGATGGTGTCGCGCAGCTGGTGCAGGTGCGCGATCTCCAGTTCGAGCTGCGCGGCGGTGGGCAGGAACTCGTGCATCGGCGGGTCGAGCAGGCGCACGGTGACGGGCAGCCCCTTCATCGCCTTGAAGATGCCCTTGAAGTCGGCACGTTGTATCGGCAGCAGGCGATCGAGTGCCGCCTGGCGCGCTTCGGTCGTTTCGGCCAGGATCATCTCCTGCACGATGGGCAGGCGGTCGGTGCTGTTGAACATGCGCTCGGTGCGGCACAGGCCGATACCCATCGCGCCGAATTCGCGCGCGCGTGCGGCATCGTTGGGGGTGTCGGCATTCGCCATCACCTTGAGCCTGGCCACCTCGTCCGCCCAGGACAGCAGCGTCGCCATCTCGCCGGAAAATTCGGCATGCACGGTCGGCACCTCGCCTGCATAGACGTGGCCGGTACCGCCGTTGATGGTGATGACGTCGCCTTCATGCAGGGTGGTCTCGCCGATCTGCGCACTGCGCAACACATCGTTGATGACGATCTGCTCGCAGCCGGAGACGCAGGGTTTGCCCATGCCGCGGGCGACGACGGCGGCGTGCGAGGTCTTGCCGCCGCGGCTGGTCAGGATGCCTTCGGCCTGGAAGAAGCCGTGAATGTCCTCCGGTTTGGTCTCCTCGCGCACCAGGATGATTTTCTCGCCGGCGCGGCCGCGGATCTCGGCCGTGTCCGCATCGAACACGATCTTGCCGGAGGCGGCGCCGGGCGAGGCGGGCAGGCCCTGCGCCAGCGATTTGCCGCGGAAGTTGGGCGCCAGTTGCGGTACCAGCAGCTGTTCGAGCGTCGCCGGATCGATGCGCAGCAGCGCGCGGTCCTTGGTGATCAGTCCTTCGTTGAACATCTCCACCGACGTGCGCACCATGGCGCGTGCATTCATCTTGCCGTTGCGCGTCTGCAGGCAGTACAGGATGCCTTTCTCGATGGTGAACTCGAAATCCTGCACTTCGTGATAATGCGATTCCAGCCGGTCGCGCAGCGCGATGAGCTGGTGGTAGATCTCGGGCATCTCTTTTTCCATTTCGGAGATCGCCTTGGGCGTTCGGATCCCCGCCACCACGTCCTCGCCCTGCGCATTGGTCAGGTATTCGCCATAGATGAGGTTCTCGCCGGTGCCGGGATTGCGGGTGAAGCCCACCCCGGTGCCGGAATCGTTGCCCATGTTGCCGAACACCATGGTGCAGACGTTGACTGCGGTGCCGTTGGCCATGTCCTTGGTGATCCTGAATTGCTTGCGGTAATCCACCGCACGCTTGCCCATCCAGGAATGGAACACCGCGCCCACCGCGATCTCCAGCTGTTCGTAAGGATCCTGCGGGAACGGTTTGCCGCTGTGGCGTTGCACGATCTCCAGGAATCCGGCCGCTACTTCCCTGAGATGCTCGGTCTTCAGATCGACATCCTGCAAGGCGCCGAATTTGCGCTTGATCGCGGTCATGTGCGTGTCGAAATGTTCGTCGCCGATGTTGAGCGCGATCTTGCCGAACAGCTGGATGAAGCGGCGGTAGGCGTCGTAGGCGAAACGCTCGTTGGCGGTCTGCTTGATCAGCCCCTTGAGCGAAATCTCGTTGAGGCCGAGGTTGAGGATGGTGTCCATCATGCCCGGCATCGACATGGACGAACCCGAACGCACCGAGACCAGCAGGGGATTGTCGCTGCTGCCGAAGCCCTTGCCGGTCTTCTTCTCCAGCGACTTCATGTGGGCCTTGATGTCGTCCATCAGGCCTGCGGGCAGCTGGTTCTTTTCCAGGTAGGCGAGGCAGGCCTCGGTGGTGATGGTGAAGCCGGGGGGGACGTTCAGGCCGATCTGCGTCATCTCGCACAGGTTCGCCCCCTTGCCGCCGAGCAGCATCTTGTTTTTACCGTCGCCTTTTTCGAATTCGAAAATGTATTGTGTGCTGCCGGTCATCGCGCCTCTCCTTAGCTTGCATGAAAGAAACCAAAGGACATCTTCAGACTGCTTGTGGGCTTGCAGGCGGAATGTTACGCCTGATTGGCGCGTTGTGGCACGGTCGTGCAGCATCGTTCTCCGTGACACGAGGAGGGTGTCACGGAGCGAGGCCGGGAGGGATGGCGCTAGAGCGGCAAGCCGAATTCCGGCGCGATCAATTTCAGCCAGGAATCCAGCCGGGTATCGGTGAGCGACTTCTGGTTCTCCTGGTCCAGCACGAGGCCGACGAAGCGGTCGTCCAGCAATGCTCTGGAGGAGATGAAATCGTAATCGTCGGCAGGCCATGCACCGACCACCTTGGCGCCGCGCGCAGCGACGAACTCGTGGATGATGCCCATCGCATCGGCGAATTCCTCCGGATACCTGGCCTGGTCTCCCAGGCCGAACAGGGCGACGGTCTTGCCGCTGAAATCAACCTGCTGCAGCTGCGGCAGGAACTCCTCCCACCCCCCGCCCATGCAATCGGTGGACAGGCCGGGCAACTGGCCGCCGCCCAGCGTGGAGGTGCCGAGGATCAGATGGGTATATCCGGCTACCAGTCCGGCGCTGGCCTTGTTGACGTTCAGCGCGTCGGCCATGATGTCGTCGTCGAAACGCTTCTTAATCAGTTTGGCGATACGCCGTGTGTTGCCGGTGCTGCTGGCGAAGAAAAGTCCGATGTGTGGCATGTGGTCTCCCGGGGTGGGCTGCCGGTTGTCGCGAACGCGACAATCGGCAGTCGATGCGACAGTCAGGATCAGACAGGTCCGCGTCCTGCGCGCTTGAGTTCGACCGTCCGTTTCAGGGCTTCATCGAACGGGACCTTGTCGCCCTTCGGCTTGTAGTCGGTCAGGGCCTGGTAGACCGTGACGATCTTCTCCGTCGCCGACTGCCCCTTGAAGTCGCCCTTGTCCAGCGCGGCGATGTCGATCAGCTCGTTCCAGATCAGTCCTTCCTGCATGCCGATGGCGGCGATGGACAGGCCGTCGATCTCGATCACCAGCGGCTTGCCGATGTTGACTACGAACAGGATGATGCGGACATCCGGGGCGAAATCGGCCCGATAGTAATCCAGCACCTTCGGCAGCAGGGCGAGTTCGTCGAGGCTGCCGACGTACAGTTTGATCCGGTCCTTTTCCGCCAGCACGATGGTGTTCTTGATGGTGGCGGTGGGCGGCTTGCGGTGGCCGAGCGCGTCGCCGATCTCGCCCAGCTCCAGCACCAGGTCGCCGCGATAGGCGGCATAAGCCCCCTCGGATTCTTTGAAGTTCATGTTGAACAGCAAACTTTTTTGTTCGTAAGTGTCGAATAGCATGGTGCACCTTGTCGTGTTGAATGATGGAGTGCCAAATTCAGCAATATCCGTACCACTACCGCAGGCGTTTTTTCAGTTACTATTTGGCAGAGACCAAAACGCTGCAATGAACATGAGCAAAGCCTTCACCCGTGAAACCGACGACGATGACGACGATGCGGGGCCGTCATTGCCCGCCATCCCCGCCGGCAGCAAGAACTACATCACCCCGGCGGGCTACCGCCGCCTGAAAGAGGAATACATGCACCTGCTGGATGTGGAACGTCCGGCGCTGGTGCAGACCGTGGCCTGGGCGGCTTCCAACGGCGACCGCTCGGAGAACGGGGACTATATCTATGGCAAGAAGCGGCTGCGCGAGATCGACCGCCGCCTGCGCTTCCTTGCCAAGCGACTGGAAAATTCCGAGGTGATCGATCCGGAACAGCGCCGGGGCTGCGAACAGGTGTTCTTTGGCGCGACGGTCACGGTGTGCCACGGCGACGGCACGGAGCGGACCTACAGCATCGTCGGCATCGACGAGGCGGATGCCGGCAGCGGGCTGATCAGCTGGGTGTCGCCGCTGGCGCGTACGCTGCTCAAGGCGCGCGTGGAGGATGCCGTGATGTTGCGCCTGCCCGACGGCGTGGAAGAACTGGTGGTGGTCGAGATCGTCTACCAGAGTATCGAGTTGTAAATGTCCTGATGCCGGTCTGTCACCAAGCGGGCGACCGGGTATGTGCCGATATCGTGAAAACATTTCGCCGGAGGTGATCCATGAAGACGCAGGTTTATATATTGCTGGCAATACTGGTGTGCGGTCTGGCGGCGGGGCCGGCGAATGCGAACACCGTGATCGGGGCGGTCTCCTGCGCGCAATGGCAGGACAGGAAGAACAGGCCCGCCGATGCCGAGGCGTATGCGGTCTGGCTCAATGGCTATCTCTCCGGGGCGAATGGCATGTACGGCGAGATGCTCGCGCGGGACTTCATCCGGAACTCGGACAAGATCTCGATCCAGGACTGGACGGATGTGTATTGCGACAAACATCCCAAGGCGATGCTGCAGGATAGCGCAGACGCACTGGTCAAGCTGCTGATCCGGGACCTGCCGTTCTGAAGCAGCGGATGCCGGCAACCAGCACAGCGCGATCCCGTACGCGCATCATTGCCCTGACGTCGCTGGCGATGCTCGCGTTCGCCGGCAATTCGCTGCTGTGCCGCGTCGCATTGCGGCATTCCGGCATCGATGCGGCGAGTTTCACCGCGATCCGGCTGGCCGCCGGTGCGGCGGTGCTGTGGCTGGTCGTGCGGATGCAGCGCGGCGCGCTCCCGGGCCAGGGCAACTGGTGGTCGGCGCTTGCGTTATTCGCCTATGCGGCTGGGTTTTCCTTTGCCTATGTGAGCCTTCCCGCCGCCACCGGCGCATTGTTGCTGTTCGGCGCTGTGCAGGCAACGATGATCGGATACGGCATCCGGGCGGGAGAAAGGCTGCAAAAAATACAGCTGGCGGGCCTTGTGCTTGCGCTCGCCGGACTGGTCGGCCTGCTGCTGCCGGGACTGTCCGCGCCGCCATTGCTTGGCTCCTTGTTGATGCTGGGCGCCGGTGTCGCGTGGGGCGTGTATTCCTTGCGCGGGAAGGGGGCCGGCGATCCGACCAGGGTGACCGCCGGGAATTTCTTGCGAGCAGCCGCGATTGCCGCTTTCTTGAGCCTGTCGCTGCATGATGCTGCTGCCGTGGATGGCGCCGGATTGTTGTACGCGGTATTGTCCGGTGCGCTGGCCTCCGGGATCGGCTATGCCGTCTGGTACACCGTGCTGCCCGCGCTGAAAGCGACGCATGCGGCGACCGTACAGCTGAGCGTCCCGGTGCTGGCCGCGGTCGGCGGGGTCGCATTCCTGGCCGAACCGCTCACGCTGCGTCTGGCATTCGCATCTGTCGCCATACTCGGCGGAATCGCGCTGGTCATCCTGGAGAAACCGGATGCTCCCGCCGATCGATCTGCGCCGCGCAACTGAAACGCAGCCGACTACCGGCTCGCAGAGGCTTTATGGTTTCGACACCAGGCGGTAATCCGCCGGCACCGTGAACAGGCTGTCGTGCAGCTGGTCGAGCTTGAGCGATTTGACCTCGACGGTGAACGACAATATCGGCTCGCCCTCGGCCGCTTTCATCGTCTCTTCGGTCTTCTGTTTTGCGAACATCCCGGTCAGGCCGGAAACCAGTCCTTGCGGGCTGGCCGAGATCGATTCCTGGCGGGCCGGCTCTTCCCTGGTTTCCTTGGGCGCGCAGGCGTTGCCGTCCATGCTCCATGCCAGATGGGTCGAGATCGGGTATCCCCTGATCTTTTCCATTTGCCTGCCAGCGTCGAGGAACGCCTTGAGATCTGCCTGTTTCAGGGTGCTTGCCATGTATGCCGCGATCAGCTTGGCGGCATCGGACGGGAGTATCTGCTGCTTGCCGGCAGGGGCAACGGCCCCCGCAAATGCGCGGGCGTAGGCTTCTTCCATATTCAGCGCATCGCGTATGGAACGGGACATCGGCGTGGTCCAGATGTCCATGTTCAACGTGCTGGTCGAATTGCGCGCCGCGTTGTCGCGCAGCTTGACCACCCAGGCGACCTGGTATCCGTCCGTGTCGAAACCGTTGATGGTCTTCTTTTGCCCAGTCGCCTTTACCGTGAAGCTGGTGTGCGCGATGCTCATGGTGCAACCGGATTCATGCCGCGCCTTGGGCGGTTGCTGAGTATCGTTTTGTTTGGGCGCTGCCCGCTTCGAGGTTTCGGCGCAACCCTTCAGGGGGCATTCGCTGTATTCCTGTTTTTCAGTGTCGAGCAGCCACTGCAGGTTGCGGTCGATGCGCGAAATCCGGATCCCCGATTTCGATCCGATCAGATAGCCGGAGAAGGTGCCGGTGCCCTTGAACATCGATTCGTCACGGCGCATGTTGCTGCGCACATAACCCAGTTCGGTGCTTTCGGTGGGGAAGAAGCCTTTGATGCCGTTGTTGACGACATGCCGTTCTATCACGGCGGTGGGGTGGAGGGGGGAGTCGTCGGCCACGACGACCGGTTTCGCTGCGCATCCCGCAAGCGCAGCTGCAACGGCGATGGTGCAAAGAGAATTGCGCGACATATCCCCTCCCGTTCGAATTTTCTGCGCCGATTATGAATCTTTTTCGGCCCGCTCGGTAGGATTTGAGCCAGCCGGGGTGTCGTCCGGGATTATGGGGGCGATCAGGCTTGCTGTGTGTGCGGCATCGGGCCGTTGCCTGGAGCCTGTTTTCAACCCCCATTCCCATGCATATCCACATGAGTTTAAAGGGTAATATGGTGCATCGGCGTACGTTCGATTGGTCGGGTTAGTTGTTATAATCCGGCCAGTGCATGATTGATTCCCTGTTCACCCTGCAAGGCCGTTCGATGCCGGCATGGCATGGATAGCCGGAACCTTCCTACATATAAAAATTATTCATCTCCCACTCCGGGCATTTCGGTTCGACTGCATGGGCAGGCGAAATGGCGATTCATGGGCAACGACATTCAAACATCGATACCTTCCGGTCAGTTCCTGATCGATCAATCCCAGGCGAGCAAATGGAAGAATTACGGCCGCTACCTGCCCTGGCTGGTGCTGATGGTTTCGTTGATCGCCACCTACCTGCTATGGAATGTGCAGGAACAGGCGGTCGAGCAGAACGCCAGGGATTATTTCGACTTCCGCGTGAACGACACGGTCGACAAGACGGAGAACCGGCTGCATCTGTATCAGGAGGCCCTGCGCGGGGCGCAAGCCCTGTTTGATGCCACCGGCGAAGTCGATCGGGACGAGTTCAGGAAATATGTAGCGAGCCTGAATCTGGGCACGACATACCCCGGCATCCAGGGCATCGGTTTTTCGCTGCGTATCGCGCCGCGGGAATTGCCAGGCCATATCGCCTCCATGCGCAGGCAAGGCTTTCCCGACTACACAGTCAGGCCCGCGGGCGCGCGCGAGTCCTATACCTCGATCATCTATCTGGAACCGTTCGATTGGCGCAACCGGCGGGCTTTCGGCTATGACATGTATTCGGAGTCGGTGCGGCGCGGAGCGATGGAGGCCGCGCGCGATACCGCGCAGGCCGCGATGTCGGGCAAGGTGGAACTGGTTCAGGAGACCAGCCAGGATGTGCAAGCCGGATTCCTGCTCTATTTCCCGGTTTACCGCGGAGGGACGCCGCATGCCACGCTGGCCGAGCGGCGTGCCAATCTGGCCGGATGGGTCTATTCGCCGTTCCGCATGGGCGACTTGATGCGCGGCATTTTCGGAGAGCGCGCCAACGAACTGGACATCCGTTTCCATGATGGAAACGAGATATCCGGCCCCACCCTGATGTACGAATCCGGTTCCGGCCACAATCCCGATCCGCGCTTCCTGGCGATCCGGCATCTGCAGATCGCCGGCCATGAATGGACCATGCAGATCGGTTCCCAGCCGGCCATGGAGGCGCGATTCAACACCAGCCAGCCTTACTGGATCGCGGCCGGCGGGGGCGTGGTCAGCCTGCTGCTCGCGCTGATCACCTGGCTGACGATCAATGGCCGCAGGCGCGCCATCCAGCTTGCGGTCGATCTCAACCAGAGCCTGATCGACAGCAGGGAGGCGCTGCAGCAGGAGAACGAAAAAAACCTGGCGCTGTTGCGCAATGCCAGCGACGGGATCCATATTCTCGATGCTGCCGGCAATGTGATCGAGGCCAGCGACTCGTTCTGCAGCATGCTGGGTTACCGGCGCGATGAAGTGATCGGGATGAATGTGTCGCAGTGGGATGCGGGATTCGAGGATGCCGGCCAGTTGCGTGCCGTCGTCAAAAAGCAGTTCGATTATCCGGCCCGATCCCAGTTCGAAACGCGCCACAGACGCCGGGACGGTACGATCTTCGACGTGGAGGTGAGCGGGTTTGCGCTCATGCTGGGCGGCAAGCCGGTGCTGTTCAACTCTTCGCGCGACATCACGGAACGCAAGCAGCTGCAGAGGCATTTGCAGGAGGAGCGCGATTTCGTCGCCGCCATCCTGCAGTCCGCCGGCCCCCTGATCCTGGTGCTCGACCGCCATGGCTCCATCGTCCGCTTCAACCGTGCGGCGGAAGAATTCACCGGCTACCGTTTCGACGAAGTCAGGGACAGGCCCTACTTCTGGCGCAAGTTCCTGCCGCCCTGGCAGCAGGCTGGGGTCGAGCACGTGTTCGAGTCGGCCCTGGCCGGACAGATCTCGACAAACTACGAGAACTTCTGGATGAGCCGCGACGGGAAGGTGCGGCTGTTCAACTGGACGAACGCACTGATCCTGGACGGCAGCGGCAAGGCCAGTTTCCTGATCGCCATCGGCAACGACATCACCGAGAAACGGAAAGCGGAAGATCTGGTGGTCGAGAACGAGCAGCGCCTGCTGGAGATACTCAACCTGAGCCCCATCGCCGTGCGGATCGCTTCCAGACAGGAGCGGAAAGTGCTGTTCTGCAATGCCGGCTATGCAGAACTGATCAGGAATCCCAATGCCATCGGCGACGATCCCGGGAAGTATTACGCCAGAGAGGATGAATACGACGAGATCCTGGCCGAACTGTCGCGCGGAAAGCCCATCATCAACCGCGAGGTCCAGCTGCATATCCCCGGCAGCGGTTCGGTCTGGACGCTCGCCTCCTATATGCCGATCAGGTATCGCGGCGAAGATGCGGTGCTGGGCTGGTTCTACGATATCACCGAGCGCAAGCTGTATACCGTCAGGCTGTTCCAGAGCGAGATGGAGTACCGTCACCTGATCGAATTGCTGCCCTATGGCGTCCTCATCCATCGCGACGGAAAGGTGCTCTTCGCCAACCAGACGGCGGCAACGCTGTTGCGGGCCGGGGAGTCCGAAAGCCTGGTCGGCACCCAGGTACTGCAGCTGGTGCATCCCGATTATCGGGGCATCGTCATGCAGCGCGCCCGCGCCGCCATCGAGCAGGGGGAGAACTCGGCGGTGATCGAGGAAAAACTGGTCAGGCTGGACGGCAGCGTGTTTTACGCCGAGGTTGGTGCCATCTCGGTGCTGTTCGAGAATCAGCCGGCCTCGCTCGCCGTATTTGTGGACGTCACGCAACGCAAGCAGAACGAGGACGAGTTGCGCCTTGCGGCATCGGTGTACCGGAGCAGCAGCGAAGGCATGCTGATCACGGATGCCGAGTCGCGCATCGTCGCGATCAATCCTGCCTTCACCAAGCTGACAGGCTATACGGCGGAGGAGGTGATCGGGCAGACGCCGCGGATCCTGAAATCCGGCCTGCAGTCGAAGGAGTTCTATCAGGACATGTGGCTGCAGTTACAGGCAGCCGGGCATTGGCGCGGCGAACTGTGGAACCGGCGCAAGGACGGGAACGTGTATGCGGAACACCTGACCATCAATGTGGAGAAGCGCGACGACGGCAGCGTGCATCGCTATGTGGCGCTGTTCTCGGATATCACCGAGCAGAAGAAGAAGGAAGAGCAGATCTGGCGCCATGCCAACTTCGATACCTTGACGGGGCTGCCCAACCGGCGCCTGTTCCTTGATCGCCTTGAACAGGAAACCAGGAAGTCCGCCAGGACGGGACATTCCCTCGGGCTGCTGTTCATCGACCTGGACCGCTTCAAGGAGGTCAACGACACGCTGGGACATGCCAAGGGCGATGCGTTGCTGATCGAGGCGACCAGGCGCATCCGCAAACACATACGCGAGACGGATACGCTCGCCCGCCTGGGCGGCGACGAATTCACCGTCATCCTGCCGGAATATGCCGAGACCGCGAACATAGACCGCATCGTGCAGAACGTCCTGCGCGAACTCGCCAGCCCTTTCGATCTGGGCGATGGGGATTTCGGGCATGTGTCGGCCAGCGTCGGCATCACGCTCTATCCTGAAGATGCGGGCAACCTGGAGGAGCTCCTGCAGCATGCCGACCAGGCCATGTATGCCGCCAAGGATGCCGGGCGCAACGGATTCAGCTACTTCACCACGTCCTTGCAGCAGGAGGCGCAGGAAAAGATGCGCCTGACGAACGACCTGCGCCAGGCGCTCGCGAGGAACGAACTGGCGGTCTACTACCAGCCTATCGTCGAAGCTGCGAGCGGCAGGATAGTCAAGGCCGAGGCGCTGTTGCGCTGGAACCATCCCGTCCGGGACATGATCAGCCCGGCCACCTTCGTTCCGTTGGCCGAAGAATCCGGCCTGATACTGGAGATCGGCGAATGGGTGTTCATCGAGGCGATCAAGGCAGTCGAACAATGGAAGCACAGCACCGGTCTTCTGGTCCAGGTGAGTGTGAACAAATCGCCGATCCAGTTCGTCCGTGCCGAGCGGCATCCCTGGCATGAGCGATTGGTCCGTTCGGGCCTGCCGCCTTCCAGCATCGCCGTGGAGATCACCGAGGGGTTGCTGATCACGGATTCGATCAGGGTCAGGAACGAGCTGGTCGAGTTCAAGAAGCTGGGGATCGAGGTGTCGATCGACGATTTCGGCACCGGTTTCTCGGCGCTCTCCTACCTGACGCAGTTCGACATCGATTACCTGAAGATAGACCGCTCTTTCGTCAAGGATGGCAATGAAGTCGAATCCAGCAAGGCTTTGATCGAGGCCATCATCGTGATGGCGCACAAGCTCGGCATCAAGACCATCGCCGAAGGTGTCGAGACCGCGGCGCAGCGGGATATGCTGGTCGGGCTGGGCTGCGATTACCTGCAGGGCTACCTGTATTCGCATGCCGTGTCGCCGGCCGAGTTCGAAAAACTGCTCGCCCGCTGACCGGCGGGTCAGCCCTCGGAATAAATTCAGTCGCTTGACTTAAGCAAATGACTGAATTACCTTGGGCGTCCCTCCACGGACCCGGGCCGCGATGTGACCGCCAAAAAAGAAAACAGGTGCCTGTTGATGCAGACAGCGCTGCGCGTGCTCGGGCATCAGCCTGCCGCCCAGGAAGAGACGCGCTGGCGTTTGCTGCAGGCGGCGAGCGAGGTGTTCGCCGAGGTCGGCTACCATGCGGCAACGACACGCGCGATATGCAAGCGCGCCGGCGTCAATCTGGCTTCCATCCATTATCACTTCGGGGACAAGGCGGAGCTGTACCGCGAGGTGTTCCGCCTGCCTTTCCTGAACGAATGCAACACGTTCAACACGCTCGACATCGCGAGCGTCTCTCTCGAACAGGGGCTGCATGCCTTTTACCAGTGGTTCTTTCCGCCGGTCGCCGAGGAAGACCCGATGCTGCAGTTGTTCATGCGCTTGCACGCGCGCGAGGAGGCCGAACCCAGCGGTGTGCTGGGCGATGCGATGATGCAGGCGTTCCGGCCGAGTCACGAGAAACTGCAGGCGCTGTTATGCCGCGAGTTCGGTTTGAAGAAGCCGGATGCCGAGGTCGACCGCATCACCTTTGCGCTGCTCGGTATGGCCACCTTTTATTTCCACAATCGTGCGGCCGTCAGCAATTTCGCCCCGAAGCTGATCGCTGGACAGAAGGCCAGCGAGGCGATGGCGGAAAGGCTGGTCGATTATGCGGCGGCGCTGATCGAGGCGGATCGCAAGCGCCGTACGGTTGTTGCACGAACAAAAGCCCAACGCGAATCATAAGGAACAAGAGCAATGATCCAGACCAGCAAACATGCCCCCAGGATATCCAGGATCGCCCTGACGACGCTGCTCGTGGCCGGGGCGATCGCCTGGATGCTCGATAGCGGCCGCTCCAGTGCCGAGCCCGCTGCAACTGCGGTAAGCCGTCCTGCGCTGACGGTGCGTACCACGATGCTGCACGAAGACAAATGGGGACGCACACTGACGGCCAACGGCAGCATTGTGCCGTGGCAGGAGGCGATCATCAGCGCGCAGGTGCAGGGCGTGCGCCTCGCCGAGGTGAAGGCCAGCATCGGCGACCATGTGAAGCAGGGCGATGTGCTGGTGACGCTGGATAACTTCGCGCGCCTCAGCGACGACCCGAACGCATCCCATTCCGCACAAGGCCGCATCGTCGCACCCTATGACGGGGTCATCTCCGCAGCCAGCGCCAATTCCGGCTCCATGTCGCAGCCGGGGGCGGAACTGTTCCGGCTGATCCGCAACGGGCGGCTGGAATGGCGTGCCGAACTGACCGCCGAGGAACTGATGCTGCTGCGCAAGGGCATGGCGGCCGAAGTCGCCGTCGGGGAAGGCCGCGTCATCAAGGGTACGGTGCGCGCCATCTCGCCCGCGGTGAATCTGCAGACACGCTACGGTTATGCGCTGGTCACCCTGCCCGACAGCTCGGGCGTCGTTGCCGGCCTGTTCGCACGCGGCACGTTCGACATCAGCGGCAAGAAGGCGTTGTGGTCGTTGCCGCAGGCGGCCGTGCTGCAACGCGGCAGCAAGACTTTCGTGCTGGTCGTGGGCGCTGACAACCATGTGCACGAGCGCGAAGTGGCGGTCGGCCAGCGCAATGGCGACCGGGTCGAGATCAGGCAGGGGCTCAAGCAGGGCGAGCCGGTGGTCGAGAGCGGAGGGGCGTTCCTGACCGAGGGCGACGTCGTGCAGGTGGTGAAATGAACGTTTCCTCCTGGTCGATACGCAACCCCATTCCGGCGGTACTCGGTTTTGCGATGCTCACGTTCCTCGGCGTGATGTCGTTCAAATCCATGAAGATCCAGTTGTTCCCCGACATCGACCTGCCGACGGTGATGGTCACGGCCTCGATGCCGGGTGCCTCCCCCGACCAGATGGAGGCCGAGGTGGCGCGCAAGATCGAGAACGCGCTGGCCAGTGCGCAGGGCCTGAAGCATCTGTATACCCACGTCACCGACGGCACTGCCGTCATCTCTGCCGAGTTCAGGCTGGAACGCGATACGCGCGAGGCGCTGGAAGATGTGCGCTCGACGGTGACGCGCATCCGCAGCGACCTGCCGAAGGAGATGCTCGATCCGGTGGTCACCAAGGTGGAGCTGAGCGGCAAGCCGATCGTCACTTATACCATCGCCGACCCTGAGATGAGCGAGGAAGAACTGTCCTGGTTTGTCGACAACAACATCACCAAATTGCTGCTCGGCGTGAAAGGTGTCGGGGCGGTCAACCGTGTCGGCGGGGTGACGCGCCAGATTCGCGTCGAACTCGATCCGGCCAAACTGCTGGCGCTGAACATCACCGCCACGGAAGTGTCCACGCAGCTGAACAAGATCCAGCAGGAAGCGCCGGGCGGGCGCACCGATCTCGGCGGCATGGAACAATCCGTGCGCACCCTGGCGACGGTGCAGACGGCCGAACAGCTGGCGCAGATGGAGATCAGCATCCGCGATGGCCGCCGCATCAGGCTGGACCAGGTGGCAGACGTCAGCGATTCCATCGCCGAACGCCGTTCCGCTGCACTGCATGACGGCAAGGAAGTGGTCGGTTTCGAGATCATCCGTTCGCTCGGTGCCAGCGATGTCGAAGTGGGCAACGGGGTGGCCAGGGCGCTGGAAAGCCTGAAACAAACGCACCCGAAGGTCACCGTGGAGCGCGTGTTCAATACGGTCGACCAGGTCTATGAGACCTACAAGGGCTCGATGGAGATGATCTTCGAGGGCTCCCTGCTGGCGGTGATCGTGGTGATCTTCTTCCTGCGCAACACGCGTGCCACCATCGTGGCGGCGACGGCCTTGCCGCTGGCGGTCATTCCGACGTTCGCACTGATGCATGTGTTCGGCTTCACCATCAACCTGGTGACCTTGCTGGCGTTGTCGCTGGTGGTCGGGGTGCTGGTGGACGATGCCATCGTCGAGATCGAGAACATCATGCGCCACCTGGAGATGGGCAAGACGCCCTACCAGGCGGCGATGGAGGCGGCCGACGAGATCGGCATGGCGGTGATCGCGACGACCTTCACGCTGGTCGCGGTGTTCCTGCCGACGGCCTTCATGAGCGGGATTCCGGGCAAGTTCTTCGTGCAGTTCGGCTGGACGGCGGCCGTGGCAGTGTTGTTCTCGCTGGTGGTGGCGCGTCTGCTGACGCCGATGATGTCGGCCTATTTCCTGCGTCCGCGCGAGCTGCATGCGATGCCGAAATGGCTGCAGATCTACCTGACCTGGGCGCAGTGGTGCTTGCACAACCGCAAGAAGACGCTGGCCTTCACCGCGGTGTTCTTCGTCGGCTCGTTCGTGCTGGCCGGGACCCTGCCCACCGCCTTCCAGCCCAAGGACAACCTGTCGCAGACCCAGGTGACGCTGACCCTGCCGCCGGGGACCCGCTTCGACCAGACTTACGCCATGGCCGAACAGGCGCGCAACATCATCATGCAGAACCCAAACGTGACGCTGGTCTATACCGCCATCGGCGCAGGTTCGACCGGGGGGAATGTGTTCGAGCCGAGCGGCGCATCCGATGTGCGCAAGGCCACGTTGTCCATCCAGCTCAAGCCCAGGGGCGAGCGCAAGCTGCGCAAGCAGCAGATCGAGGACCAGTTGCGCGAGGCGCTGATGGCGCTGCCCGGGGTGCGGTTCAAGGTCGGACTCGGGTCTTCTTCCGACAAATACCAGCTGGTGCTGACCAGCGAGAACAGCGAATTGCTCGCCAGCTATGCGCTGAAAGTGGGGCAGGAGCTGCGCACCATCCATGGCATCGGCAACGTGGTGTCCAATTCCAGCGTGCTGCGCCCGGAACTGGTGGTGCGTCCGGACTTTGCCCGTGCGGCCGATCTGGGAGTGACCTCCAGCCAGATCGCCGAAACCCTGCGCGTGGCCACCAACGGCGATTACGACCAGTCGCTGGCCAAGCTCAACCTGACTGACCGGCAGCTGCCCATCGTGGTGAAGCTGCGCGACGATGCCCGCCAGGACATTCAACTGCTGTCGCATCTGGTGGTGCAGGGCTCGCGCGGGCCGGTATTGCTGGGCAGCGTGGCTAACCTCAGCCTGGAGAGCGGTCCGGCCGAGATCGACCGTTACGACCGCCAGCGCAACATCTCGTTCGAGATCGAGCTGGCCGGGCAGCCGCTGGGCAAAGTGCAGGCCGCCGTGCTGGCCCTGCCATCCATCAGGAACATGCCTGCCGGGATCGAGCTGGCGCCGGTCGGCGATGCGGAGATGATGCAGGAACTGTTTGCCAGCTTCGGCCTGGCGATGTTCACCGGCGTGATGTGCATCTATATCGTGCTGGTGCTGCTGTTCCGGGATTTCATGCAGCCGGCGACGATCCTGTGGGCGCTGATCCTGTCGATCCCCGGTGCCTTCCTGGCCTTGTTCCTGACCCATACCGCGATCTCGATGCCGTCGATGATCGGCATCATCATGCTGATGGGCATCGCCACCAAGAACTCGATCCTGCTGGTGGAATACGCCATCGTCTCGCGGCGCGAACGCGGCATGAACCGTACCGAGGCGTTGCTGGATGCATGCAAGAAACGCGCGCGTCCCATCGTGATGACCACCATGGCGATGGGCGCCGGCATGATGCCGGTGGCGCTCGACCTCGGCGTGGGCGACGGCAGCTTCCGCTCGCCGATGGCGATCGTGGTGATCGGCGGGTTGATCACCTCGACTTTCCTGAGCCTGCTGGTGATCCCGGTGGTATTCACCTATGTGGACGATTTCATCG